>CALAGN010000109.1 GCA_937891785.1 uncultured Octadecabacter sp.
GAACACGGTGTCGTCCGGCTGAGAAGCCAGACTGAGGAAGGTAAGCCGCAATCTGAAAGTGGTTCATTGCATTTGAGACCGACCGACGTGAGAACGACAGGCTAGACGAGGAAAGCCGCGATCCTGCACTGGTCGAATATAAGCGCCTGACGAGCTATTCCACAGACGCTGAGGAATCGATCCGTAGCCGGTTGGAGTATTTGGAAAAGCTATTTTTCTCGGCTTATCCAAACATCGAGCTAAAGGACCCCATTAGGACGTTTAGCTTCGAGCAGCGGTTGGCGATTTTCCGACGCGGCTCAGGCCATTGTGAGATCAAGACCCACTGTTCCGGTGAAAAGTTGTCGTGGGGTGAGTGGCATGCCGATCACATCAAACCATACTCGCATGGAGGCAAGACGACGGTGGCAAATGGGCAGATCGGTTGTCCGTCGTGCAACCTCGCAAAGAGCAATAAGATTGATTAAGTCTCAGTCCATCAACTTGTCGCGCTCGTTCGGTTGGGTGAAGGGCCAAGAGTGACCTCTTTCGCACTACCGGTGATAGTCATCTTGACGCCCCCAAATCCATGAAATATGCAGCTATCTGTGAGCGGGTGTTGTGTAATGGTTAAGACCCCAGTTTTCCAAGCAAGTGATCGCACACTCCGTGAAAACCTCTACACTTTGTGTCAATTAATGCGCATTCCGCGAAATAAAATTTCGTGCAAACTACCTTCAAATTTACGGCGACTGAGTGAATAGCTTTGTTCAGCAACCGTTATTCATTAGGCTCCTATTATGGCACCTAGAAACGTAATCAATATATTTATATAAATATCAATATCTTATCAGGTATTATGGTGGAGAGACAGGCAGCAAAAATAAGCGTTTCTGTTTGGGCGGGTTTTTGGGCGGGTAATGTTAGAGTTTATCTAAATTACAACTTATAAACAAAGTTTTATGAGGTTATATGGAGCGGGTAACGAGAATCGAACTCGTAACTGAAGCTTGGGAAGCTTTCGTGATACCTTTTCACCATACCCGCATGTTCGCAGTTGAAATAGACGCGGCGTCGGGGGGCGTCAATGGGGTCTAGCGGGTTGCGTGGCTGCGATCATAGGCGTTTGGCGCGGGTGGCTTGTGGGCGGCGCGCGCGGTTTCGCCAGGATCATAGACTTCGATCAGCAGCGGATAACACGAAGCGGAATCAGAGGTGTGTTCGGATGAACAATCGCCGCCCGGGCAGGCGGACAGGCCCACCGTCAGGTCAATCTCGGCGAAGAATTCAAGATAATCACCGGGGCGCACGGGGCTGGCCTTCATGAAATACTGGCCCGTGTCGCGGGTGAACCCAGTGCACATAAAAACGTTGAGGACGTCATGAACGTGGCTTTCGGCAACCGTCAGCGGCAGGTCACAATGCGCCGCCAAGGCCCGCGTCAGGTTGGAATGGCAGCAATAGTGGTAGGGCTGGCCCGACAGCAGTTGCCCTGTGTATGGATCGCAACGCGTACCGATCACATCATGCACCGAACCGCCGAAATCATCGAAGCCATACCAGTCGAGCGTGTCGTCGGTTATCGTCGCCATGGGGCGCAGGGTCGGAAACGACGACCACATCCTATCGCCCGTGGACAGGTGGGTGCCGTGCAGCGCACGAGTTTTGCCGGAATAGAACTTCTCGGATAGGTCGGCAGTGTTCCACAGGTTTAGATCGCCGACTTGCGCACCTTGCACCGACACGATGCGGAAAAAGCAACCGGCGGGCACATCGATGCAGGCGGCATCGCGGGGCAGCACAGAGATCGCGGCGGATTTGGTTGCGGATTTACGCAGCGCGGTCAGGGCCGCCAGATCAGGCGCAGGCAGGGTTTCGGGCGGGTAGCAGATGACGGGTTTCACTGCCTTGCGCGCGTCTGCATCGTCAGGGCGGGGGTGGTGTGGCTCGTCCAGTTTCATGGCCGCCACACGGCCCGATCTAGCCGATAGATTTGCCACGGTGCGGGCGTTGACCCAAGGGTAAGCGCGGCGTCGTAAGCATGCACCGCGCCCAGTTTCATCGTCGCTTTTTGCGAGCGGATGTTGGTGGGGTCGATATGAAACCAGACCGCGTCGAAATCGGCAAAGGCATGGGCAAGCATCAACGCCTTCAGGGCGCCGTTCACGGTGCCGCCCCAACAGCGATAATCAAGGAAGGTAAAGCCGATGGATATCGTGCCGGGCATGTCGGGGGCGGTGTAATAGCGCGAACAGCCGATGATTTCGCCGTTCGCAGTGTCGATCACCACAAGGGTCGCGCGACTGGCGAGCAGCATGTCGAAATACGGGCTAAATACCTCCGGCTTATAGCGGTCACGGGCGGGGTGGCCGGCCCATGTTTCGGGGGCGCTGGCTGCATTGAACAGCCCGTCATAATCGCCCGCAGCAAGGGGGCGCAGGGTCAAGCTGTCGCCGTTTAACGTGGGCTGCGCGTCAAATCCCATCAACCCCGCCGCCTGCGCCGACCGCCATCACCGCCACCGCCCGTGTTAAACGTTGCGGTGGGCAGCGTGACGATGGAATTAAGAATCGGGAAGGGTTCGACGGCGTTGGGAATAGCCGACGCGTTGACGAAATGCTCCTGAAAGCGCGGCTCGATTGCCGTTTCGATCTTGTGGATCTCGCGCACGGTTGCCTCGATCTCGGTCCGTGCGGCGCGGTTCAGCAGGGCGATGCGTGCGCCTGTGCCAGCGGCGTTGCCAGCCGATGTGACCTTATCCAGCGGCGCGTCGGGGATCATGCCCAGAACCATCGCGTGTTTCGTGCTGATATGCGCACCGAACGCACCCGCCAGCACGATCCGGTCCACCTTATCGACGCCGAATTTATCCATCAAAAGGCGCGCGCCGGAATACAGGGCGGCCTTGGCCATCTGGATTTCGCGGATATCGCGGTTGGTGACGGTGATCACGGGGCCGCCATCTGCGCTGCCGTCATAAATCATGTAGGAATGCGTGCGCCCATCAAGGAATATCCGGTCGCTGCCCGTCTGTTCAGGCGATCCGATCAGACCGGGGGCATCGACAAGCCCCGCCATGCGCATTTCTGCGACGATTTCGATGATTCCTGATCCGCAAATGCCGGTAACGCCTGTCGTGGCGATGGCATCCATGAACCCGTCCTCGGTTGACCAAAGATCGCTGCCGATTACCTTGAAGCGTGGCTCTTTCGTCACGGGATCAATCTCGCAACGTTCGATTGCACCGGGGGCGGCGCGCTGGCCGGAACTGATTTGTGCGCCTTCAAATGCCGGGCCAGTGGGCGAAGAACAGGCCAGCACCTTTTCGCGATTTCCCAGCAAGATTTCCGCGTTGGTGCCCACATCGACGACAAGCACCAGATCGTCGGACTTGTCGGGTGCTTCGGATAGCGCGACAGCAGCGGCATCGGCCCCCACATGGCCCGCAATACATGGCAGCAGATAGGTGCGGGCAGCGGGGTGTATATCAAGACCCAGATCGCGCGCATTCAGGCGGATAGCGTCCGATGTGGCGAGGGCAAAAGGCGCTTGGCCCAGTTCGAACGGATCGATCCCAAGGAAAAGATGGTGCATGACCGGATTGCAGACGAACACGGTATCCATGATCAGGGTCTTGTCGATTTCGCCTTCGCTCGCGATCTGGTCAAACAGCTGGTTCATGCCCGCACGCACTGCGTTGGTCATTTCGGCAGCACCCGCAGCATTCATCATCGAATAGCTGACGCGGCTCATCAAATCCTCACCAAAGCGGATCTGCGGGTTCATGATGCCGGACGAAGCAACAACAACGCCCGACCGCAGATCGCACAGGTGTGCCGCGATGGTGGTCGACCCCAGATCGACGGCCAATCCGTAAATCGTACCTTCGTAGAACCCCGGCCAAAGGTGCATGATGCGTGGCGGTTCACCCGTCCGGCCCTGATGCAGCGCGACAGTGACCTTCCATTCGCCCTTGCGCAGGATTGGCTGCATGATGCCAAGGATGTGCAGATCGGCGCTTACGCCATCTATGTCCCATTGATCCTTGAGCGCCATTGTAAGGCGTTCCAGATCGCCGCTTGGGTCATGCATGTCGGGTTCGTTTACGACCACGTAATAAAGGCTCACTGTCGGATCAAGGATAATATCACGCGCTTCGGCGCGTTTGCGCACGACCTGCTTGTGCACTTGGCTTTCAGGGGGCACGTCGATCACGACATCACCCTGCACGCTCGCTTGACAGCCCAGACGGCGGCCTTTTTTCAAGCCACGTTTTTCGTCATATCGCGCTTCGACGGCGTTCCACTCGGACAGGGCGTTTTCATCCACGGTGACGCCGTGCTTGGCAAACTCACCGTAAGACGGCGTGATCTGGCATTTGCTGCAAATACCGCGTCCGCCACAGACCGAGTCCAGATCGACGCCCAATTGGCGTGCAGCTGTCAGGATTGGGGTGCCGACGGGAAAGTGCCCGCGCTTGCCCGAAGGGGTAAATATCACAAGGGGATCGTTGGTCATGTACTGCGCCTTTGTCGGGTTCTTATGGGGCAAGATAACGGGGTTACGCGTAATCGAAAGACTGCCCGCGTCATATCGCATACCAGTAGCGGCGTTACATCAAAAAACCTGTGCCAAATTGCCAGGCGAAAAGTGGAACTGGCGCGGTCGCAATCGCCAATGTCACACATGTAGCGCGATAGCTGAACAGGCGGCTCAGGCCGGCCGTCAGCAAAATGCCACCTCCGCCGCCGACCAGCGCATTGCCAGGGATGTTGATCAGCAGCGCAAGGATGACATAGCGATAGTTCACCACCACCAGCCCAAGTGCTTTGGGCAGGGCGTCGCGCAGGTGATCAAGGCGCTGTTCGGGCGGCACAACGCGGATCGCATCAATCAACCGGCTGGCGCGGCGCATATGTAAATCGGTAAACGTGCGGCGCAAGATGACAAGCGGCACCTGTCGCCCGACCGTAAATGCAATCATCAGCCCCAGAAGCGTTGCAATATAAACCAGCGGCGCCACCTCCGCGCCGCGCATCAGCAACAATGCAATGCCTATCTCAATTGCGGGCACAAACGGAACGGCGATCAACAGCGCATAGCCAATCAGCGCCACTAGGATCACCGCATTAAAAGCTAGCGTCCGATTTGCCTCGTCAAGCAGATCGACCTGCATCATCGCCCAGTTCATCAGCAGATGGATCAGATAGACCAGCACCGCGACGATCAACAGGCGCAGGGCAAGTCGCGGCAAGGCGACGCGCCAAGGCGGCGGTTCGGGCGCGCCGAGCGGCGTGGGGGGGGTATCTTGCATCCCGCCCTACGAACGCGGGCGCGAATTGGAACCTAAAATACTCAACAACGACACGTGCGTTGATATTATTGGCGCTACGCCTTGACAGAAAGGGTCGGCGGCACGTGCCAGCGGATCACCGCATATATGAAGTCGCTTTTCTCGCATATCGTGCAGGGTGACATAAAAACATGGTCTGGCAAGGGGCAATGCAAATACAGGTTTAACCCCTACCATTCATGTGAGATAGGAACGTGCCAAACGAAGCGATCCATGGAGTTGTATAATGGAGATTCGCGAGGCCCTTACTTTTGATGATGTTTTGCTTGTGCCGGGGGCGTCCTCTGTCCTGCCCAGCACCGCCGATACGCGCACCCGCGTGACGCAAGCAATTGCAATGAACATCCCGCTTTTGAGTTCCGCAATGGACACAGTGACCGAGGCCCGCATGGCTATCGCCATGGCCCAAGCCGGCGGTATTGGAGTTTTGCACAAGAACCTGAGCGTTGACGAACAGGCCCGCGAAGTGCGCCGCGTCAAACGGTTTGAAAGTGCGATCGTCTATAACCCCGTGACCCTACGCCCCGATCAAACGCTGGCAGACGCCAAAGCCTTGATTGACCGCTATAATTTCTCAGGCTTTCCGGTCATTGACGAAAAAGGCCGCGTGATGGGAATCGTCACCAACCGCGATATGCGTTTTGCCACGTCCGACGATCAACCTGTGGCGACGATGATGACATCGATCGATCTGGCGATCCTGCGCGAGCCTGCCGATCGCGAAGAAGCTATTTCATTAATGAAGGCCAAGCGGATCGAAAAGCTGCTGATCACCGATGCAAAGGGTAAACTGACCGGATTATTGACCCTGAAAGACACCGAGCAGGCCGTGCTAAACCCGACCGCCTGCAAAGACGAGCTTGGCCGTTTGCGCGTTGCTGCGGCTACATCCGTAGGGGATAGCGGCTTTGAACGCACCGAGGCGTTGATTGATGCAGGCGTTGATATCGTGGTGATCGATACCGCGCATGGTCATTCAGAAGGGGTCTTGGCAGCCGTTGCGCGCGTCAAGGCGATGTCCAATAACGTGCAGATCATCGCCGGAAACGTCGCCACTGGCGATGCCACGCGCGCACTGATCGACGCGGGCGCTGATGCGGTCAAGGTGGGCATCGGCCCGGGATCGATTTGCACAACGCGGATGGTCGCAGGCGTCGGCGTGCCGCAACTTACTGCAATCATGGATTGCGCTGCAGCTGCGGGCGATGTGCCCATTATCGCTGACGGTGGCATCAAGTTTTCAGGTGATTTTGCCAAGGCCATTGCGGCGGGTGCATCCTGCGCCATGGTCGGCTCAATGATCGCGGGCACTGACGAATCCCCTGGCGAAATCATTTTATATCAAGGGCGTAGCTTTAAATCTTATCGTGGCATGGGCAGCCTTGGGGCCATGGCGCGCGGCTCGGCTGATCGCTATTTTCAGAAAGATGCCGCCAGTGACAAGCTTGTCCCCGAAGGCATCGAAGGTCAGGTGCCCTATAAAGGTTCCGCAGGCGCTGTGGTACACCAGCTGGTCGGTGGTTTGCGCGCTGCCATGGGATATACTGGCTGTGCGACTGTCGAAGACATGCGCAAGAATTGCACCTTCGTTAGGATCACCGGCGCGGGGCTAAAAGAAAGCCATGTGCATGATGTGCAGATCACCCGCGAATCGCCAAATTACCGGATAGGGTAGGGTTATCAGCATGGTACGCGCCATTCTTCAGGTAACGTTTTGACCCCCGGCGCACGCGTCTCGGCGGCAATCGAGATTCTCGACCACATCTTTGCAGGTGACGCAGCGGAGCGCGCCCTAACCGCATGGGCACGCAGCAGTCGTTTTGCAGGCTCCAAGGATCGCGCAGCGGTACGCGACCACGTCTTTAGTGCATTGCGGTGTCGGCGGTCGTTTGGCTGGTTGGGGGGCGGTGAAACCGGACGGGCGGTGATGGTAGGCCAACAACGCGCACTAACTGTTGATCCTGCAACGCTTTTTACTGGTGACGGTCACGCACCCGCGCCGCTTGGGCCGGACGATGGCGCCGGTCAATCATTGGACGCCGCCCCTCGGTCCGTGCGCTGCGACATGTCGGACTGGTTGATGGAACGCCTAGCGGTCGATCTAGGTAATCAAGCCGAGGCGGCCTGCGAGATTCTGCGCCACCGTGCAGCGGTGCATTTGCGGGTCAATCTGATGCGAACAACCCGCGATGCGGCAGCCGATATGCTGCGCGACGAGGGGATCGAAACAGATCAGCTGGATGACATTAAGATGGGCTTGCAAGTTACTGAAAATGAACGTCGTGTTGCATTGTCAGCGCCCTATCTTGACGGTATGGTCGAGCTTCAGGATGCCGCATCTCAACGGGCCGTGGCACGTTGTGCCTTGCCATCAGGCGCGCGGGTTCTTGATTACTGTGCGGGTGGCGGAGGCAAGGCGCTGGCTTTTGCCGATCGCGGCGCAAAGGTATTTGCCCATGACATTGATCCCGCACGGATGCGCGACCTGCCCACACGCGCCGCGCGGGCAGGCGTTGAGATCACCTGTCTGGACACAGCAACACTAGCCCAAAACGCGCCGTTCGATGCGGTCTTTTGTGACGCACCTTGTTCGGGCACCGGCACATGGAGACGCGCGCCAGACGCCAAGTGGCGGCTGACACCTGAGCGGCTTGACGAACTAACGGTGGTGCAGGACGATGTCCTTGATAAAGCGTCACTTTTGGTCGCCGCTGACGGGCAGTTGATCTATGCGACCTGTTCTTTGTTGGCCCAGGAAAACCGTGACCGAGTCGATGCGTTTTTGCGTCGCACTGTTGCGTGGAAACTGGTTGATGAATTGGTTCTTTTACCCACTGCAGCGCAAGACGGGTTCTACCTTGCGGTGATAATTCAGGCCTAAAACGCAACCAATGGTTGCATTACCTGTGTGTTTCCTTAGATTTGAAGGCATATTAAGCGCCATTTAATACTTCTGGGATGAAGTGGGGATGACGCGAATCGATGCAGGACAACTTGAGTGACGCAAATCGAACTGACATCCCAGGCCGCCCCACGGCGCGACGGATTTACCGCCGCCCTTAAGGTGCCGATACTTGCCATGCTTGGCGCTACGGCCTTTGCTGCGTCATTCGTGCTGCTTGACACTATGGTGGTGCTTGGCGCGCAGGTGGCGGGGGCGACGCTGCTGGCGCTGGCAGCACTAGTCAGCCGTGATGAATACGCGCAAAAAATCACACCACGATGTCATGGTGCGCACTGTGTCGGGGTTTGTTGAAAACGACACAACTCCCAGCTTTATGACCGACCCGGATGGTGAAATTACATACAAGAATCCGGCGGCGTGCGAGCGGTTTAGCGAACATGCAGTTGACACGCTTGGCCAAACATTCATGGATCTGTTCGCCAACCCTGCCGCGGCGCTGTTTCGCTTGCAAAGCAAGGCCCACGCGCTTGGTTCTGCGCGCGAGGATATAGTGACGCGTCGCGGGCACGTGCGCCTGACGGTGAACCAGATTGACGCGTCTGCCTACCTTTGGCGCCTTGAAGACCTTGGCGATAAGGCCAGCGGGGGGCGAGCCGCAGACGCGCTGAGCTTGCCGATGTTGACGGCAGGGCCATCGGGCACGGTCCTTTTCATGAACGAGGCGTTTCGTCGCCTACTAGGTGGGCGCGCCAAATCGCTTGATAAGATATTTCCGCAATTGCCTTTGGTGTCTGGCAAATTGCATCGCGTCGAAGCCGCGAGCGGCCCCATCCAAAGCCTTGTGGCGCTGGTAAATGGGACCGGTGGGCGGTCCGAAGTTTACTTGTTGCCAAGCGAGGGGATCGAGAGCGTAAGCCTCGTCTCCCAGGTGATGGCGACGGATTGGGACGTCATCGAAGAGTTGCCTGTCCCTCTGCTCAAGGTCGCGGCGACAGGCGAAGTCATCGCATCAAACCGCGAGGCGCGAGTGTTGTTGAAAAAGCCGATCACCGATCAATCGCGTCTGTCTGACCTTCTCGAAGGGTTGGGCCGCCCGATCATAGATTGGCTCCAAGAGGTGGCCGAGGGCCGCGGCAGTTTGGCCCCCCAGTTTCTGCGCGGTACAGGTGCGCAAAAAGATACCTTTGTGCAGGTAACGCTGAACCCCGCGGGAGATCGCGAGACCGCGCATCTGATTGCCGTTCTTAATGACGTCACCGAACTGAAATCGCTTGAGGCGCAATTTGTGCAAAGCCAGAAGATGCAGGCCATCGGTCAGTTGGCAGGTGGTGTTGCCCATGATTTCAACAACCTTTTGACGGCAATATCGGGCCATTGTGATCTGCTGTTGCTGCGGCATGATCAAGGCGATCAAGACTATAGCGACCTCGTTCAGATCCATCAAAACTCCAATCGGGCGGCATCGCTGGTCGCGCAATTGCTGGCTTTTTCGCGCAAACAGAACTTGCGCCCCGAAGTGTTCGATCTGCGTGACACATTTTCAGAAATGACCCATCTTTTGAACCGCTTGGTCGGCGAAAAAGTACGCCTTACGCTGGATCATGACCCTGGTTTATTGCCGATCCGCGCGGACAAACGCCAGTTGGAACAGGTCTTGATGAACCTCGTTGTTAATGCACGAGATGCCTTGTCCCAAGGCGGCGATATACGGGTCGAAACAGAAAATGCGACCCTGTCAGCACCCCTGAAACGGGATCGTGCAACAGTGCCGACGGGCAACTATGTTGTGGTGCGGGTGATTGATGCAGGCACGGGTATTTCACCGGAAAGCATGCCCAAGATATTTGAGCCATTCTACAGCACCAAACGCCCCGGCGAAGGAACGGGCCTTGGGTTATCGACGGCTTATGGCATCGTGAAACAGACAGGCGGCTTTATCTTTGCCGATAGCGAAGAGGGTATGGGCACCACGTTCAGCCTCTACTTTCCAAGCCATGAAAAACCGCTCGAAGCACCCATTCAAACGCCCGTCGTCGATACGCCAGTGCCACAGGCGCGCGCAGAAGGTGTTGTGCTGTTGGTCGAGGATGAAGCGCCAGTGCGGGCCTTTGCCAGCCGTGCGCTACGCCTGCGCGGCTACACTGTGCTCGAGGCGGATTGCGCCGAAAGTGCGCTGTATATGTTGGCTGACCCCGACCTTAGGGTCGATATTTTTGTCACAGACGTGATTATGCCGGGCAAAGATGGCCCCACTTGGGTGCGCGAGGCTTTGACAACGCGCCCCGATACCAAAGTCGTGTTCGTTTCTGGCTACGCCGAAGATGCGTTTGGCGAAAATCAGGTGCAAATCCCCAATTCTGTATTCTTGCCAAAGCCGTTCTCGCTTAACGATCTGACGTCAACCGTGTCACAACAACTTCAATAACGCGCCACAAGTTCGCTGGAAGGTAACCATTTTTGATCGCCCGCCGATAGTTTCCGTGCATCATTGCCATTCGTAATGGCCCGTCGCGAGCCGGCGCCATCATAACACACCCGATGAGCGCGCCCAACGGCGGTCGTGGCGGCTCTTCAACGCTTGAAAACCAGTTAGGTGGCGTCTTGCAGGGCCACAAGATGGCAGGCTGAGCCGGTCAAGGCTGCGTAGTCATCTTCGATCACATGCACGCCAAAGTTACCCATAAAGCCGGCAAACCGCCCTTTGTCTCGGAATGCCTCGGCCAAGCCGTAGTCTTGCAAATAAGGGGCAAAGGCCCGCGCAACACCGCCCACCAGATAAATTCCGCCAAACGGGAGCTGAATAAGCGCAAGATTGCCCGCCACTGTCCCAAGGAGCCGCGTGAATAATTGGGCAGCTTCAATGGCACGCGAATCGGTGCCATTTGCACAGGCCAACATGATGTCTTGCGCCTTGGCCTCACGCGGGTCAGCGGCCTCGTGACCCAAGAACGCGTAGACCCGTTCCAATCCACGCCCCGACAACACGTCTTCGACCGCTGCAAACCCGTGCGCAGTCGACACAAATTCGCAAAGTGCAAGTTCGCGCTGCGTGCGGATCGGCAGGTTGGCATGGCCGCATTCCGACGGCGGCACAAGGCGTACCCCGTGGCCTTCAAACACGGGGGCCGCGTTGAACCCCGTGCCGACGCCGATCACCAGTTTGGCAGCAGCTGTTTCGGTTTCTGGCCCCGCAATGATCGTTCGGATGTTGGCGGTATCAAGGTGGCCAAGGGCATGCCCCTGCGCCTGCAAATCATTCAGGATCGCCACGGTTTCGCTTTTTGTAGCGCGCGCGAGGGTTTCTTTGTCAATTGCCCAGTCAAGGTTGGTCATGCTCGCGCGGCCATCGCGTACCGGCCCCGCAACAGCAACGCAAGCCGCCGATGGATCAACCCCGCCTTCATCGGCCACATATTGGCGCAGCACAGTTTCCAGCCCTGCAAAATCGACATTGCTGTAGCGCCGGATCGTTTCAGGCAAAACCCGCCGCCCATCTGCAAGGGCCACGCGCGTGTTTGTGCCACCGATATCGGCAACCAAGGAATAGGTGTTGGCAGGATGGGTCATGATAATCTTTCTGATTTAGCGTGCTAATGCGGCCTTGAGCGCGTGATAAGAGCCTTTTGGCAGACGCTCAAGGGTGTCGAAATCCACATGCACAATGCCAAACCGCTTTTCATAGCCAAAGGCCCATTCATAATTGTCCAGCAGTGACCAATAGAAAAAGCCCTGCACATTCGCGCCATCGGCAATCGCGCGGTGGATGCTGGCCACATGGTCATTGATATAAGCTTGGCGTTCGGGGTCATGCACCGCGCCGTTCTCGATGACGTCATTCCAGGGCATGCCATTTTCGGTCACAAAGATAGGCATGTCGCCAACTAAATCGCGGCTGAGACAGGTCAGAAAATCATAAAGCCCCTCGGGGTATACCTCCCATCCCATTGAATTAGTAGGTAAATCACCGGGAACATCACGCAGGGCAGGCCAGGGCGCACCTTTGTCGTCATCGACCAGATGCCGGGCGTAGTAATTCACACCAAGCCAATCCATCGGTTGGGAAATCTGCGCCAAATCGTCTTGCCAGCCCTTTGGCATTTGTGGCTCGAACCCCTCCATAGCCTCGGCGGGGTAGGTGCCCTTAATGATTGCCTCGATGAACCAACGGTTGAATATCGCGTCTTGGCGTGCGGTGGCCTGCGCGGCGGCGTTCGTGTTGACGGCAGGGCGCACGTGGTCGAAATTCAGCACGATCCCAAGATTGTCTTGCCCCATCTCGCGCAGTCGCGTCATCGCCGCGCCGTGCGCCGTTAGCACATGATGCATTGCGCGGGCCGTCGCGCGGATGTCGCGCAGACCGGGCGCGTGATGGCCGATGAAATGCGACAGATAGGCGACGCACCATGGTTCATTGATTGTGGCGGTCGCTGCCACGCGATCGCCGATACGCGCGGTGATAACTTCGGCAAAGTCTGCAAACCAATGCGCCACGTCAGGGTTTGTCCAGCCACCCAAATCCGCCAGCTCCGAGGGCATTTCCCAGTGATATAACGTCTGAAACGGGCGCAAACCGCGCTCGAGCATGGCATCGACAAGACGGTCGTAGAAATCCAAGCCCTCTTGGTTCACGGCGCCGCGCCCTTCGGGCATGACCCGCGCCCATGAAGTGGAAAAGCGATACGCATCCATGCCCGCATTCGACACCAGATCAAGGTCGGCCTCAAAGCGGTGATAATGATCACAGGCCAACGCGCCGTTTTCCTGACGCACAACATTTCCGAGGGTCGCAGCAAAGCTATCCCAATGGGTCGCGCCCGCACCGCCAAATTTGTGCCCCTCGATCTGATAGGCAGACGTGGCGGCCCCGAATCGGAACCCTGCGGGAAAATCAGATCGCTTGAAATTCATGATTTTGCCCTTTATGTCGCGCGCCTACATCCGTCTTATCAACGAAAAACCCAAGCGCCAATCGCGCAAAGCCTTTTGTGTTCGGGTCATTTGCCCTAAGTCGGGGAAAACAGCCAGTGAGGCCCCAATGGCCAAGACACCAACAAAAAACACGAGCGGACGCGGCATGCGCGATTTGACGATCAAAGTCAAAACCGCACGTGGCCGCAAGCTGAGCTCGACCTTATGGTTGCAGCGCCAGTTGAACGACCCCTATGTCAAACGTGCGCAAACCGATGGTTATCGCGGGCGCGCGGCTTATAAGATATTGGAACTGGACGATAAATTTCGGTTTCTCGTGCCCGGTGCAAGGGTCGTAGATTTGGGGGCGGCCCCCGGTGGCTGGTGTCAAGTGGCCGTGCCGCGCATCAACGCCTTGGGCGAAAGATCCGGCAAGGCGATTGGCACAATCCTTGGGGTTGATTTGCAGGAAATGGAGCCGATTGCCGGCTGCGTGCTGTATCAGCTCGATTTCATGGAAGATGACGCGGACATCAAAGTGAAGGACTGGCTGGGCGGCAAGGCCGATGTTGTCTTGTCTGATATGGCCGCAAGCGCGTCGGGGCACAAACAGACCGATCACAACCGCATTATGGCCCTGTGCGAGGCGGCGGCGCATTTCTCGTTTGATGTTCTCGAAGAGGGCGGCACGTTCGTGGCCAAAGTTCTGGCAGGCGGGGCCGAGGGGGCTTTGCAAAAGCTGCTCAAGCAGAAATTCACCAAAGTTGTGCATGTAAAGCCGCCCGCGTCCCGCTCTGACAGCTCGGAAAAGTTTGTCGTGGCGACGGGATTTCGCGGCTAGGCGGCTTGCCGTGCCGGTTTGGGTCTGGTTATTAGGCACCATGTAATTGCAACCAAAGGGTCAGTGATGAGCAATAACATCTGGTATTATGTGGTCGACGGCGCGCGCGTAGGGCCAGTCGATGCTGGCGAAATTGCACGGCTGATCGATACGGGCACCGTTTCCGCACAGACACTTGTCTGGCGCGATGGGCTTGATGGTTGGGTCGCCGCATCCGAACATTTCGATATTTCCAAAGGCGTTGCACCGGTTTCCATGCCGCCAGTGCCGCCGCAGCCACCGACCCAAAACGCGCGCCCATCGGGCGATCAGCCCAATTATAGCGGTGCACCTGCGCGTGGGTTTCGCGATGCAATCAATACTTGCCTGAACAAATACGCCACCTTTTCGGGGCGGGCCAGCAGGTCCGAGTACTGGTATTTCGTTCTGTTCACCGTGCTCATCGGATTTGTCAGCGGCTTGGTTGATGGCATTATCTTTCCGGGCAACTACTTCTCACCGATCAACTCGATTGTGTCATTGGCAGTGCTTTTGCCCGGTCTTTCCGTCGCGGTGCGTCGCTTGCATGACATTGGCCGCAGCGGCTGGTGGGTCGGTAGTTACTACTTGGGTCTGGTCGCCTATATCGTTCTGGTCGTCCCTATCGTTGGCATAGCCGTTTCACTCAGCGGCGCGCCCGCTGGCGAACCATCGGCCCTAGCGCTGTCGGTGATCGGGCTTGGCGGTATTGCGTTTCTCGTGATGACGGTTGTGCTGCTGGTGTTCTTTTGCACGCGCGGCGAGGCTGGTCGCAATCGCTTTGGCTAGGCCAGCGCGATCTTGGTGCCCCAATCCGCGCAGGCCATGGTCAGCTTTTCGGACGGGATCGCATCGGTGACAAAATAATCGGCCTGCGCAAGCGAGCCTATCCGCATAGGCGCTTTGCGAGCAAATTTTGAAGCATCTGCAACCACAATTGACTGGCGGGCTTGCGAAAGTATCGCGCGGCTGACGTGGACTTCTTGTGCGTCAAAATCGAGCAGATCGCCCATCTGATCAATCGCCGAAGCGCCGATAATGGCGAAATCGACCTTGAAACGTTCAATCGCTAGCGTTGCCAAATCACCGACAAGCCCACCATCAGAGCGGCGCAATTGCCCACCCGCGACGATCACGTCGCAGCGCGGGTTTGCCGCAAGGATATTTGCGACGTTCAGATTATTGGTCACGACCATCAGGTCGATGTGATGCAGCAGGGCGCTGGCCACGGCCTCGGTTGTGGTGCCTATATTGAGGAACAGCGACGCGCGATGCGGGATGAGGCGAGCGGTCCGCGCCGCGATCCGTGCCTTGGCATCGCGATGCAATGCGCGCCGGTCCCCATAGCCGATATTACCCACACCCGAGGCAAGAATGGCGCCGCCATGCACCCGTTCAAGAGCACCCGCAGCCACCAGCGCACGCAGATCGCGACGGATGGTTTGAACCGTCACGTCGAGGGTTTGGGCCAGTGCTTGGGTGGTCACCTTACCCGTTGATCTGGCAATGGACAGAATCGCCGCCGTGCGGTCGGGTGTTGATGGTGGGTTCGGTTGCGTCATAATGCGAACATGGCATATGCGTAATGGGCCAGTAAACCGTCGCTTTCATAGGTTCGTTTTATTTTCGCATAACCTGCAGCGAACCTTGATCCGGTCATCACTTGCCAGTCCCAGTGTGCGGGTGCATGACGATCTGCGCAGCAAGGACGGGCAGATGGACAAGCAAGCAGACTATGATCTTTTCATAATTGGCGGCGGTATCAACGGCGTCGGGATCGCGCGCGACGGCGCGGGGCGCGGTTTGCGCGTCGGGCTGGCCGAAATGAACGATCTTGCAAGTGCTACCTCGAGCGCATCGACCAAGTTGTTCCATGGTGGGCTGCGCTATCTTGAATTCTTCGAGATCGGATTGGTTCGCAAGGCCCTGATCGAACGCGAGGTGCTGCTTAAGGCGATGCCGCATATCAGCTGGCCGATGCGATTTGTGCTGCCGTTTCACAAAGATATGCGATTTGAAGGGGACACGCCCACGTCAAAGCTGCTGTCGTTTTTCATGCCGTGGATGAAGGGGCGCAGGCCCGCGTGGCTGATCCGGCTCGGGTTGTTTCTGTACGACAATTTGGGCGGGCGCGAGATCCTGCCTGCGACCACGTCGATTGATCTGACGACCGACCCACTGGGCAAGCCGATTAAGGAAAAGTTCAGGCGCGCTTGGGAATACTCCGACTGCTGGGTCGAGGATTCTCGCCTTGTGGTCCTGAACGCGCGGGACGCAGAACTGCGCGGCGCGACGATCATGACGCAGACCAAAGTTGTGCGCGCGGATCGCGTCGACGGGCTGTGGCAGGTAACGCTTGCGGGGGGTAAAACCCTGACTGCGCGGGCCCTGGTGAACGCTGCCGGTCCGTGGGTCGAGGATGTCGTGCGCGGTGTGACCAATCTGGATACCAGCGACGGCGTGCGTCTTGTGCGCGGCAGTCACATCGTCACGAAACGCCTGTTTGATCACGACCGCAGCTACTTTTTCCAAGGCGAGGACGGGCGGATCATCTTTGCCATTCCATATGAAACCGACTTTACGCTGATTGGCACGACTGATCAGGAACAAAATGACTTAGCTGTCAAACCCTATGCGACAGATGCCGAGCAGGACTATCTTTGCGACTTTGCATCGCAGTATTTCAAGCGCCCAGTAACCCGCGCCGATGTGGTATGGACCTATTCGGGTGTGCGCCCGCTTTATGATGACGGCGCAAAGTCGGCCACAGCGGCGACGCGCGATTATGTGCTATCCTTGGACTATTCTGGGGACGATGAGGGCGCGCCCTTGCTGAACGTCTTTGGTGGAAAAATCACGACTTATCGCAAACTGGCCGAAAACGCGTTGGCCAAACTGGTGCCGTTGATTGGCGGCACAGGCGTGTGGACCGCTGGTGCGCCGCTACCCGGTGGCGATTTCAAAGTAGCCGACAAGGACGCGTTGGTCGCGCGATTGGCTGCTGAACATCCGTTTCTGAGTGACCGTTGGGCGCTGCGTTTGATCCGCGCTTATGGCACGGATGCGTGGGCTGTGCTGAATGGCGCGACAACTGCGGCCGACCTTGGCGATGATTTTGGCGCGACATTACACGCCGCCGAGGTGCGCTGGCTTATGGCCCATGAATACGCGCGTGTTGCCGAGGATGTGATCTGGCGGCGCAGTAAAATTGGCCTTAGGTTATCGGTGGAACAGGTCGCAGCATTAGAAACATTCATGGCCTCGACACAGAACGGGGAGGGCGCAAAATGACCCATATTCTGGCGATTGATCAGGGCACGACATCAAGTCGGGCGATCGTTTTTGACGCTGACATGGCGATCAAAGCCACAGCCCAAGAGGAATTCCCGCAGTATTTCCCGCAAAGCGGCTGGGTTGAACATGACGTCAGCGATATCTGGTCGTCGGTGGCGGCTACCTGTCGCGGCGCGATTGAAAAGGCGGGCTTGCGCAGCGGCGATATTGCGGCAATCGGCATTACAAACCAGCGTGAAACCTCGATTGTCTGGGACCGCAAAACCGGCGAGCCGATCCATAATGCAATTGTCTGGCAAGACCGGCGCACCGCTGATTTTTGCAAAACGTTGAAAGCAGAAGGGTTCGAGGACGAGATTACCAAACGTACCGGGCTTCTTGCTGATCCGTATTTTTCCGGCACCAAAGTTCGATATCTTCTGTCACATGTTGACGGCGCACAGGCCCGCGCGAACCGTGGTGAATTGCTGTTCGGCACGGTCGATTGCTACCTGATCTGGAAGCTTACGGGCGGCAAAGTGCACGCGACAGATGCCACCAATGCCGCGCGCACAATGTTGTATAATATCCGGCAGGGCTGCTGGGATGAAACCATATGCGCGCGGTTTGATATCCCCATGTCGATGCTACCCGAGGTGCGCGATTGCGCCGCAGATTTCGGCACAACGCAGCCTGATCTGTTCGGAGCACCAATCCCGATTTTGGGCGTCGCCGGTGATCAGCAGGCAGCGACCATCGGGCAGGCCTGTTTCGATCCGGGCATGTTGAAGTCGACCTATGGCACGGGGTGTTTTGCCCTGCTCAATACCGGCGATACCTTGGTGGAAAGCCGAAACCGGATGCTGGGCACGATTGCTTATCAGTTTGATGGCAAGCCGACCTATGCGCTTGAGGGGTCAATTTTTATCGCCGGTGCGGTGGTGCAATGGCTGCGCGATGGGCTGAAAATCATCCGCGAGGCCAGCGAAACCCAAGCGCTGGCGCAAACCGCCGATCCGACGCAGGAATTGTATCTGGTGCCGGCGTTCACCGGCCTTGGTGGGCCCTATTGGGATGCAACTGCGCGCGGAGCAATTTACGGGCTGACGCGCAATTCGGGGCCTGCGGAATTCGCCCGTGCAGCGCTGGAAAGCGTCGGATTCCAGACCCGCGACCTGCTTGAGGCGATGCATACCGACTGGCCCAATGCGGGAGATGCAGGAGTGCTGCGCGTTGATGGCGGGATGAGCGCATCTGACTGGTCGATGCAGTTCTTGTCCGACATTATCGGCGCGCCCGTTGATCGCCCGAAGGTGCTTGAAACCACAGCGCTTGGGGCGGCATGGCTGGCAGGAATGCGGGCAGGGGTCTACCCCGACCAAGCCGGTTTCGCGGCATCATGGGCGCTGGAGCAGCGCTTTGAACCGGCCATGGATCAGGCCACGCGCGAGCGACGCTATGAGGGCTGGAAAGACGCCGTAGGCCGCACGCTTAGTCGCTAGATCGCAAGCGTGCAAACATCGCTACCCGCGCGCAGGGTTATCTGAACGGTGCCTGCTGCGGTTTTGCGCAGATCATAGCCGTAGCCTTTAAGGCGGTGGCACCATTCACGGCCAGCGTCAGCACGATCACATCAAACGCGCCGCCCCTGATCAGTCCATTTTTCGGCCCATGACGGGCCAGACTCGCGGACCACGTCGGGCGCGCGTTGCGGTAGGAGGACGTGGATATAGTCATATTTCATTTTTACATCAAAACCGTCTTTGTCAGTGAACATCGCACGCTTGTGATCCGGCTCGACGGATTTCAGGGTGTGCTGCATGGCGGTGTTGATCCCGCGATTGTCAAACAACATCTAAAGCTGATTTTCGCGTTGGTGGTGATCGGTGCCGCCTGACTGGCCGTCACTGCACCAAGCGCAACACTCCCCGCCGCGACGCCCAGCAACGCACGACGGTCCGTTTTGAATTTATCGTGCGATATGTCGCTCCGCTCCGATCAATTCGGGGCATGTAATGATTTGCATCGGCTGTTAGCAGACTCTTGCATGACTATTGGCTCGCCGCAGCAACAGGTCATCGTCGCCAATATATCTGACGAAAACAGCAAAAGGGCCAGGACGCTGTGCGCATTCCGGCCCTTTTCCGTGGGATCCGCTCCCTAACGGGAACGGGTTATCATTATCTGGTCGCTGACTTCACCAAAAGCTTGGCTTCGTGCTTTTTCAGCGTGCGGCGCGCGGAATGATAATCTTCTAGGCCACTCTTTGAACGCAACTCGGGGAATATTTCAAAGATTTCATTGCGCTGCGCACAGTCGATCCCCTTGAGCGAGTAATCGCCAGGCTGGAAGCTTTCTGTCCATGTCCCGTTCGACAGAACCACTTCGTGGTGCTCAAACATGAAGTGGATATAGGCCGTGCCGATCATGTCCACGGCGTGGATACCATCGGACCCAGCGAGGTGCTTGGCACTTGCCAGAACTTCACGCTCTTCAAAGTAGAACTGCGTTTTCTCGCTTGCGACCAGCATCCGGTGGTTTGGCGATACCAGCATGTCACGTTCTGGCAGACCGTTGCCCAATGACCCAGCGCGCAGCAAGATCGGCTTGAGGTACGGGTTGGCGACTAGCGCTTCGGCCGATATCTCTTTGCGGCCCACCCAACAGATTTCTTGGACACCGTTGTCACGGGTGATGATCCGGTCGCCGATCCGTAGCTCTTCCACGAAACGTTCGCCTTGCGGTGTCGCGATTGCGGTGCCCGGCGTGAAGCAGGGGATCACGTTCTCGATTTCCGAGAATGTCATGGTCGAATTATCAAGGAAGGTCACGGTGCCCGCCTCGGGGTCGCCACCAACATAAGTGATGAAACCCACACCCGAACCCCTCAGGTCAAGCACATCTATGTCACTGCCATCGGGGTCTTCGCCGCCAACAACCACATCTCCGCCATTCCCGCCAAGGAAGGTATCGCTGCCAAAGTCACCGGACAGATCGTCGTTGCCCTGACCACCAACGATCACATCGTCGCCGTCGCCGCCGTAGACTTCGTCGTCGCCTTCGCCAGCAATGATGCTGTCATCGCCACCGTAGCCATAGATGATGTCATCGTCGCCATCGTCGCCGTCAACTGTGTCGCCTTGATAGTCGACATAGTTTGGAAAAATAAAATCCTGAACACTTGTTCCGTCGACAATTAGATCCCGCGGATCTTCGTACTTACCAGATTTAGACATTTCAATTCCGATTCCACAACACACCGGCCCCGCTAAGAGGATTAGACCCTCGTGATCTGAAAAAAAGTGGACTGATGGGTTTTGGAGTATTGTGCATCAAAATTGTAGAATTGAGCACATCACTGTAAATGCAGTGGAAACAATGCATGAAATTGGGGTTTATTGTGCGATTTGAAACCTAGCAGTACTTTGATTCTACTGAAAAATGGGGCGGAAATATGGAGCGCAGGTGACCAGCGTAAGATCGTGTGTGGCCGAAAAATATCAGCAG
>CALAGN010000110.1 GCA_937891785.1 uncultured Octadecabacter sp.
GATTGCAAATCGTTGCAGGTGGTGGTGCGGTTCTTTCGGTTTCGGTCAATGCTGCCTCGGGACGCATTATCAGCGTTCGGAATTGTTAGATGCGCGTGCTTATCGTTGAAGATGAAACAAAGATCGCCGACCTGATTTCAGATGTTCTTGAGGCCGAAGGTTTCATACCTGAACGCGCCGAAGACGGCGAAAAAGGCTGGTATCTTGGATCAACCGAAAATTATGCGGCGGCAATTCTGGACATCGGGCTTCCAAAACTGGACGGCCTGTCGGTGCTGCGCAACTGGCGGGCGGAAGGGCTGGATATGCCCGTCATACTGTTGACCGCCAAAAGCAATTGGAACGAAAAAGTTGAAGGGATCGACGCGGGAGCTGACGATTATCTAGGTAAACCGTTTCAAATGGAGGAATTGGTCGCGCGCTTGCGCGCACTCCTGCGTCGTACGGCAAGCCAGAAATCAACCATTCTGGAAGTAGGAACTCTCAAGCTTGATCTACGACAGATGCGGGTTTCGGTCGACGGTCGACCATTGAAGGTCACGCCCCTGGAATACCGGCTTTTGTCCTATCTTTTGCACAATCGGGGCGCGGTGATCAGCCAAGAAACCCTTGCCGAAAACATCTATTACCGTGATCAAGAACCCGACAGCAACGCGGTCGAGGTTCTGGTTGGCCGGTTGCGGCGCAAGATCGGCGGCAACTTCATCGAAACGCGACGTGGCTTTGGCTATCTTATCGCTGAAGATGCCACATGAGATCGTCGCTTGGTCTGCGTTTGTTTCTGGCCGCGATTATATCGACCGCTGTGGCACTTGCGGCGACAGCCGTCGTTTTGAACGTTCTGTTTCGGGTCTATTTCGAAGATCGGGTGCAAGACGAGCTTGAGACCTACCTTTTGATGCTCACCGGAAACATCGCTGTCAATGCCGCGGGCGAAATTGAAATCTCCCCGCTATCTGATCCGCGTTTTGCACAGGCGCTGTCAGGGTATTATTGGCAAATCAGCATCGACACCGACGCGCCTATCTTGTCGCCGTCTTTCTGGGCGGCTCCGCTCGTTTTGCCCCGTCCCGAGCAGTCCGGCATAGTCATGTTTCAGGACGTCACGACCGGCACAGGTGATGCGTTCACGACGGCGAGTTGGATCGTGACCCTTGGGGAAGGTGATAGCACCCAGCAGGTTTTTCTGACCGTCGCTTTTGATCGGGCTGGACTCGATGTCTCGATTTCCGGCTTCACAACGAACTCGGCGGTCTGGCTGGCGATTTTGGGTCTATTTCTGTTGGCGGCCAGTTGGTTAACCGCGCGGGTTGGGCTTAGACCGCTTGAGAAAGTGCGTGCCGAGGTCAATCGGGTTACCTATGTGCAGGACACGCGCCTGTCTGACGATTACCCAACCGAGGTGCGCCCCCTTGTCAGCGCGGTCAATGAATTGCTGGATCGAAACGCGCAGTCACTGGCCCGCGTACGCACGAGTGCTGGCAATTTGGCGCATGGTCTGAAAACACCTTTGACGATCATGCGTGGTATTTCGCGTGACATGGACAAGGTTGGGCAAAAGGCGCTCGCGATTGATCTGAACGCCGAAATCGACAACATGCAGCATATCGTCGAGCGGGAACTGGCGCGCAGCCGCGATAGCCAACAAAGCCGGACTTATGTTGCGGTGGCACCGATTGTCGCGCGCCTTGGTAAGGCACTAGAACGACTGCCGGGGGCTGAACACGTGCGCTGGGTTATCGATGTCCAGGAATCCTTGACGGCCCCGTTTGACGCATTCGACCTGACAGAGCTCTTGGGAAACCTTCTGGACAACGCCCTGAAATGGACGACTGACGTGGTCGTCGTGCGTGGTGGCGTCATCAATGATCGGGCATTCCTAAGTGTCGCAGACGATGGTCCGGGCATCCCGGAAGGCCAACACGAAACGGCCATGGGGCGTGGCAAAATGCTTGATCCTGACCGGTCAGGGTCCGGCCTTGGACTGGCGATTGTGCAGGATATGGCGCAATCACATGGGTGCGAGATCGTGCTCGAAACGGCCCAAAGCGGTGGTCTTGACGTAAAGCTATCTTGGATCGTTCCATCCGCGCACTGACGCCAGGGGATGTCCGCACTGCTCCCCATGGCTGCCCCTTGCTGTTACGCGGCCCGACTGACAGGTCAAGTTGTTAGCATAAAGCGTTTCACCTGCGGCGTCTGAAATTGTACGGGTCCACTCGTTAGGGTCGCTAGTCGTATTGCTGCTGCAACGCCGCCGCATTATCAGTGAAGTGGTCCGGCAAATTCGGACAACGTGCTAAGATGTATCCAACCCGAGCGAATGGATACGAGAATGACAAAGCGACGGAACTTTTCAGACCAGTTTAAAGCTGC
>CALAGN010000111.1 GCA_937891785.1 uncultured Octadecabacter sp.
AAGCGTCTCGGCCTCGGGGAAACGGCCCTGTGCCTGCACAACCCCCGCGAGGTTGTTGAGGTGGGTGGCATAGTCCGGATGCCCCTTGCCAATCGTCGCGCGGTCAATCTCGAGCGCCATGTTGATCAGCGCCTCGGCTTCGGGGAAATGGCCCTGTGCCTTCACAACCGACGCGAGGTTACTGAGGTGGCTGGCATAGCCCGGATGCCCCGTGCCAATCGTCGCGCGGTCAATCTCGAGCGCCTCGTTGTAAAGCGCCTCGGCTTCGGGGAAACGGCCATGTGCTCTTACGACTTCCGCGAGGTTGTTGAGTTGACTGGCATATTCCGGGCTTTGGTCACCAAAATCCGTTTTGGCGCGGCTTACGAGGCTCTCACAAGCCGTAATCGCCTCCTCCCCTTTGGCCAGACGCCATGTCATGCGGGCATAGGCCGCGAGGTGGTCGGTGGTGTCATCAAGATTGCTGGCGCGTTTGTAATGGGCATAGGCATCGTGCCAGCGGATTTCGGCCTCGGCGACTTCACCACGGCCAAAGGCGGCCCGGGCGGATTCTTGGACGGCGAGGTCGTTGTTGGCTTCGATTTCGGCGAAGATATCGTCGGCGATGGAATAGTCGCCTTGTTCGAGGGCGGCTTTGGCTTGCGCAATACGATCACCGCCGATGGTGTTGCCGGATCGATCAAGGAGTGTTTCGAGGTCGGCGATGCGTTTTTGGGCGTCGGCGAGGGATTTATTGGGGTTGGCGATTTGGGACTTTAGATCAGCGATCTGCGCGGTAAGTTGTGATCTCTCATCATCATGCGAGGTGCCTAGCTTAGCGGTGAGTTGGTCTTCGCGTTTTTGAAGTATAGTTAGGTGTTGATCCATTGAGAGGATTTCACCGCTTGGCAACATGGGGTTACTTGGCAGAACAGCCTGTTCACCACGATTTGCCACGGCCGTCACGGACGAGCGAACGGAATACCAGATACCGCCTAGGATGGTGAGCACGACCGCAGAAACCGCCGCAATCGCAGTTGCACGATTTTGGTTCTCGGAAGTGCCAAACCATTCCCAAGCACTGTTAAGATATTCCCACATCATCAAACCACCCATACTTCCCTGTCAGCACAATACCCGTCTGGGGTGTGTTGGGAAGTCGTAAAGGGCGGCCCCCGACCGCGGGTGGGGGTGAAGCCCCCGCCCATGGGGGCGGTCGGGGGCTGCCCGTGCGGGGCACGGGCGGGTGTTGCGGCGGGATGTGGTTACACAGGCAAGATGCCACCACAATCACACCTGTCGTCAAGCAGACCCGCGCATGGCAAGCGCGCGCAGAACATCCACCGCTGTGTCGGCGTCTTTCACGGGAACGAAGACATGGTCGTGGTGATTTGCAGCAACGACATTGCACGCAATACCGGCGAGTGTCAGAACCTGCGCAACGGCTGCGGTCAGGCCCACACCATCAAGCGCGGAGTGGACCTGCAGGGTAATCATCGACATCGCCATGTCCGAGATCAGGCCCGCCGTGGCGGCTTGGTCTTCTGGCAGGATGAGCGATAGGCCTTCGGCCTCGTGCATGGTGGCAAGCGCGTGCGGGACCAGATCAACGGCTTGATCTGGCGCACAGGTGCAGAAATGCCAGACACCCGGTTGCAGTGCAGGTTTCATTCCGCTGATCATCGCATTTGTTTCGCGCACCCGCGCCATTAGCGCACTTTTAGCGTCGCGAGGCCCACCATCGCCAGAATAAGCGCGATGATCCAGAAGCGGATGACGATCTGTGGTTCCGCCCAGCCCTTCTTTTCGTAGTGATGGTGGATCGGCGCCATGAGGAACACGCGTTTGCCGGTGCTTTTGAAATAAAGGACTTGGATGATAACCGATAATGCTTCGACCACGAACAACCCGCCAACGATAGCAAGGACGATCTCGTGCTTTGATGCCACGGCGATGGCACCCAGTGCGCCGCCCAATGCAAGGCTTCCGGTGTCGCCCATGAACACGGCGGCGGGGGGCGCGTTATACCACAGAAACCCAAGGCCGCCGCCAATGAGGCCAGCGGTAAAGATCAGCAATTCGCCGGTGCCGGGGACATAATGCAGGCCCAGATCGGTGGTGAAATCCACGCGGCCAACCACATAAGCGATCACGCCAAGCGTCGCTGCGGCGATCATCACGGGCATGATGGCCAGACCGTCCAGACCATCGGTCAGGTTCACAGCGTTGGCAGCACCTACGATCACAATAATAGAAAACGGCACGAACAGGATGCCGAGATTTAGGAGCAGGTCTTTGAACACAGGAAACGCAAGTTGATTGGTCAGGCCAGCCGGATGATACTGCGCGGCCCAATAGCCCGCGATCCCCGCAATCACAAAGCCCAGCGACAGGCGCACCTTGCCCGACACACCCGCGCTCGTTTGTTTGGAAACCTTGGCATAATCGTCCGCAAAGCCGATCATCGCATAAGACAGCGTCACAAATAGCACCATCCATACGAACGGATTGTCCAAGCGCGCCCAGAGCAATGTCGAGGTCAGCAGCGCACCGACGATCAGCAAACCACCCATGGTGGGGGTGCCCGCCTTGATAAAATGCCCCTCGGGGCCGTCATCACGAATGGGTTGACCCTTGCCCTGTTTGCGACGCAGCACATTGATCAAAGGGGGGCCGAACATGAACCCAAAGAACAGCGCCGTGGCAAAGGCCCCACCGGCACGGAAGGTAATATAGTTAAAGAGGTTAAA
Organism: uncultured Octadecabacter sp.; assembly: GCA_937891785.1. Taxonomy (GTDB): domain Bacteria; phylum Pseudomonadota; class Alphaproteobacteria; order Rhodobacterales; family Rhodobacteraceae; genus SW4. Next base: position 2,730 of record CALAGN010000111.1, read on the forward strand.
GAAATCGCCCCCATCGGACAGGGCGGTTAACCAATACAACATATGTTCAGACCTTTTTGTGTTTGTGCGACTTGCGATGCCCCAAATTACGAATGGCGTCAACGACAAGGCTGATCTTGCTGCCTTTGGACCCCTTCACAAGGACCACGTCGCCAGCATCCACAAGACCCGCGGTTCCCAGCGCCAATTCGGCGGCAGTTTCGCGCCACCGCCCACGCTGGTTTTCCGGCAGGGCATCGTAAAGATGACGCATCCGTGGGCCAGCGCAGTGGATCAAATCGACCCACGCTAGCGATGGATCGTTGACCAGTGCTGCGTGCATCGCCATTTCATCCGGTCCAAGTTCGAGCATATCGCCCAGCACCGCGATCCGTCGCCCCTTGATGATCTGCCCGACATTATCCACTGGCGTCGCCGCAGCCAGCACCTCGAGGGCCGCTGTCAGCGAGGCGGGGTTGGCGTTAAAGGCATCGTCAATCAACTCCAGCGTGTCGTCGGTGCTGGCAGGATCAAGTGTCACAGTTTCCAGCGTGCCGCGCCCGGCGGGCGGCGCCCATGTGGCGATGTCCATCGCAGCGGCGACGGGATCGGTGCCAAGGGCCTCGGTCACGGCCAGCACGCCCAGACCGTTCATCGCGAAATGGCGGCCAGCGGTGGATAGTTTAAACAGGATCGCCACACCGTTTGCCTGCGCCTGCACGACGGTGCTGCCCGACGCAAGGCGGACGTGTTTGAGGTGCCAATCAGCGGCCATTTGCCCAAACCGAACGACGCGCGCGCCACGTTTTGCGGCATAATTCAACAGAATCGGCGCGGTCGCGATATCAGCGTTCAACACGGCGATTCCTCCAGCGACCAAGCCGTCTATAACTGTCGCTTTTTCGCGCGCGATGCCTTCGATACTATCAAACGCTTCAAGGTGCGCGGCGGCGACAGTTGTGATCATCACTACATGCGGGCAGGCCATCTGGGCCAACGGCGAAATTTCACCAGGGCTACTCATCCCGATCTCGATCACCGCGAATTGTGTGTCCTGCGGCATCCGCGCCAGTGTCAGCGGAACGCCCCAATGGTTGTTGTAGCTTGCCTCGGAAGCATGGGTTTTACCCTGCCGTTCCAATACGATACGCAACATTTCCTTGGTCGATGTCTTGCCAACAGATCCGGTGATTGCGACGACTTTCGCGTTTGTGCGAGCGCGAGCAGCGACGCCCAAGGCTTCGAGCGCGACCAACACGTCAGGCACGATCAGCAGCGGCGCGTCTTCGGGAACGCCGTCGGGGCGATGGGTCACAAGTGCTGCGGCAGCCCCTTTTTCCAGCGCCACGGCGACGAAGTCATGACCGTCGCGGTCGGCCTTGAGGGCCACGAACAAATCGCCCGTTTCAATGGTGCGCGTATCGATGGATACGCCGTTTGCCCGCCAATCGCGGGTGGATGTGCCGCCTGTGGCCGCGACCGCATCTTGTGACGTCCAGAGTGCCATCAGATTCTCCCGTCAAGGGCGACCACGGCCACGCTTGCCTGCTCAACGTCATCAAAAGGCAAGATATCGTCACCGACAATTTGCCCGCTTTCATGCCCCTTGCCTGCGATCAGAAGTGCGTCACCGGGTTGCAGAGCATCGACTCCGCGCAAGATTGCCTCGGCGCGATCACCAACCTCGATTCCTTCGCGACAGCCCAGCATCACGGCGGCGCGGATCGTGGCGGGGTCTTCACTGCGCGGATTGTCGTCGGTGACGAACACAACATCGGCGTTATCTGCCGCCGCCTGCCCCATGAGCGGGCGTTTGGTTGCATCGCGATCCCCGCCTGCGCCTACGATTGCAATCAGGCGGCCCATTACATGTGGGCGCATCGCCCTGAGAGCCGTGGAAATCGCATCCGGCGTATGGGCGTAATCGACAAATACGCTTGCGCCATTGTCACGGGTCGCCGCCAGTTGCATGCGGCCACGCACGGTGCTCAGGTATGGCAAGGTGTCAAACACATCCGCCGGATCACCGCCTGCGGCAATCACGAGACCCGCGGCGAGCAACACGTTATCGGCCTGAAAACCACCAATCAGGTTCAGGCGGGTGGTATGGGTGCGGCCCTGCCATTCAAAGCGCAATTCCTGCCCCGTGGCATCCATCCGTTGACCTAGCAGTCGCAAGCGTGCATCGGGTGACCGGCCCACGCCAATGACCTCTTGGCCGCGTTCATCAGCGATTTGCGCGACAAGCCGCCCTTTGGGATCATCAAGGTTGATCACGGCCACGCCATCATCGGGCAAAACGCGGGTGAAAAGGCCCATTTTGGCGTCGAAGTAGGCTTCGAATGTGTGGTGATAGTCAAGGTGGTCTTGGGTGAAATTCGTGAACCCTGCGGCAGCCAGTAGAACCCCATCTAGGCGGCGCTGATCAAGCCCGTGGCTTGATGCCTCCATCGCCACGTGGGTCACGCCTTCGCGCTGCGCCTGCGCCAGAACGCGATGCAAGGTGATCGGTTCAGGGGTCGTGTGCTTCAGCGGATGGGTCCATGCCCCTTCGACGCCAGTCGTGCCAAGATTGACGGCGTTCAACCCCATTTCGATCCATATCTGGCGGGCGAATGTGCTGACTGAAGTCTTGCCGTTTGTGCCTGTGACAGCGATCATCGTGTCGGGATGCGGACCAAACCAAAGCGAGGCGGTTTGCGCCAATGCTTGACGCGGGTCTTGTGCAACAATCAGGGCTGCGTCACTCACTGCAAGGTCTTGGGCGGCAATTTGCGCACCCTGCACATCGGTCAGGATCGCGCCCGCACCCATCTGCAACGCGAATTTGATAAATTCACCGCCATGCACACGTGCGCCGGGAAGAGCGGCGAACATCACGCCCTCGCGAACTTCGCGGCTATCAACCGTCAAGCCTGTGATCAGCGCCTCACGCCCTGCCCTTGCGGTCAGGCCCAAAGCGGCCAGTGTTGACGTTTTGTGATCCGGTGCCGCACGATTGCCCATGATACCTGCTGTGTTCCGACCTTAGTTTGAGGTGAGTGTTACACCTACCGGCGCGGCGGTTTCAACGTCTGGTCGCATTCCCAGCAATGGCGCGACGCGGCGGATCATTTCTGCGGCGACGGGAACGGCTGTCCAACCAGCGGTACGGCGGGCCTCGCCGAGGGCATCCACAGTAGGTTCGTCCAAGGTAACGATCAGCACGTATTGCGGGTCATCAGCAGGAAAGACGCTGGCGAATGTCGCGATGACCTTGTCGTCATAGTAGCCGCCGCCGTTCTCGCGTGGCTTGTCTGCGGTGCCAGTCTTGCCGCCAACCTGATAGCCCGGAACCTCGCCAAAGGATGCAGTGCCGCTTGTCACAACCGCGCGCAGCATATCGACGGCGATGCGCGATACGTCCTCGCTCAGGACACGCGGGCCGAATTGCGGCCTGTCCTGACGCAGCAATGTCGGGCGCACCAATGTGCCGCCATTCACGATGCTCGAATAGGCCGCCGCCAAATGAAGTGGTGACGTAGACAATCCGTGGCCATAGGAAATTGTCATCGTCGACAGTTCGGACCAGTTGGGCGGCAAAAGCGGCGCGCCGCTGTGGGCTTCAGACAATTCCACAGAGGTCGCGGCCAGCAGGCCAAGACTGTCAAGAAAATCGCGCTGTCGCTGAATGCCGATCATCACCGCAATACGCGCCGTGCCTATATTGGAAGACTGCACGATCACCTCGGTCGCCGAAAGCTGCGCACCGTAGTCGTGGAAATAGTGGATCTGGTGGCGGCCCCATTGCAGTGGGCCACGTGTGTCGATCATCGTGGTGGCGTTGATCAACCCAAGCTCAATCGCTTGAGCTACCGCGAAAATCTTGAACGTCGATCCCAGTTCGTAAACCCCCTGCACCGCGCGGTTAAACAGCGGGCTGTCGGATTGATCGCCTTCCAGCAAAACCTGCGGGCGATCATTGGGGTCAAAATCGGGCAGCGACACCATCGAAATAATCTCGCCTGTGCGCACATCCATCAATACCGATGCCGCACCTTTGGCGCTCATCAGCATCATACCACCCTGAAGCACACGTTCGGACGCGGCCTGCACTGTTAGATCGATGGACAGTTCAAGCGGGCGACCTTCGTTGCCGGGATCACGCAGGAAATCATCAAAGGCGCGTTCGACACCGGCCACACCGATCACTTCGGCGGAATGCACGCCTTCGCGTCCATAAGATGCGCCACCAAGGATATGTGCAGCGACGGACCCATTGGGATAAAGCCGCATTTCACGCGGACCAAACAGCAGGCCGGGATCACCGATATCGTGCACGGCTTGCATTTGTTCGGGGCTGATCTGGCGGCGTATCCAAAGAAAATGGCGTTCACCTGTGAAGTCTGTCAGCAGCCTGTCTGCGTCCAGTTCGGGGAAAATAGCTGCCAGTCCGATTGCGGCGCGTTCGGGGTCCACCATGTCGGGGATCTGCGCATAAAGCGAATGCGTTTCCAGATTTGTCGCAAGAATTCGGCCATTTCTATCAACAATATCAGCGCGTTGCCCAATAATAGGGTTACCACTAGCGGCAACGCGCGGCTCTTCTGGGACCGATGATGCAAGTGCGCCCATCCGCAGACCGACAACCAGAAAGGCGCAGAAAAACATCGCCCCCAGCACCAGCAACCGCCCCTCGGCGCGGTTTCGGGCAGAGTCGCGTATGTCTTCATGACGCAAGCGCAGGTTTTCGGCTTGGATCGCGTCGGGGTTTTCCCCGTTCGCGCGGGCCTTAAGAATACGGGCAAGCGGGCGCAGCGGAGTGCGGATCATAGATCCTCCTCCTGAGGCGCGTTGTCGCTGCTGACTTCGATGGACCCCAAGATCGGGCCAAGCGGCAAGACCGGATATTCCACCTGGTCAATCCGCCCAAAGGCGTCGGGCATCAGGGGCAAAAGGCCCAAACGGTCAAAATTCAGTTCTGCCAGATCGCGCAAGCGATCGGGGCGATTCAAATAGGCCCACTCCGCCTTCAACACGTTTAGACGTTGATGGGCGGCCCCGATATTACTGTGCAATTGGCGCACCTCGCCAAGGGATTGCTGGGTGCGATAGTTTTCCTGATAGGCCCAAAATGCGAGCCCCATGACGCCAAGAATGGAAAAAACGAAAAGAAAACCGCGCATTAGCGGTCTCCCTTTAGCATCGGCATGCCGAGATCGGCGCGACTTACCTCGCCTGCGGGTGCATCTGTGCGGCGTGCGACGCGCAGTTTTGCAGACCGCGAGCGGGGGTTTTCCGCCAGTTCTTCTTCGTCAGGGCCGATGGCCTTGCGGTTGATGATCTCGAACGCGGGTGCCTCGCGTTCAACGACGGGGGCATAACGATTGGCGTTACCGCCCCCGCCAGAACGGGTCTGAAAAAATCGTTTCACCATGCGGTCCTCGACGCTGTGAAAGGTCACGACGGCCAAAAGGCCACCAGCACGCAGCGCGCGTTCGGCAGCCATTAATCCAGTTGCCAACTCGCCATACTCGTCATTTACGGCAATTCGGAGCGCTTGAAAGCTGCGGGTCGCGGGGTGGCTTTGGCCCGGTTTGGAGCGGGGCAAACAGCCCTCGACCAGCCGTGCCAGCTTGCCTGTGGATGTGATCGGGGCTTCGTTGCGGGCGCGGATGAACGCCGCCGCGATGCGCCGGCTCGCGCGTTCTTCGCCATAGCGAAACAGAATGTCGGCAATGTCTTCTTCGTCGTAGGTATTGACGATATCGGCGGCAGATGGGCCATCCTGCGACATGCGCATGTCCAGCGGACCGTCCCTCATGAATGAAAAGCCGCGTTCAGCCAAATCAAGCTGCATCGAGCTGACCCCAAGGTCCAGAACCACGCCATCAAGGCCTGTGCCATAGTCGTCCATCTTGGAAAACGTGCCCTGCACCATTTCCAGACGATCACCGTATTCACCAGCCCAAGGGGTCGCCATTTCAAACGCCAGCGGATCACGATCAACGGCGATAACCTTGTCAGCACCGCTATCGAGCAGCGCGCGAGTATAGCTGCCAGCACCGAACGTGCCATCCAGCCAGACACCCGAAAGCGGCGATACAGCTTTGATGATCGGGCGCAAAAGCACGGGAATGTGGGGGGCGGGATGTGATGTCTTGGTGGCAGCCGACATCGGATTATCCTTTAGCTGGGCCGTCTGGCCCGTCAATCAGGCTGAGCGGATCAAAGTCATCCGGCAACTCAGCCAACCAAGCATCTGTTTCGGCATTTTCAATAACGTCATAAGTGTCGGCGTTCCAAATCTCGAAATAGTCGCCCATAGCGACCATAACGGACTCGGTGGAAAGGCCGATTTGCTGACGCAGGCGTTGAGGCAGCACAATGCGCCCGTCTTTATCAACTTCGGTGTCCCATGACTTGCCAAGGATCATCCGGCTTGCCCGTTTACGTTCGGCACTGCCGCGGGGCAGTCTGCGGATGCCCGCCTCGATCTCGGCCATGGCGTCGATCGTATAGGCGTGCAGGCAATTCTTAAGGTGGGGGCCGTGCAAAACAACCATGCGGGGGTTGGGGATTTCGGGGCAGCGCGGGTCGCCGTCAGTAAGCACAGCGCGAAAATCAGCAGGGATCGACATGCGCCCCTTACCGTCAACCTTTTGGTTGAATTCGCCTCTGAAACTAAGAACCACTGTCCCGCGGCCTCTCTACATTCCCCCGAAAAAATCTGTGCTTGGAAAGGAAACGGCGGATTGATCTGCTGCCACTGATCAATCCGCCGTCCTCGTCCCGTTTCCGAGAATGTCCAGCTGCGCGCGCCACCTGGGGGGATGTCTGCTCGCTCGCGCGCCGGATCTCTTTGTTCGGTGTATGGGTGCCTGTATGAAACCTGACCTTGCGGTCGGTGGGGTCGTTTGGTGCCCCGTATTGTCTGCCCGTCTACCGTATGAAGTTTGTGGCATGGGAAACCGTGGGAAGCAATGGATTTTTTGGGAATTCATGGTCCATATGTTGTTTTCGACACCCAAGCAACACAAGCTCTAGTAGGTAAAGGTCAATCTATGACGCGAATTGTGGCGTAATTTGCCAAACACAACACAACATATGGTATTTGGGCTGTTGAAACAGAAAGTTCCATATTTTCCCGGAATTTTTTCCACTTAAGCCTGAATTTTACGCTGTGACGCCAGATCTAGCGGGGTTATTTTCGTATTCACATGCCAAAATCCCGCGACTCCAAAGAATCCCAGGTCTGTGATTCTCATGTAACGGGATGGGTTCCAGAGTTTCCCATAAATGCAAAAAGGGCGGACAAACCTGCCCGCCCCGCATTCCGTGCCGCAAGATTTGGGGTTCAGCCTATCCCGCCCGCAATCAGTCGTTTCGCCATGTCGCGGTAGGCATCGGCCATCGCAGAGTCTCCGGCGGCAATCGGCACGCCTGCGTCGCCTGCCAGTCGCGTATCCAGATCAATCGGCAGCGCGCCAAGGAACGGCACTCCAATCTGTTCGGCCTCGCGGGCTACGCCCCCATGGCCGAACAGATGCGCCTCGTGCCCGCAATTGGGACATATATATGTGGACATATTTTCGATCAGGCCCAGCACGGGGGTTTTCAGCGTGTTGAACATATCCAGCGCCTTGCGCGCGTCCAACAAGGCCACGTCCTGCGGCGTGCTGACGACAATCGCGCCTGTCAGATGGGTTTTCTGACATAGGGTCAGCTGCACATCGCCGGTTCCGGGCGGCAAATCGACGATTAGAACATCCAACTCGCCCCACTCTACTTGGGTCAACATCTGTTGCAGCGCGCCCATCAGCATCGGCCCACGCCAGACCACGGCCTTGGCCGGATCAAGCATCAGACCTATCGACATCAACGTGACGCCGTGTGCCTGTAAGGGAATGATCGTTTTACCGTCAGGCGACGCAGGGCGTTTGTTCGCGCCCATCATGCGCGGCTGGGACGGGCCGTATATATCAGCGTCAAGCAGACCCACGCGCCGCCCTTCGCGCGCAAGCGCCACGGCAAGGTTGGATGACACGGTTGATTTGCCTACACCGCCCTTACCAGACCCAATCGCGATAATCCGGTCCACGCCCGCGACCCGTTCGGGGCCAGCTTGTGGTTTAGGATGACCGCCGATTTTCAGGCTGGGTGGCGCGGCAGGTTTAGCAGCGGGGCCGTGGGCCGTCAGGATGACTGATACTGCATCCACACCGGCAAGTGCTGCAACGGCAGCTTGGGCGGCGGCGCGCACCGGCTCCATGCGTTGCGCATCTTGCGGCGTTGCGGCTTCGATCACGAATCGTACCCCCTGCCCTTCGATATTGAGGGCACGCAACATGTCACGCGACATAAGATCGCCACCGTCAGGCAATGCAATGCGCGCCAGCGCGGCGTGTATGTCGGCAGGGGTAACAGCCATTTCGGCCTCCAGAGTTTTTGAACTGCTTAGTCTTTCATCACCATGTGCTATCCTTGCAGTAAAATTCAAGGCGACGCTAGGTCAACGCCCAATAATTAACCAAGATGCTGATAATGCGGTCATTTTCCTATGCGCATGCTGCATAGCAGCATTGCTGAAACGGCCCATTGTGCAACTGCAGCATTTGCCTATTTATGGTTCACGAGAGCGCCAACATCGCTTGGAGCGCGAAACGCCCGCAACACACAAGCTGCCAATGCGCGGCACACAGTAGAAGAGAGATAACAATGGCACACGCTTCCGATATCCGCGTCGCCGGTTTTGACTTTAGCCGCGTCGCTGCCCTGCGTCATACGCTGGCAACCCGCTATGCAAACTTTCGCATGTATCGCGCGACGATGAACGAATTGTACGGCCTAAGTGATCGCGAATTGGCTGATCTTGGTCTTTGCCGCGCAAACATCCGTTCGCTCGCCCTCGAGACCGCTTACGGCAAGTAATTCAAGATTTTAAGCGCTCCCGCCTCCTCCCTTTAGGGCGCGCTTAATCCGATGGTCTGGTTTTCCTCCTCCCTGACCGGCCATCACACCTGAAGCGGCGGCATCGCCTCCTCCCGATGTCGCCGCATCACCAAATACTTCGAGGTACTCCTCCCAGAGCCTTGAAAATACAATATTAAGTGCCTCCTCCTCCCTGAATGGCACTTAATCCGATGGTCTGGTTTTCCTCCTCCCTGACCGGCCATCACACCTGAAGCGGCGGCATCACCTCCTCCCGATGTCGCTGCCTCACCCATAACGTGGCGGGCTGTTCTACCTCCTCCCTGAACGGCCACGCGCAAAGAATGGCGACGCCCACCTCCTCCCGGGCGTCGCCATTCTTTGTTTTGGGCTGTCCTCTTGTCATGTTTCCGGCGTATGCCACGCAAATGACATTTGACCTTTTTTCTGCCCTGATCATTTTCGCCGGAGTGAGTTCGCTCACCCCCGGCCCAAACAACCTGATGCTGATGGCGTCGGGTGCCAATTTTGGCGTGCGCCGCACGATCCCGCATATGTTGGGGATTTCGCTGGGGCATGCGCTGATGGGGTTTTTGCTGGGGATCGGGCTGATCGCGGTGTTTAACGCCTATCCGGTGATCAAACAGGCGATGCTGGTGATCTGTTCGGTCTATCTGCTGTATCTGGCGTGGAAAATCGCCAATGCCGCCGCGCCAAAAGATGCCAAAACAGGTGGCAAACCGCTGACCTTCTTACAGGCAGCAGCGTTCCAGTGGGTTAATCCTAAGGCGGTCTATATGGCGATCACCGCACAGACTTATTACGCGCCTGAGGGATCGGGCTGGTGGGGGGCGGCACTGGTCGCTGCAATTTTCGCAATGGTCAACTTGCCCTCTGTGTCGCTTTGGGCTTGGGGCGGCACGCAGGTGCGCCGCTGGCTGGCCACGCCGTCACGATTGCGCGCCTTTAACTGGACAATGGCACTGGCATTGGTTGCCACGCTGATCCCGATCTGGACCTGAATGGCACGAAATTAAACTTGGCAGACTGGCTTAGAACGGCACATCGTTCGCTTTGTCAGCCGCCACGATAAACCGCGCGATGACTTTTTTGCTGCCGGCACGGTCAAATTCGATTTCAAGCTTATCGCCTTCTATGCCCATCACCTCGCCATAGCCGAATTTCTGGTGAAACACGCGGTCGCCGACGGTGAAGGACGATATCGCGTCCAGATCAATCGTCACGTTGCGGGATTCGCGCGGCTGGGACATGCCGCGCTGCTGGCTGCGGTCTTGCAGGCGTTTCCAGCCGGGGGAATTGTAGACATTCGCGCTCGCGGCGCGGTCGTGCAGGTGCGATTGCACGGGCTGCGGGGCTGCAGCGCCATAGCCACCCCCGTAAAGGCCCGGCGGCGTGAGGACTTCGACGTGTTGTTCGGGCAGTTCGTCAATGAAACGGCTGGGGAGCGCGGATTGCCACTGGCCATAGACACGCCGGTTGGCGGCGAATGAAATGGTGCAAATTTCCTCGGCCCGCGTGATGCCGACATAGGCAAGGCGGCGTTCCTCTTCGAGGCCCTTAAGCCCGCTTTCGTCCATGCTGCGCTGGGACGGAAACAGCCCGTCTTCCCAACCGGGCAAGAACACGGCAGGGAATTCCAGCCCCTTGGCAGCGTGCAGCGTCATGATGCTGACCTTCTCGCCCTGTTCTTCGGTCTCGTTGTCCATGATCAGGCTGACGTGTTCGAGGAACCCTTGCAGGTTCTCGAAGTTTTCCAAGGCCTTGACCAGTTCCTTGAGGTTTTCAAGGCGGCCCGGCGCTTCGGGTGTTTTGTCGTTTTGCCAGTGGCCGGTATAGCCGCTCTCGTCCAAGATCATTTCGGCTAGTTCGACGTGCGTGTCGGATTCCTCGCGAACTTGGCGGTGCCAACGGTCAAGCCCCTGCACCAATATGCCCAGTGCTGCGCCACTTTTGCCTTTGATCGCGCCCAATTCGACACAAATCCGCGCGCCGTCCACAAGGTTCACGCCGTTGCTGCGCGCAGTCATCTGGATGGTTTGCACGGCTTTGTCACCAAGCCCGCGTTTAGGTGTGTTCACAACCCGTTCAAAGGCCAGATCATCGTCTTGGCTGACAGCAAGGCGGAAATAGGCCATGGCATCGCGGATTTCTATGCGTTCATAGAACCGCGGGCCGCCTATCACGCGGTAGGGCAGACCAATTGTAAGAAACCGGTCTTCGAAGGCGCGCATCTGGTGGCTGGCGCGCACGAGGATCGCCATACTATCAAGGCCCATCGCATCACGGCCGCGGGTGCCACGCTGCAGTGCCTCGATCTCGTCGCCGATCCAGCGGGCCTCTTCTTCGCCGTCCCAATGACCGATCAGACGGACCTGTTCGCCATCTTCGCCGTCCGTGAACAACGTTTTGCCAAGGCGGTTTTTGTTGGCGTCAATCACGCCGCCAGCAGCGCCCAAGATATGTCCCGTGGAGCGATAATTCTGTTCCAACCGGACCACATGCGCGCCGGGAAAATCCTTTTCAAACCGCAGGATATTGCCCACTTCGGCGCCGCGCCAGCCATAGATGGATTGGTCATCATCGCCCACACAGCAGATGTTTTTGTGATCCGCCGCAAGCAGGCGCAGCCATAGATATTGCGCGACATTGGTATCTTGGTATTCGTCAACAAGGATGTATTTGAACCAGCGCTGGTATTGTTTCAGCACGTCTTCCTGGGTCTGGAGAATCGTCACCACATGCAGCAGAAGATCGCCGAAATCACAGGCGTTAAGCGTTTTCAGGCGAGCCTGATAGGCGGCGTAAAGCTCTACCCCTTTGCCATCAAATGCGCTGCTTTCGGCCACGGGGAGATTGGCCGGCGTCCAAGCCTTGTTTTTCCAGTTATCAATGATCCCCGCAAGCATCCGTGGCGGCCAGCGTTTTTCGTCCACATCGGATGCGACCACCAGTTGTTTCAAAAGCCGCAACTGATCGTCGCTATCCAGAATGGTAAAGTTACCCTTAAGCCCGATCAGTTCGGCGTGGCGACGCAGCAGTTTGGCACAGATCGAATGAAATGTGCCAAGCCACGGCATCCCTTCGACGGCCTCGCCCAAAAGCCCGCCGATGCGGTTCTTCATCTCGCGCGCGGCCTTGTTGGTAAAGGTCACGGCAAGGATTTCATTGGGCTTGGCAGCATGGGTCATCAAAAGATGCGCGATGCGGCAGGTCAGCGCCTTGGTCTTGCCCGTGCCAGCGCCCGCAAGCATCAACACGGGGCCATTGAGAACCTCGACGGCCTCGCGTTGGGCGGGGTTCAGCCCCTCCATATAATTCGCCACAGGACGGGCCATGGCCCGTTGTGACAGGGGGATTGCGGCGGCCTCGAAGGCGTCATCATCTGAAAAACTGCTCATGGCGCGCAATCTAGCGTGAAGTTGCGCGCAATAAAAGCCAATGTTCGCCCTATGTTCACTGCTTGTGATCTGGCGCGTAATGGCTAGCCTAACACGCAGGAAAAGGGCGCGCTTTATGGCTGATCTGCATGCAAAATTCCCCGCGATAAGCGATCTGAAACGCGCCGCGCGCCGCCGGATTCCTCATTTCGTGTGGGAGTATCTGGACAGTGCGACGGGGCGCGAGGCCGTGCCACAGCGCAACCGCGCAGCACTGGACGCGGTACAATTGCGCCCCTCGATCCTGCATGGCGAACTGACACCGGACACATCATCAACCTTTCTTGGGCGCGACTATCCGCTACCGTTTGGGGTTGCCCCTGTGGGTATGTCGGGACTGATCTGGCCGGACGGCGAACGCCTGTTAGCGCGTGCAGCCACCGATGCGGGGCTGCCCTATACGCTGTCCACCGTCGCCACTGCGATCCCCGAAGATGTAGGGCCGCTGACAGCCGGGCATGGCTGGTTCCAGATTTACCCTCCCCGCGATCCCGACATTCGCGCCGACATGCTGAAACGCGCGCACGATAGCGGGTTTGATACGCTGGTTCTGACGGTCGATGTCCCTGCCCCGTCGCGGCGCGAACGCCAGACCCGTGGCGGGTTGGTGCAGCCGCCGCGATTGACGCCGCGGCTTCTGGCGCAGGTTGCACGCTGTCCGGCTTGGGCGGTTGGGATTACCCAAAAAGGCATGCCGCGCATGGCGCTGATTGACGGCTACGCGGGCGATCTGGCGAAATCCGGCACGCTGCCGTCCAATGCTCATGTGGGGTATCTGCTGCGCACCTCGCCCGACTGGGAATATCTACAAGCGCTGCGCGATGCATGGGGCGGCAAGATGATCGTTAAAGGCGTGCTTAACGCCGATGATGCCGCACTTTTGGAGGGCGCTGGCGTTGACGCACTTTGGGTGTCCAACCATACGGGGCGGCAGTTTGACGGGGCACCCGCGACGATTGATGCCCTCCCCGCGATCCGCGCGGTGACAGATTTACCCCTGATTGTGGACAGCGGGATAGACTGCGGGTTGGATGTTCTCCGCGCGCTGGCATTGGGCGCGGATTTTGTGATGTTGGGGCGGGCGTGGCACTATGCTTTGGGGGCGCTGGGGGCGATTGGCCCTGCGCATTTGGTCGATGTCCTGCGCGCGGATATGATCGCGAACATGCATCAGATTGGTGCTGCGCGATTGGCCGACCTGCCCGCGCGCCTAGTGAAATAGCGTGTGTTAGCGTTAACATAGCCGCCAAACTTGCTGTTTACATGCGCGCAAAAACCCTCATAAATGCTGCAACTGCACAATAAGCCGGAGATCCTGCCGTGACCGACTTCCAGAAAATCCTGATTGCCAACCGTGGTGAAATCGCCATTCGCGTGATGCGCGCAGCCAACGAGATGGGCAAAAAGACCGTCGCCGTGTTCGCCGAAGAGGACAAGCTGGGCCTGCACCGTTTCAAAGCAGACGAGGCCTATCGGATTGGCGAAGGCATGGGGCCAGTCGCCGCGTATCTTTCCATCGAAGAAATCATTCGTGTCGCCAAGATGAGCGGCGCTGACGCGATCCACCCTGGCTATGGGCTGCTTTCGGAAAACCCCGATTTTGTGGATGCTTGCACAGCGGCCGGTATCACATTCATCGGCCCCAAGGCCAAAACCATGCGCCAGTTGGGCGACAAGGCTTCTGCCCGCCGCGTGGCGATTGAAGCAGGCGTGCCAGTGATCCCAGCGACAGAAGTGCTGGGCGACGACATGGCAGCCATCAAGAAAGAGGCCGCCGAAGTGGGCTATCCTTTGATGCTCAAGGCGTCATGGGGCGGCGGCGGACGTGGCATGCGCGCGATCATGAGCGAAGCCGATCTTGAGGAAAAAGTTCTTGAGGGGCGCCGCGAAGCCGAGGCGGCTTTTGGCAATAGCGAAGGTTATCTGGAAAAGATGATCATGCGCGCCCGCCACGTCGAGGTGCAAATCTTGGGCGACAGCCACGGCGATATCTACCATCTGTATGAACGCGATTGTTCGGTGCAGCGCCGCAACCAAAAAGTCGTGGAACGCGCGCCTGCCCCATACCTGTCCGCAACCCAGCGCGAGCAGATTTGCAACCTCGGCAAGAGAATTTGCAAACATGTGAATTACGAATGCGCGGGCACCGTCGAATTCCTGATGGATATGGACAGCGGTAAGTTCTTTTTCATCGAAGTGAACCCCCGCGTGCAGGTCGAACACACCGTCACCGAGGAAGTCACAGGCATCGACATCGTGCGCGCACAAATCCTGATTGCCGAAGGGAAATCCCTGATCGAGGCCACGGGCGCCGCATCGCAATATGACGTGAAACTGGACGGCCACGCGCTGCAATGTCGCGTCACAACCGAAGACCCCAGCAACAACTTCATCCCTGATTATGGCCGCATTCAGATGTATCGCAGCGCCACGGGCATGGGCATTCGCCTTGACGGTGGCACCGCCTATTCGGGTGCAGTGATCACCCGCTATTACGACAGCCTGCTGACCAAAGTGACCGCATGGGCGCCCACCCCCGAGGCCGCGATTGCCCGCATGGACCGCGCCCTGCGCGAATTCCGTATTCGCGGCGTCAGCACCAACATCGCCTTTGTAGAAAACCTGCTGAAACACCCGACGTTCCTGAACAACGAATACCACACCAAGTTTATCGACGAGACGCCGGAGCTGTTCGACTTTAAGAAACGCCGTGACCGTGCGACGAAAATCCTGACCTATGTGGCGGATATTTCGGTGAACGGGCATCCTGAAACTGCCGGACGGCCCCTGCCCCATGCTGATCTCAAATTGCCCAAGCCGCCTGTGTCATTTGTGCAAAACGTCACCCCCGGGACGCGACAAATTCTGGATCAAGGTGGCCCCGAGGCCGTGGCCAATTGGATGCGCGACCAGCAGCAGCTTTTGATCACCGACACGACCATGCGCGACGGGCATCAGTCACTGCTAGCGACCCGTATGCGCTCGATTGATATGATCCGTGTTGCACCGACTTATGCCGCAAATATGTCGGGCTTGTTTTCTGTGGAATGTTGGGGTGGGGCTACGTTTGATGTGGCTTACCGTTTCTTGCAGGAATGCCCGTGGCAGCGCCTGCGCGACATCCGTGAAAAGATGCCAAACATCATGACGCAAATGCTTTTGCGCGCATCCAATGGCGTGGGTTACACTAACTATCCCGACAACGTTGTGCAGGAGTTCGTCCGTCAGGCAGCCGTTTCCGGCGTCGATGTGTTCCGCGTTTTCGACAGTCTGAACTGGGTCGAAAACATGCGCGTAGCAATGGACGCGGTGATTGATGCGAACAAGGTTTGCGAAGGCACGATTTGCTATACTGGCGATATGCTTGACCCGAACCGATCCAAGTATGACCTGAAATACTACATCGGCATGGCCAAAGAATTAGAAGCCGCGGGCGCGCATGTGCTGGGCCTGAAAGACATGGCGGGGCTGATGAAACACGGCACGGCCACGGCCCTGATTACCGCGCTTAAGGGCGAGGTCGGCCTGCCGATCCATTTCCACACGCATGACACAAGCGGGGCGGCGATCGCCACCGTTTTGGCAGCCAGCGCGGCAGGTGTTGATTGTATCGACGCGGCGATGGACAGCTTTTCGGGCAATACCTCGCAGCCGACGCTTGGGTCGATCGTCGAATCCCTGAAATCCACCGACCGTGACACGGGGCTGGATATCGGCGCGATCCGCGAGATTTCCAATTATTTCGAGCAGGTGCGCGGCCATTACGCGGCGTTCGAATCCGGCCTGCAAGCGCCCGCCTCCGAGGTGTATTTGCACGAAATGCCCGGCGGGCAGTTTACCAATCTCAAGGCGCAGGCGCGATCCTTGGGCCTTGAGGAGCGTTGGCACGCGGTCGCGCAGACCTACGCCGACGTGAACCAGATGTTTGGCGATATCGTCAAGGTCACGCCCTCGTCCAAAGTTGTCGGGGACATGGCGCTGATGATGGTCGCCCAAGGGCTGACCCGCGCACAGGTCGAAGACCCTAACACCGATGTGGCCTTTCCAGACAGTGTCATCGACATGATGCGTGGCAATCTTGGCCAACCTCCCGGCGGGTTTCCTGCCGGAATCGTCAAAAAGGTACTGAAGGGCGAAAAGCCAAATCTGGAACGGCCCGGCAAGCATTTGCCGCCCGCCAATCTGGACGCGGCGCGCAAGGAGTTGGCAACAAAATTCCCCGAGAGCAGCTTTGATGACGAGGATCTGAACGGATACATGATGTACCCCAAGGTGTTCACCGATTACGTGGCACGCCACGAAGCCTATGGCCCTGTGCGCACCCTGCCGACGCGGACATTCTTTTACGGCATGCAAGCGGGTGAGGAAATCACCGCTGAAATCGATCCCGGAAAAACGCTGGAAATCCGGCTGCAAGCGATGAGTGAAACCACCGAGGACGGCGAGGTGAAGGTGTTCTTTGAACTTAACGGCCAGCCGCGCACGATCCGTGTGCCCAACCGTTTGGTCAAGGCGACGACAGCCCAGCGCCCGAAAGCCAAGGCTGGCAACGACAGTCACATCGGCGCGCCAATGCCCGGCGTTGTGGCCAGTGTGGCGGCGGTTGTCGGTAAAGCGGTCAAAAAGGGCTACCTGTTGCTGACCATCGAAGCCATGAAGATGGAAACCGGCATCCACGCGGAACGCGACGCGGTCGTCAAAGCCGTGCATGTGGCGGCAGGTAGCCAGATTGACGCCAAAGACCTGCTGATCGAGTTAGAGTGAGCTAGAAAATGTGCCCTTTCTGATTAAAATTCTGTGCAGGCTTTTAATCCGTTTGGGGCGCTTGGCTTATTGCCACCGCCCTGCGAATCGCGCTGTTATGAGGGTCTCACTGCTTGAAAGGGCCTGATGATGCTTTACGCCTTACGAAACGCCCCGCCCTTGCGGCTTTGCCTTATGGCCCGGCGTCTTGACAGCAAGGCATCTCCTCACACGTTTGGGCATCTGGGCGCCCTCTCGTGGTGATCGGCGTGCAAAAGATCCTAGTTCTCACAGATTTGCACCTGCGCAGCCCCGGGGAAACGATTATCGGGCTGGACCCGTTCGCGCGGTTGCAAGTCGCACTTGATCACGCGCTAACCCATCACGGGGACGCGGCCGCACTCGTAGTGATGGGGGATCTGACGCATTCCGGCAAAGCGACTGAATATGCGCAATTGGTCAGGGCCCTGTGCGATCTGCCAATCCCCGTGATCCCAATGATCGGCAACCATGATGCGCGTGCAGGGTTTCGCGCCGCATTCCCCGACGCCCCCCACAGCGCAGGCGGCTTTGTGCAGGCGATCACGGATTTGCCGACGCACCGCCTGATTACGCTTGATACGCGATCCGACCTTGAGGGGCTGCGCGGCCACGCAGGCCAGTTTTGTGCGACACGTCAGGCCTTTCTACGCGATGCATTAGATGGTGCAGACGGACGCATTCCATTGGTCTTTGCACATCATCCACCAATGGACATAGGCCTGCCCGGAATGGACGGCATTCGCATTCTGGACGGTGCCGAGGCGATGATCACGTTGTTGGCGTCCCATCCGCGCGCGCATCTGTTCTGCGGCCATGTGCATCGCACGATTTCGGGAAGCACGGCTGGCATCCCCTTCACACTGTTCAAAAGCACCTGCCATCAAGCCCCACTGGACTTGCGCAGCCACGATTCTACGATTTCGGTCGATGAACCCGGCGCTTATGGCGTTCTTTTGCTGGCCCCTGACGGGGTGATCGCTCATTCCGAAGACGTGGGGCTAAATGCGCAGGTTTTCACCGGCAGCGCGGCGCTGCCCGACGCAACCCCCTAAGCGACGGCCCCCAACCCCTAAGCCATGGACCCCCACAGAAAAAGTCGCGTAAATTCTCAAATAGGGTCTTGCGGTGCCCCGCCCACAAATATAGATCAGCCACACGAAACGGATGCGGGCGTAGCTCAGGGGTAGAGCATAACCTTGCCAAGGTTAGGGTCGAGAGTTCGAATCTCTTCGCCCGCTCCATTTCGTAAATCCCGCCAGGTTAGTGGTCATCAATCGCCGCCGCGACAACGACGTCGGCTGACACGCGCAAATCGCGCAGGTGTCGCACGATTCGGATCGATTACGCATAGAGCGGGTGCGCCTTGAACGCAGCCATCTGTGCTGCGTCTTCGAATTCTCCGTAGACCACGAAATCAACCTTTGGGCCGGGGATGTCATCGGTTTGCAAATTGCGCCCGACCTCAAGCTTCAGGGCGTGCGGATTGCCCCGCAGGATATCAAGGCCCGCAAAAACGGTTTCGCGATCGCTTGGTTCACGCGCGGTGAAAAAGACAGTATGACGGATCATGCGTTAGCCTTTGATAATCGGCACATGTGGCCCTGCGGTTTCGGGCAGCACGCCTATCAGGCGCGGATCATCCGCGACTTCGACCTGACGGCGGATCGGGGTGAACCCGCTACGCATATAGAACCCAAGGGCGGCATGGTGGTCGATGGAACAGGTATGCACATGTAGACGGGTGATATCGCTTGCCCATGCCAACGCAATGACCTGCGCCATCATCCAGCGCCCAGCGCCCTGCCCGATCAGTGCGGGATCAAGGCCAAAATAAGCCAGCTCGCATGCGTCGTTTGTGCGGAAATCCAGCTCTAGCAGGCCCATATCAGCCCCGTCATGGGTCAACGCATAGATGTGCACATCGGGGTCATGGGTTGTGGTGATCAGGGTTTCGTCGGGCATCACAAGGCGTGAAAACCACAGCCAGTCATTCGCCCCGACACGGCGAAACAGCGCGCGATACCAGTCGGGATCTGGATCGGTCACACGACGCAGCGCCAATCCCGCCACGCCAGGCAAAAGGCGTGGCGGCGGGGGCGACAGCATTTCAAGGTGCGTCACAACCATCGCGATCTTACCTGCGGGCACATCTGTAAAGCCATCACTCAGGGTCATATCGCTGTCTTTCTGCATCGCGGGAACTTTGCCCTAGGCTGGCATGCACGCCACAGGGGTTCAATCGTGAAATCTGGTGACTTGGCGTGGTGACTTGCCACCCCTATAAGCAGCCCAAGTTAATACGGAGGACTCCATGCGGACCGCAAAAATCAGCCGAAAAACGGCAGAGACGGATATTTCAGTCGACGTGAATCTTGACGGGACCGGCAGCTATGACTGCCGAACGGGAGTCGGGTTCTTTGATCACATGCTTGATCAGCTTTCGCGCCACTCGCTGATTGATATCACCGCGCGCGCGACGGGCGATTTACACATTGATGACCACCACACAGTCGAGGACGTAGGCATTGCGCTGGGACAGGCGATAGCGCAGGCCTTGGGCGACAAAAAGGGCATCCGGCGTTATGGCGAGTGTCACTTGGCGATGGATGACGCGCAGGTGCGCTGTGCGCTTGATCTGTCCGCACGTCCTTACCTGATTTGCAACTTGGACCTGCCCACGGCCAAAATCGGTACGTTTGACACCGAATTGGTCCGCGAATTTTTCCAGGCCCTGGCGACACATGGCGGCATAACGCTGCACATTGATCGCCTGCACGGGTTTAACAGCCACCACATCGCCGAGGCCGCGTTCAAGGCCGTTGCGCGGGCGTTGCGCAGTGCGGTCGAGGTTGACCCACGCAAGGCGGATGCAGTTCCGTCAACCAAAGGCACGCTTTAGATTTCAGGACAGCCTGCGATCGCGGGTGGGGGAGAAGCCCCCGTCCATGGGAGCGGTCGGGCGCTGTCCGGCGTGCCGCCGGGCAAGACAAGAAAGCAACTAACACAATGAAAACCGTCCTCGTCGATTACGACTCCGGCAACCTACACTCTGCGCAAAAGGCGTTCGAACGCATGGCGCGCGAAGTGGACGGCGGCAATGTGATCGTATCAGGCCTGCCCGAAGTGATCGCGCAGGCTGACCGGATCGTGCTGCCCGGCGATGGGGCATTTCCCCATTGTCACGCGGAGTTGCACGGGATTTCGGGACTGGCTGAAGCGATCATCGAGGCCGTTCAAATCCGCGCAGTGCCGTTCTTTGGGATTTGTGTAGGCATGCAAATGCTCGCGACGCTCGGACGCGAATATCAGGACACCCCCGGTTTTGGCTGGATCGACGGGACGATTGACAAGATCACACCAAATGACGCCACCATGCCCGTGCCGCACATGGGCTGGAACGATCTGGTCATTGATACACCCCACCCTATGCTAAATGGGATTGAAACGGGCGATCACACCTATTTCGTGCATTCCTACGCGATGCAAGTGACCGACCCCGCCCAGCGCCTCGCACATTGTGATTATGGCGGTGATGTCACTGCGATTGTAGGGCGCGACAACATCATCGGCGCGCAGTTCCATCCCGAGAAAAGCCAGTCCGCTGGCCTGCGGATGATTGCAAATTTCCTGACATGGAAACCCTAGAGGCGGGTCAAAACACCCGCCCCCAAGGCCATTTCTATTTCTTACTGGCGTGTCCAGGTGCCGCCATCACGGCAAAAGCCCAGCACGCAGCCCGACACCGACAGGATGTCTCCCGATAGCTGAAGGCGCGAACTGTAGGTCTTGTCGCGGTCCGGTGACCAGACTTTGCCCCGATATTCCCCGTCACCACGGGCAACTGTTTCAGAAATGATCTGTCGGCCTATATTGGGCGAGGACATTTCATCGCCGTTGGTATCAAACGAGCGGATCAATGTGCCACAAAGCGCCAAACCGCACGGTGCCACCTGAATTAGGCCGGAATTGCCGTTATCATCAGGCACCGTTCGCCATGTGCCCTCGAGCGGATCAGCAAATGCTGCGCCTGCCATGCCGATCGCGGCAACCATTCCTAGAATAATCTTCTTCATCTCTGTCTCCTCCCAAAAGAACTAGCGTGACATTGCACAGCATGGCCGATTCTGCGCAAGTCTAACGTAGGGTCGCGTTGCATCCGGCCCGCCAGCGTGCATAAACACAGCCAATAACTGCACGAAGGGCCACGTTAATGATCCTCTACCCCGCGATTGATCTCAAAGACGGCCAAGCCGTGCGGCTTGTGCATGGGGACATGGACCAGACAACCGTTTTCAACGATGATCCCGCAGCCCAGGCGCGCGCCTTTGTGGATGCAGGCTGCGAATGGCTGCACCTTGTCGATCTGAACGGGGCATTTGCTGGCGAACCCGTGAACGCCGCCCCCGTCGAGGCCATTTTGGCCGCCTGCCCTGTCCCTGCCCAACTGGGCGGCGGTATCCGCGATATGGCAACAATCGAACGCTGGCTGACACGCGGGCTGGCGCGCGTGATCCTTGGGACTGTCGCCGTGGAAAACCCAAAGCTTGTCCGCGAGGCTGCCGCTGCCTTTCCCGGCCAGGTCGCCGTCGGGATTGATGCGCGCAACGGCTTCGTGGCGACCAAAGGCTGGGCGACAGAAACCGATATACAGGTCACAGACTTGGCGAAATCATTCGAGGACGCAGGCGTGGCCGCGATCATCTACACCGACATCCTGCGAGACGGCGCGATGAAAGGCCCCAATATCACCGCGACCGAGGCGCTGGCCCGCGCTGTCAACATCCCCGTCATCGCATCGGGGGGGGTTTCGTCGTTGGGCGATCTGGCCGCCCTGCGCGACACAGGCGTGATCGCCGGCGCGATATCGGGGCGCGCGCTTTATGATGGGGCGATCGACCTTGCACAGGCCCTCGCAGCGTTGCGCTAGCCTGAATTGGCTTAAACGTATCTGGTTTGTGCGTTATATGTATGGTTCTAAGGGGCATCATGTCCGATCTTACCGCGATACTCTTTAGCCTCTTCGCGCCGCTCGCCGTTATCTGTGGTGCGATTTTTGCATCCTCGTTTGGCGCGCATCACAAGGGCGTTGCACGTGTCCTGCGGCGGAGCGCAATCGCGTGGTTCATCGGGCTTGGCTGCGTATTCACCATCACGATACTCGCAGCGACGACCTGTGGGGGGAACGCGCTTGATGGCTATACCGGCTGCACCACGCTGCCCGTCAACCTCGCCAATCTCAGCGGCCCGGCTTTTGTCATTGGTGTCGGCGGCGGCATTATTTAGGGGCAGATCCTTGTCCTTGCATGTGGCTTTATCGCATGGCGATGTCGTCGCAACGAATTGCCTAAATGATCTCGGGCCGCTAAACTGCTTTCATGTTAAAGACCCGTATCATCCCCTGTCTTGATGTCGCCGAAGGGCGCACCGTCAAAGGCGTCAACTTTGTTGATCTGATCGACGCGGGCGATCCGGTTGAGCAGGCCAAGGCCTATGACGCCGCGGGTGCGGACGAGTTGTGTTTTCTCGACATCAAAGCGACCCATGAAAACCGCGGAACGATGTTCGATCTGGCCACGCGCACGGCAGAACACTGCTTTATGCCGCTGACAATCGGCGGCGGCGTTCGCACGCACCATGACGTGCGCGATCTGCTACTGGCAGGGGCGGACAAGGTCAGCTTTAACTCTGCCGCTGTGGCTGACCCGAACGTGATCACCGAAGCTGCCCTGCGATTCGGCTCACAATGTATCGTCTGCGCAATTGATGCAAAAACCACCGCCCCCGGAACGTGGGAAATCTTTACCCATGGGGGACGCAAGGCGACAGGTATTGACGCGGTGGAATTTGCCAAGAAAGTCGCAGAACGCGGCGCAGGTGAAATCCTGCTCACCTCGATGGATCGCGATGGCACCAAGGCGGGTTTCAACCTCGCCCTGACCCGCGCCGTGGCTGATGCCGTCAACATCCCCGTTATTGCGTCAGGCGGGGTCGGCACGCTGGATCACCTCGTCGAAGGTGTCACGCATGGCCACGCAAGCGCCGTCCTTGCCGCCTCGATCTTTCACTTTGGAACTTACACGATAGGACAGGCCAAGGCGCATATGGCCGCAGCCGGAATCCCCATGAGGATGATATGAGCATAGCCGACCTCGCCGCGACGATTGCATTGCGCAGAAACGCCGACCCTGACGGCAGCTGGACCGCCCGCCTGCTTGCCAAAGGGCCCGAAAAATGCGCCGAAAAATTCGGTGAAGAAGCCGTTGAAGCAATCATCGAAGCCGTCAAAGGTGATCGCGATGCACTGACATCCGAAGCTGCCGACGTCCTTTATCACCTGCTCGTCATGTGCGCCGCGCGTGATGTCACATTGGCCGACATCGAGGCCGAACTGTCGCAACGCCAATCCCAAAGCGGGATCAGCGAAAAGGCAGCGCGCCCCTAATTTATTCTGTTCTGAAATATTCGTCTTTGGCGCGTCGATCAGGCCGCAAGCAACCGTGCATATTCTATCTTAGGACAGCGGTCCTGAATGACTGTGACACCGCGCGCGCGCGCCACTTGGGCCGCGCCCGCATGTTCAACGCCAAGCTGCATCCAGATGACCTGCAGATCTGCCCAGCGCGCCAAGGCATCATCAACGATGCCGGGCACCGCGTCAGGTTGGCGGAAAATATCCACCATATCAACGTCATGCGGGATATCTGATAGGCTGGCATAGACCTGCTCACCCAGTAATTCCTGTCCTGCAAGCCCCGGGTTGACAGGAATAACACGATAGCCGTGATCCTGCAAAAAGCGCGCGACCCCATGGCTTGGGCGGTCCGCTTTGTTGGACATGCCAACAAGGGCAATCGTGCGGACACGGGTCAGGATTTCGGTGATGGATTCGTCTGAATAAGTCATGGCGCCATCATAATCACAATAAAAAAGCGCCCGGAAGGGGATCCGGGCGCGAGGTATGGAACGAGGGACAGTGAAGTGAGGCAGCAGGTTCCATCTGCGCGCCTCTGAACTAATACATGGGGACTAAGCCGCCACATAAAAGAGCATGTAAGCTATTCGTGAACGGACCGTTAAGAGCGACCAAAATATCAGCCCTCCAGGGCGCTGAGCCAATTGGCATCCGCCAGCGCAATATTCTGTGCGATTTCCGGCACCCAGCCTGTCCGCACAGAAACGCTGCAATTCAGATAGACCTTACCGCCGTGCAGGGGCCAGGCTTGGGGATCGGTGCTGGCGATATAGCCGCGCGACATCGCAAAAGCGCAATAGCCGCCATACTGCGGTGCAAAACGCCGCCAGCAAAAGGCACCTGACACAAGCGCGACCACCCGTGGGGAATTGTTTCAATCAAAGATGTCTTCGACAAAGCCCCAAAGCTCGGACGCGGCCTTGCGGGCCAAGCTTTGGGGTTTCTTGGTCGGCTTTCGCTTCATGGCTTTAGGTTTTTCGCGGCGTAATTTGGCGTTTGGGCGGGTGGGCGCCGCCGCAGGCGCGGCTGACCGCTCAGATGCAATCGGTAACATTTTCAAATCATGCAGGGGCGCGCCGCACCGTGAACATGACAACTCGTGGCGGTCCTTGCCGGCCAGAACAAGTGCCGCACGGGTACCGCAATAACAGCAGGTTGCAATCTTACGGGCGGGCACGTGATCCTCCTATATACCTCGTGAGGCATATAGGGCGACGGCGGCCGCATTCGAGACATTGAGCGAGCCAAATCCGCCTGCTGCGTCAATCCGAACCAGCAGATCGCAGGTTTCTTTGGTCTTGTCGCGCAACCCCGGCCCTTCGGCCCCCAGCACCAGCGCCACGGCGCGGTCGCGTTTTCCTTCCATCACAGTTGCCATGTCATGTTCGGCCTCGCCGTCCAGACCCAAGATAAGATATCCCATGCCCCGCAGCGTTTCCATTGCATCGGCCAGATTACGCACCCGCAGATAGGGCTGGCGCTCTAACGCTCCGCTGGCGGTTTTCGCCAGCGCACCTGTTTCGGGTGCTGCATGACGTTGCATCGCGATCACAGCGCGCGCGCCAAACACCTCGGCGGACCGCAAAATCGCGCCCACGTTATGCGGATCGGTCACGCGGTCCAACAGCACGACACGTGGCGCGACACCCTCGAGCCCGCCAACGCAGCGTTCCTCGATCGAGCCCCAATTGAGCGGCTTGACCTCAAGCGCTGCCCCCTGATGCACCGACTGGGGGTCAATCGGGGCTGGGAACTTGCGTGGATCGGCCATTTCAGGCTCCATCCCTGAAGCAGCGACCGCATCTTCCAACTTGCCCAGCGCATTCAGCGTGACAACCAACTGCAGTTTTTCGCGCGCAGGGTTCAACAGCGCGTCGCGCACCGCATGCAATCCGAACAGCCAAACGGTTTCCGCTGCAGCTGCACGTTTGTCGCGCTCTTTTTCAACGACCCACTTTGGCTTTTTCATCTACTTTGCCCCTATGTATTGCGCGCCCTACATGCGCGGCGCGGCGCGTCTGTGCAAGAGGGCTGATTTTGCGGTTGACGCCCTCATGAGCCAAAGCTATTCACCCCGCAGTTGGGCGACAGGCCGCAAGGTGTGGCAGGAGACTGTAACTCTCTCGCGGAGACGCACGCCTGGTTCGATTCCAGGGTCGCCCACCAACCTTCTATTGTGTTGATTTTCCTTATGTTGTTAGAGTGGCGTTACCTTCGGGACCCATTTCTGGACACAAAACAGGGATTTCTGGACACATGCGGACACAAAAGGTCGAACACCTCAAGGTAAATGGTGGACGATACTACTACCGCAGGCGTGTTCCGACGAAGCATCAAAAGACGCTTGGGATCACAAACTGGAATCGTCCTTGTGGAAAGGTGCCCTACCAACAAGCCGTTGTTCTGGTGACCGAATGGGCCGCTGAACACGATAGGTTACTCGCCCAGCTTGATGATCCCGCAGTTGCAGAGAAAGCCCGCTACGGCACTGAGGTCCGCTTATTGGAAGGACCCCTTATGCAGTTCGCAGATACCATGACCGATATCGGAATGACACCTGGCAATTGGCACGGTGACAAAATGCTGTCCGCCGCCAAGGTCGCTTTGCAGTCCGCCGATGAACATCCAGAACAAAGCGCCTCAGCACGGTTGGTTGCCTATAGAAGCATCTATGCCTTGTGCTTTCATGACAGCGTTATTCCCCCTACTGACCTTGATGACCGCGATGAGTTCGATCTGGTGAAGCGCAAACTGGAGCGTAGGATCAACGAACTAGGTGGCAACCCCAACACGATCACTGCGATGTCGGAAGCCTACTTCAAAGAAAATCAGATTAAGCCGGAGGTTCGGAACAAATACCGACGCATCATCAAGCGTCTGATCGCACAGGTTGGTGATATTCCGTTGGAGCACCTGAATTCAGATCGGCTTCGAGAATTTCGTGATGCGCAGCCTGATGATGGCAAAGCAAGTTCACTTCAGTCGTTGTTCACGCCGATCAGGGGAATGTTTAAATACGCTATTGGTGAAGGAAAGATAGCCGACAACCCGATGAAGGCGCATGATCTGATCACCAGTCCTGCCTTCATTGTGATCAAGGCGGCCAA
>CALAGN010000112.1 GCA_937891785.1 uncultured Octadecabacter sp.
GGCTGAATCTCAGATCAGGGGCTCACAAGGAAGGTGGGGCGCGCGCACCGCTTACATCGTGTTGATGCTGTTGAACCCATTTATTCAACGTCGACAGGCCAACCCCCAAATCCGATGAAAGCTGCGGTCGCGTTAAACCACTGGTCGTGGCGATCCGCACTGCATCACGACGAAACTCATCTGTGCATCTCTTTGCCATTCGTTCTCTCCTTCATAGCAAACATTGCTCGAAAAAGACCGGAACCAAACCGTGACAAGACCACCGCTGCCTCAGGAGTAACTTTCACACTTCACGACCTGCGCAGAACCTACATCACGATAGCTGAAAGCCTCGACATCCCGCACTACGCTCTCAAACGGTTGCTTAGCCACCGCTCATCGGCCGACGTGACTGGCGGATATATCATTATCAACGTTGATAGGTTGCGTGGCCCCGTAGAACTCATCTCCGAACGCATCTTGGAGATGAAAGAATCTAAAGGCTGACTGTAGGTAGTTTCATCGACTGTGACCGGCTACGGCACCGACAAAGGCACTCTTGGTGCAGGTCAATTGGGACGCGACGGAGTATGTCGAACGGGTCAGTAAAGGCTAGTGTGTCGATGTTGAGGGAAATTTTTACAAGAAAATCAGTATTTTATGGTGCTGCTGGGGAGAATGGAACTCCCGACCTCGTCATTACCAATGACGCGCTCTACCACTGAGCTACAGCAGCCTATAAAATCCAGGGCTCTAGAACATACGCCCTACTAATACCCTACTAGTTTTTTCCTCTACCTGCTAACTCAAAGCTTTAACACACCTTTTTGGCAGGGACCCACCCATTACCAAGGGTGAGCTCTGCCACTGAGCTACCACAGCATCCGTGGCGCGGGAATTAGCGGTTATGTGCAAATGGTGCAAGCCCTCTATGGACGCTTTTTGCCCTTGTTGGTAACAGGGCGGGTATGGACCAGAATTCCAGTAGTAAACCCAAGCCAACCGAGGCCCAAATCCGCGAAGCGCGGTTGAAGGCTGCGCTGAAGGCAAATATGGGGCGTCGCAAGGCGCAGGCTCGGGCACGCGCGGTGGATGACACCGCAGATAACAGAGAGAAAGAGTAGGCAGGTATGGATTCGATTGTCGTTAAAGGTGGCCGCCCATTAAGCGGTCAGATCCACATTGCCGGCGCCAAGAATGCCGCGTTGGCGCTGATGCCTGCGACCTTGCTAAGTGAAGAACCGCTGACCCTGACTAACGCGCCGCGCCTGTCTGACATAAAGACGATGACGGAATTGCTGCGTTCGCTTGGGTCCGAGATCACATCGATGCAGGACGGCAAGGTGCAGACCATGTCGACCCACGGGACAATCAACACGACCGCCGACTATGACATCGTGCGTAAAATGCGCGCGTCCAATTTGGTCTTGGGGCCGCTTTTGGCGCGCGAAGGTTATG
This sequence comes from uncultured Octadecabacter sp., assembly GCA_937891785.1. Taxonomy (GTDB): domain Bacteria; phylum Pseudomonadota; class Alphaproteobacteria; order Rhodobacterales; family Rhodobacteraceae; genus SW4. The sequence goes on from CALAGN010000112.1 coordinate 1,438, forward strand.
CTGTTGTGTCACTGCCCGGTGGCTGTGCAATTGGCGCGCGTCCGATGGATATTCACACTGATGGTCTTGCGAAGATGGGCGCGTCGATTGAATTGAAGGACGGCTATCTGCATGCCAAAGCGGCGGGTGGCAAACTGAAGGGCGCGGTCATCGACTTCCCCTTTGCCAGTGTGGGTGCGACCGAGAACATCATGATGGCCGCGACATTGGCCAAGGGCACGACCGTTATCAACAACGCCGCGCGCGAGCCGGAAATCGTTGATCTGGCCACTTGCCTGCGCCGCATGGGCGCACAAATCGACGGCGACGGCACATCGACGATCACCATCCAAGGCGTTGACCGTCTTGGCGGCGCAACCCATCCGGTTGTCACCGACCGGATCGAGCTTGGCACCTATATGCTGGCCCCTGTGATTGCCGGTGGCGAAGTGGAATGTATTGGTGGGCGTATGGATCTGGTCGCAGCGTTCGCTGAAAAGCTGGACGCGGCGGGGGTGTCTGTGACCGAAACCGAATTGGGTCTGAAAGTTGCGCGCAAGAATGGCCGCCCGTCTGCGGTGAACGTCACGACTGAACCATTTCCTGGCTTCCCGACAGATTTGCAGGCGCAGATGATGGCGATGCTGTGTGTTGCCGAAGGCACATCCGTGCTGGAAGAAAAGATTTTCGAGAACCGCTTTATGCATGCGCCCGAACTGGTGCGCATGGGGGCCAATATCGAAGTCCACGGCGGCACCGCGACTGTCACGGGAGTCAAGCGAATGAAAGGTGCGCCGGTCATGGCCACCGACTTGCGCGCGTCTGTGTCGCTGATCCTTGCAGGGCTGGCCGCCGAAGGGGAAACCCAAGTGAACCGCGTCTACCACCTTGATCGCGGCTATGAGCATGTCGAAGAAAAACTGAGCGCGGTTGGCGCTGATATCAAGCGGGTGCCAGGATCATGAGCGCGGATGCAACATTTGAAGACGGCGGCGAAAGCCCGCTGCGCCTGCGGGCACTGGATGCTGACGATCTTGCGGTGATTTCATCGCTTGTACAGGACGCGGTGTTTCCCGGATCGGAAATGACATGGGACCGCAGCAAGCGCCGCTTTGCGTTGTTGTTGAACCGCTTTCGCTGGGAAGACGCACCAAAAGCTGCGGCGCGCAAGCGCCCCGTTGAACGCGTGCAATCGGTTCTTGTGATCGAAGACGCGATGAATGTGCAAACCAGCGGCGTGGAGCGCGGGGATACGGTCACCGTGATGTCGCTCCTTTCGCTTACCTTCGAGGCGGGCGAGGACGGCACTGGGCGGGTGATCCTGACGCTGGCGGGTGATGGTGCAATCGCTGTCGATGTCGAAGCCCTCGAAGTTGTGCTGCGCGATGTGACGCGCCCCTATGTGGCGCCGTCACGCAGAACCCCGCATCACGAGGTCTGATCCCTGATGCCACTCCAAGGAATGTGCTGATGCCGCAGTTTTTCGCCACCACGGATGTTGATTTTGAAACGCGCTTTACGGCCCTTTTGGGGGCCAAGCGCGAAGATAGCCCCGATGTGGACAATACTGTTGCAGCGATTATTGCAGATGTGCGCGCGCGCGGAGACGCGGCCGTTATCGACCTGACTGCCAAGTTTGACCGCTTTGCGTTAACCGCACAAACCATGCGGTTTTCGGCAGATGAGATCGAGACCGAATGTGCCAAGGTTTGCGAGGACGACCGTGCCGCACTTGAACTCGCGGCCACCCGTATCCGTGCTTATCATGCCCGCCAAATGCCGCAAGACGCGCAGTGGCAGGATGATACTGGCGCGACACTTGGCTGGCGCTGGACGCCGGTGTCGGCGGCTGGGCTTTATGTGCCCGGTGGGTTGGCCAGCTATCCGTCTTCGGTGCTGATGAACGCCATTCCCGCCAAGGTCGCGGGCGTGGGGCGTTTGGCAATCGTCGTGCCCACGCCAGACGGGGTGTGTAACCCGATGGTGCTGCTGGCCGCGCAGATTGCCGGTGTCGACGAGATTTACCGCATCGGTGGCGCACAAGCGATTGCGGCACTGGCATATGGCACTGACACCATCGCCCCCGTTGATAAAATCACTGGACCGGGCAATGCATTCGTTGCTGCCGCCAAAAGGCGTGTTTTCGGTAAAGTCGGGATCGACATGATTGCGGGACCGTCAGAAATTCTGGTGATCGCGGATCGTGACAATAACCCCGACTGGCTGGCGCTTGATCTGTTGTCACAGGCGGAACACGACGAAAGCGCCCAAAGCATTCTGATCACCGATGATGCCGCTTTTGGCCAAGCTGTTACGGATGCCGTTGACAAGCGCCTTGAGACATTGGAACGCCGCGCGATTGCGGGCGCAAGCTGGCGCGACTTTGGCGCGGTGATCACGGTGCGCGACTTGGACGAAGCCGCGGTGTTGTCCGACCGGATTGCGCCCGAGCATCTGGAATTGTGTGTGGCGGACGCCGATGCGCTGGCCGCCAAAGTTACCCATGCCGGTGCCATTTTTATCGGATGTTGGACGCCTGAAGCGATTGGCGACTACGTTGGTGGGCCCAACCACGTGCTGCCTACCGCGCGGTCTGCACGGTTTTCGTCAGGGCTGTCGGTCATGGATTTTGTCAAACGCACAACGCTGGCCCGCATGACGCCCGCCGCCCTGGCCGCGATTGGTCCCGCTGCGGAACGTCTGGCTATTTCCGAAAGCTTGCAGGCGCATGGGCTGTCTGTGCGCGCCCGTCTTGACCAGTTGAACGAAGGGTAAAAGATGTCGAGAATCATCCATATTGATCTGGACGACAGCGCTCTGCCGCCGCCCACGCCCGAGATCGAACAGGAGCGCAAAGTTGCGATGTTTGACCTGCTCGAGGAAAACTCGTTCGTGCTGCCCGACCGCGACGATCGCCCCGTGCCGCATGGCCCGTATCGCCTTGGCCTGTCGATCCGCGAGCGGCGATTGGTGTTCGATATCGTCACCGAGGACAACCAGCCTGCGGGCGAATTCCACCTATCGCTTGGGCCGTTCCGCCAAGTTGTCAAAGACTACTTCCAGATTTGCGAAAGCTATTTCAGTGCGGTGAAAATCGCCGCTCCTAGCCAAATTGAAACGATTGATATGGCACGGCGCGGTATCCATAACGAAGGCGCGCGCATTCTTCAGGAACGTCTTGAGGGCAAGGCCGAGGTCGATACTGATACTGCGCGCCGCCTGTTCACCCTGATTTGCGTGTTGCATTTCGGCGGATAGCAGAATGCCAGATCATACCCCCCAAGGCGATCTGCCCCATTCGGTTTTGTTCTGCTGCGATCATAATTCCGTGCGCTCGCCCATGGCCGAAGGGATCATGAAAAAATTATATGGGACAAAGTGTTACATCCAATCCGTTGGCGTAAAAAGTGACATGGAAATCGACGGATTTGCCGTGGCAGTGTGCAACGAAATTCAGGTCGAAGTGTTTCGTCACCGCTCGCGTTCGTTCGATGAAATGGAAGAATGGGGCGATGATCTGTCGTCCTTTGATCTGGTTGTCGCCTTGTCCCCCGCCAGCCAACGCCGCGCGCTTGATCTTACGCAGTTTTACCATATCGATGTAGAATACTGGCCGATCCTTGATCCGTCAGGCCTGACGGACAAGCGTGAAGAAAAGCTAGTGAAATATCGCCAGACACGCGACCAGATTAGCGATCACCTGATCGCGCGTTTCGGTCCGCCACCAGAGGTTGAAGACGAATGAAGCTCGCCATCGCTACCTACTTGCCGGAATGGCATGCGGATTGGACTGCGCTATGCGCTAAACTTGACACTTGGGTTGCGGATGCTGCGGGGCAGGGGGCTGATTTTTTGGTATTCCCCGAATACGGTGGCACCGAAGCGGCGCTGATTGGCGAACCAGACGGTGATCCCAAACCAAGTATTTGGCGCGACCGTATGATGGCTACTGCCGATGCGTGGTGCCATTTGCATAGTGATTTGGCGCAGAAATACGGCGTGCATATCCTCGCCGGATCGCTCTGCGCCGACGGGGCGGTAAACCGCGCCTATCTGCTGGCCCCCGATGGGGGCGTCGCATGGCAGGACAAGCTGATCCTGACTCCCTATGAACGCAACGAAATGGGTCTGTGCGCGGGCGCTGAGCTGCGCGTCTTTGACACAAAACTGGGCCGGATCGGTATCCTGATTTGTTATGATAGTGAATTTCCGCTGCTGGCGCGTTCGCTCGTGGCGGCGGGGGCCGACATGATCCTTGTGCCATCGGCCACGGACCTGCCCGCAGGATACTCTCGCGTCAGCCAGTCCTGCCGCGCCCGCGCCATAGAAGGGCAATGCCTGATCGTGCAATCCAGCGTGCTTGGGCCCGTGGCGGGCTGTGATGTTGTCGAAACCGGAACGGGCGCGGCTGGGGTTTTCTGCCCACCTGACGTCGGGCTACCGTCTGATGGCATACTGGCTCTGGGCACCATGAACCAAGCGGGATGGACATTCGCTGACGTGAACCCCGCAGCCATCGCTGCCCCGCGCCAAACCGGACAGGTTGGCAATTTTACGCATTGGGGCGAACAGGATCGCCATATTGGCCGGCCGCGCCCGATTAGGCTGGGCTGAGACGCAGCCATACGCCTTTCTACTTGATATTTCGCGCTTGCGGCATCATGTAGACGGCGCACCTCATACATGGGGGCGGAAATAACTCAGGAGAGACCATGGCCAAGGAAGAACTGCTCGAATTCCCCGGTGTCGTTAAGGAACTCCTGCCGAACGCGACATTTCTGGTCGAGCTGGAAAACGGCCATACCATCATCGCGCACACGGCAGGCAAGATGCGCAAGAACCGCATCCGCGTTCTTGCAGGCGACAAAGTGCAGGTGGAAATGACCCCCTATGATTTGACCAAGGGTCGGATCAATTACCGCTTCAAATAAAACGCGTCGGTCATGACTGACCTGCGTCTGAAACTTATCCTCGGATCGGGATCGCCGCGCCGCCTTGAACTGCTTGCGCAGATCGGCGTCGTGCCTCATGCTGTGCGCCCGCCCGATATTGATGAAACGCCCGCCAAGGGCGAAATTCCGCGTGCCTATGTAACCCGCATGGCCCGTGAAAAGGCTGCCGCAAGTGACTGTGCTGTCGATGAAATCGTGCTGTGCGCGGATACCACCGTGGCCATGGGCCGCCGCATCCTTGGCAAACCCGCTGATGCCGGCGAGGCGGCGGCGTTTCTTTATGCCCTGTCGGGTCGTCGTCATCGTGTGATCACCGCCGTGGCCGTGCGCCGCGGCGATGATATCCGCACCCGCGATGTTGTCACGACCGTGCAATTCAAACGCCTGTCGGACGCCGAAGTGAACGCCTACCTTGCCACTAACGATTGGGACGGAAAGGCGGGTGGCTATGCCATTCAAGGCCCCGCCGGAGCCTTCATCCCGTGGATCAACGGATCATTCACGGGCGTTGTTGGGCTGCCATTGGCCGAAACCGCAGGCCTTCTGACCGCCGCTGGCTACCCCCTATATGGAGGCGTGCTATGAAAGGCCGCATGATCGTTCTGGACCATCTGGGCGAGGTCGAAGCGTCGGCCCTGCTGGTCGAAGGCAAACTGCACGATATCTTGATCGATGCGACCGATGCTCCGCGCCGCGGTGCGATCTATCGCGCGATCTGTGACCGCCCGATCAAAGGTCAGGGCGGCATGATGTTGCGCCTTCCCGAAGGCGACTCCGCCTTTCTGCGCACTGCCAAGGGGTTAGCCCCGGGTCAGGCGATTTTGGTGCAGGTCACGGGCTACGCCGAGGATGGCAAAGCCGTGCCAGTGACGCAAAAGGTGCTGTTCAAAAGCCGCTATGCGATTGTTACGCCGGGCGCCCCCGGTCTGAATATCAGCCGCACGATTAAAGACGAAGATACCCGCGATGAGTTGCTTGCGATTGCCCATTCGGCGGACCTGCCTGACGGCTATGGGTTGATCTTACGATCATCCTGCGTTGGTGCTGATTCTGTCGAAATTGCGGAAGATATCGATGCGATGGCAGCACTGGCTGACAGTGTCATGGCCGAATCAGACGGCAAAACCGCCGAAGCCCTTACCGAAGGCGACGGCCCGCACACGCTGGCATGGCGCGAATGGGTTGAGCCAGCACAGGTCGTCACTCAAGCGGGCGGTTTAGCACGCGAAGGCGTGTTGGACCAACTCGCAGCGCTCACGTCTGCGTTCCACAAACTGGGCGAGGGCGGCATGTATGTCGAACCGACCCGCGCGTTGGTTGCTGTGGATGTGAACACCGGCAACGACACCTCCCCTGCCGCAGCACTCAAGATCAATCTGGCAGCATCTCGTGCCCTACCTTTGGCCCTGCGCCTGCGCGGCCTTGCAGGCCAGATCACGGTCGATTTCGCACCGATGTCCAAGGCTCATCGCAAACAGATCGAACAGGCCCTGCGCGCGGCGTTTCGCAGCGATCCGATTGAAACGGCATTGGTCGGCTGGACCCCACTGGGCCACTTTGAATTGCAACGCAAACGCGAGCGCCTGCCGATCGCGCCAGTGCTTGCCGAGGTGCTGTAGTGCCCTGCCCGATCTGCGAAAAACCAACCGATGCGAAATACCGCCCGTTCTGTTCCAAACGCTGCGCCGACGTTGATCTTGCCAAGTGGCTTGGCGGAGGCTACGCGATCCCGTCCTCCGATCCCGAAGACGTTGAAAAGGCGATCGACGAAGCCTTACGCCTCGCCGATCAGCCCTCGGAAAAACCTCACTAGTCGTTTTAGGACAAATCCCTCTGGACACCCCCGAAACCCTCGCCTAAACAGCGCTCACCCACAACTTTTGTTGTCCCGGTGCCCGGGTAGCTCAGGGGTAGAGCAGTGGATTGAAAATCCTCGTGTCGGTGGTTCAATTCCGCCCCTGGGCACCATTAAAACAAGGACTTACGAGTCAGGCGAAATTCTTAGGCTCGCAATAGGCTCTGAAATTCACTTTCCCACGCACTTTCGATTTGTGATCTGCCATGAGGGCTGGTTAGTTCAATCGACGCCGTTCTGAACGGAAAACGGGCTACTCGCCAAATTGGTATCGGGCTGCTAGCCTCCACCTGCCTAGGTATTGTCGTAACCTTGGGCATCGCGATGCTCTTCAGAGATGGAGAGATCGTGATGAGGATACTTTCAAAGCCCCAACTGAAGGAGTTGGTTCTGTATTCACCGCAACATGTTGCACGACTGGAAAAGGCAGGCTTGATCGCTGGTCGCCCGCTATCTGGATGCGTATCGCGCTGACCAGCGGACTGACGCGCAAGCGGGTTGCTGATGATTTGGGTGTCTGGATGTCGACGCTGAACAAGTGGATCACTGCACACGGAGACACCGATGTGGTGTCGACAGAGGATTTGAGCCTCGCCCAAGAGAATGACAGGCTCCGACGCGAGAACCGCATTCTCAAGGAGGAGAGGGACACCCTAAAAAGCTACGGCACGGCAGACCTTTGCTGATTTTGAACCAACGACGACTTTTGGCGCTTATCTATACGGCCAAAATTGGATAAAGTTTCTATTATGGTGGCAACGCGCATGTATTGACCATAATTTTTCTTTGGCAAAGCAACCATCTGCACGCCCTCAGCGTTCCCTGCCGAGTCGTTGAGTGGAAAAGACCTTCGTGTCGTGTTTGTTCCAAACTCAATATCGGAAAAGCTTTCGAGGGTTTGGTCGTTCAAAAAATTTAATCAGATAAAAATGCCCTTCTGCGTTAGACGTTTCCGACTCTGAACCCGCGCGACAGGTGGTTGCGCATCAAGAATAGCAGTGCCGCGCCGGGAACCATGGACGCAACCGTTACGGCCATCACAAGGCCAATGTCGGTCTGGAATCCAAATAGAGCATTGATCGCCATGCTGATCGGTTTGCCGTTCGTCGTTGTTAGAATTCGCGCGAAAACGACCTCGACCCATGAGAACATGAAACAGAAGAACGCGGTTACGGCGATGCCGGGTGCAATTTGTGGCAACAGGAATGTCCAAATGAAACGCGGCTTTGAATAGCCGTCCAGGAACGCCGTTTCGTCCACCTCTTTTGGAATGGCCGATATGAACCCCTGCAAAATCCAGATCGAGATTGGCAAGTTGAACAGGCAATGAGCCAAGGCGATGCCGAACACAGAATTCACGATCCCAAGGGCTGAAAACAGCTGGAAGATTGGCAGAGTAAGTACGACGGGCGGTGTGATCCGGAAGGCAATGAAGGCAAAGAAAAGCTGCTTATCCCCGACAAAAGCCGTGCGCGAAAAGGCATAAGCGGCGGGGATGGCGACGGGCACAGTGATGCAGATATTGAGTAGCACATAGGCAATTGAGTTTCCGAAGGCCGAGCGCAGATTGGGGTTGGTCCAGATGTTGGCGAAATTTCCGATCGTGAAGTCGCCGACTTGGCTGTCTGCCGTAGTCAGCGTGGCGAGGCTTTGTTGCATAAATCGGGTGAAGGGCGTTTTTTCCCTTACCCCAGACAGACT
>CALAGN010000113.1 GCA_937891785.1 uncultured Octadecabacter sp.
ACGGCTCAATCATATCGCAGAACCAACGTCAGAGCAATTTTTAGAGGTGCCCTCAAGAATGTTTTGCTATTCCTGCCGATGCTCGCCGCCCACCAGTTTGGCCTTGCGACCCTTGGTCTGGTCATGTTGGGGATTGCCGCTTTTTCGGCTGCGGCGTCTTGCATATATATAGTGAATGATCTGCTCGACCTTGAGGCGGATCGCCTTCACGCCACCAAATGCCGCCGCCCGTTTGCCAGCGGGGCTGTGCCGATCGGCGTTGGTATGGCGGCTTGCGCGGCTCTTGGTGTGATCGCGCTGGGGATTGGGGCCTTACTTGGCACGGCGTTCCTGACGGTTGTCGTGACTTATATGATCTTGTCGCTGGCCTATTCGTTGCGCCTGAAGCGGATGCGCTGGATAGATATTGCCGTGCTTGCGTCGCTTTATACCCTACGCGTTGTGGCGGGGGCGGCGGCAAGCCGCGTGGATGCCTCGATCTTTATGCTGATCTTTATCTTTCCGGTCTTTATCACGCTGGGCTGCGTCAAGCGTATGACCGAACTCGCACTTGCGACGGACGATGCGCATTTGCCCGGACGGGGCTATGGGCGTCAGGATCGCGGTGATCTGCTGAACATGTCCGTGATCGGCATGGTCGGCGCACTGGTGATCTTTTTCCTTTATAGCCACAGTGATCAGGCACATGCACTTTACTCGACTAAATGGCTGATGTGGGTCGCGCTGCTTCCGATTGCGGGGTGGCTGTTCCGGATGATCCGTCTTGGCTATCAGGGCAAGCAGGACTACGATCCGATTGTCTTTGCGCTGCGTGACAAGCGCGGCATTGGCCTTTTGCTGATCACACTGGCGCTGATGTTCTATTCAGCAGGCATCTGGCAGCAGTTGTTCGGGTTTTAGCGCTACTTATATAGAGAGCTTCTTAAAGATCGGTTCCGGCACGTTGCGAATGACCAACATGACCAGCCGCCAAATCCCAGCCGTGTAGATCACATTTCGGCCTTTGCGCAGGCCTTTGGAAATGTCGTGCGCGGCGGCGTCGGGTGTTGTCATGAATGGCATTGAATCCAGCCCCCATGTCATCGCCGTATCAACGGGGCCGGGTTTCACGGTCATCACATGCACGCCGGACCGCCCCAAGCGATTGCGCAGACCGGACATATAGGTGGCAAAGCCGGCCTTGGCCGCGCCGTAAACGTAGTTGCCCAAACGCCCACGATCTCCCGCGACAGACCCGACGCCGACCACGGCACCGCCACCGCGGACCTCCATCATTGGGGCAAGGCGCTGCAAAAACTGCGCGGGGCCGGTAAAGCTGTCCATGATGACACCATCAATCAGGCTTGGGTCCGCGTCGATCACGGCTTGGTCGGGCATTGATCCGGTAAAGACTGCGGCATTCAACATGCCGTGCTGATTGGCGGCCAGATCAAGGATCGGCGTGAATGTCTTTGCGTTGCGCACGTCAAGCGCCATGACATGCACGTCAGCCGCGCCGCGCGCATGCAGATCAGCGGCACTTGCTTTCATGTCATCCATGTCGCGGCCACATAGAATAAGGGTCGCGCCGGTTTCAGCGCGGTCGCGCATAAAGGCGCGCGCGATAGCGGATGTCGCACCAAGGATGATCCATGTGTCGCTCATTATGTGTTCCTCAGGTTCAGGCGGCGGGTCATATCGGTGGCCAATGCGCCCGTTGGGTCAGCCTTGGTCACGGCCTTTTGCCATGCAGGTAATTCAGGATACATCGCCGCCATTTGTTCGGGTGTCGCCAGTGCGTCCTTGGCCAGATAAAGGCGTCCGCCCGCGGATGTGGTCATGTCTTCCAACTCGCCAATCAGTTCGCAGGCGGCGGCACGGTTGGGGAAATCGACGGCTAATGTGTAGCCTTCCATCGGGAACGACAGGTATCCAGCGCGCCCTTCACCCATCCGTTTCAGCACGGCAAGTGGCGAGGCAAGGCCGCTGTTGGCGATCTTTTCCAGCATCGCGCGCAGGGCGTCGGCCTGATCTAGCGGTACGACACATTGAAACTGATGGAACCCGCGTTTGCCGTAAAGCTTGTTCCAGTCGTGGATGCGATCAAGCGGGAAGAAGAAATCCTGAATAGGTTTGACCACGGTGCGCCCGTCGCTTGGAACGCGGCGAAAGTAGGCTGCGTTAAAGGCGCGAACGATCGGTTTGGAGAGCGCGAAATGCGGGGCATTGAACGGTACGGATTTTGACGGGTTTGGTTTGGGAACCAGCCCTGCACCCGTTTCGCCCTCTTCCAGAATGCCGCGGCCCAAGGCATCGCCGCGCGCGGTCGCATCAATCCAGCCGACCGTATAAGAGGCCTGCGATGCATCAAGCTGCACGATATGTTCGTCCCAACCGTCGACGCGCCGTTCGGTGACCATCATCACATCGCCCTTACAGGCAAGCATTTGAATGGAGGTATTCACGATTACACCTGTCTGGCCCAATCCGCCGATTGTGGCGCGCCAAAGGGTGTCATCCTTTGGGGTGATCCGGCGTTGTTTGCCGTTTTGCAATAGGGTGATCGCCGTCACATGTTGGCCAAAGCTGCCGATGTGGTGGTGGTTCTTGCCGTGCACATCCATGGCGATGCAGCCGCCGATGGTCGCAAAGCCGGTGCCCGGCATCACGGGGGGCAGCCAGCCTTTGGGCGCAAAAAGACGGGCGAGTTCGCCGATTGTCAGGCCGGATTCAACTGTGACCACGCCCGTCGCAGCATCGAAATCCAAGACCCGATCAAGGCGCGTCATGTCGATCACGCGGCCATTGTTGTTTAGTGGTGCGTCGCCATAGCTGCGCTTGTTGCCGATGGCAGGCGCGGCAGGCAATTTTGCCAGCACGCTTGCGCGCTCGGGGCGGGCGATGTCGCCAGTTGCTGTCAACGCACGGCCCCAGCCGGAATAGGTGCAGGTCTTCCAAGTCATAAGTCTTAACTTTCTTGTGCAGATGCGGTGCGATTTGACAGGCGTTCGGCCAGCGCAAAGACAGCCAAACCAAGCCCGATTGCAAACCATAGGGTTGTGATGCGGATGATCGCCGTCGCGGGCACGGATACCTCAAGCGGGATCCCTTCGAGGGACAGCAAGGCGATCATCGCCGCTTCGGCCCCGCCAACGCCGCCCGGCGCACCAGTTAACCCACCTGCGAGCGTCGAGAATGTGAAGATCGTCAGCGCCATGAAGACGCCGATGTCCGCCCCCATCCAGACAAGCAGCAGATGAAATGCATAGCCTTCGGCTGCCCAGCCAATCAGGCCAAGACCAAGTGCGCCGGTGATCGCGGGCGCGGTTGTAAAGGCGTCAAGGGATCGTGCCGCAGCGCGGACACGCGCAAACAGGCGTGGAAAAAGACCCGTCCCGCGATAGGCAAATGTCGTTATAGCGGCCAGTAATTGCGGTCGCGTGACTACATAGGCGGCACCGAGCGCCAGCGTGGCGACAGGCAGTGCAAATGCGATTCCACCTGTCCCAAACGAAAGACCGATAGCGAGGATGATCGCCATCGCCGCAAGATCAGAGGCGCGATCCATCAGGACCAGCGGTGCCGTGCGCTCAAATGCCCAGCCGGTTTCGCGGCGCAACCACCGCATGCGGATCAGCTCACCGACGCGCGCTGGGGTGACGGACATGGCAAAGCCGCCGATGAAATGCCGGGTGTCTTGGATCAGGGTAGTCGGCAGACCAAGGCAGCGGGTAAACATGTGCCAGCGGGCCGCGCGAAACAGGTAATTCACCAATGACAGGAACAGCAGAATACCGATCTGCACCCATGTGATCCGCGCGAGCTGGATTTTCGTTTCTTCCCAGCCGGTGGCATAGGCAAGACTGGCCAGGCCGGCGATCACAAATGCAAAGAGAACCGCCAAAAGGCCTATATCGCGCCAACGGCGCGTCTTTTGCGGGCGCGCGGTGCGGGTGGCTGGGGCCGGATCTGCGTTGCTCATGCTCATTTTTGCCCGTCTAGCGACACAATGGGGCAGGAATATGGTGTTGTTGCGAAAACGGAAACAGTTTTTCCAAGATCAAGATGATGCTCTGCCGCGCCGCAGTTTATGAATGTGACTGCGGGTGATCATGTCAGATATTACATCCCGCCGGTGGCATATGGTGGAGCCTCCGGCGGGAGTGTATTTGAACAGAAGAACTAGACGATTGTTGCGTCTGTGGCGGCGCGCAATTCGTCGTGTGAAACGCCGGGAGCGCATTCGACGATGTGCAGGCCCTTGTGGCCGACCTCAAGCACGCCGAGATTGGTGATAATGAGGTCTACTACTGCTTTACCGGTGAGCGGCAAGGTGCAGTCCTTCAGCACTTTGCTGTCGCCGTGTTTGTTGGTGTGGTCCATCACGACGATCACGCGGCCGACGCCCGCCACCAGATCCATCGCGCCGCCCATGCCTTTGACCAGCTTGCCAGGGATCATCCAGTTCGCCAGATCGCCGTTTTCGCTTACTTCCATCGCGCCAAGAATCGCGGCGGCAATTTTGCCGCCACGGATCATGCCAAAACTGGTCGCGCTGTCGAAATATGCCGTGCGCGGCAATTCGGTGATGGTTTGCTTGCCCGCGTTGATCAGGTCGGCGTCTTCATCGCCCTCAAACGGGAAGGGACCCATGCCGAGCATACCGTTTTCAGACTGCAACGTGATATCCTTGTCGCCGACATAGTTGGCGACCAATGTCGGGATGCCGATACCAAGGTTCACATACATTCCGTCTTCGAGTTCTTGCGCGGCGCGTGCCGCCATTTGATTGCGGTCCCACATTATGCTGTCCTCACTGTGCGTTGCTCGATCCGTTTCTCGTGATCACCTTGGATGATGCGATGCACATAGATGCCGGGCAGGTGGATCGCATCGGGATCAAGCGAGCCAGTCGGCACGATTTCCTCGACTTCGACGACACAGGTCTTGCCGCACATGGCGGCGGGCGGGTTGAAGTTGCGCGCGGTTTTACGGAACATCAGGTTGCCGGTTTCGTCGGCTTTCCATGCCTTGACGATCGCCAGATCGGCAATGATGCCTTCCTCCATGATGTAGGTTTCGCCCTTGAAATCTTTGTGTTCTTTGCCCTCGGCGATGACCGTTCCCACGCCTGTTTTGGTGTAGAATCCAGGAATACCGCAGCCGCCTGCGCGCATGCGTTCTGCCAGCGTGCCCTGTGGGTTGAACTCGATCTCAAGCTCGCCAGAGAGATACTGGCGCATGAATTCGTCATTTTCGCCCACATAAGAGGACATCATCTTTTTGATTTGATGAGTGTCGAGCAGTTTGCCCAGCCCGAAACCGTCAACGCCGCAATTGTTAGACGCAATTGTCAGATCGGTCACGCCACTTTCAACGACGGCATCAATCAACAATTCGGGGATGCCGCATAGGCCGAAGCCACCTGCGGCAATAAGCATGCCATCGTGCAACAGTCCATCAAGGGCGGCAGTGGCGTTTGGGTAGATTTTCTTCATAAGAGCCCCTCGCATCGGTTGGCATAGTTGTTGCGCCCGGCGCGAGGAGAGTCAATGTGATTGCTGCGCTGCGGCAGGCGTTACTTGGCCGCAGGTTTCTTTTTCGC
>CALAGN010000114.1 GCA_937891785.1 uncultured Octadecabacter sp.
GTATTTTGTATCTGACCAAGTCCGATGAAGAGTTTGAAGACATCTACGTATCTGGAACCAAACATTGGTTTTGAGGTAATGCACTGGGTTTTTGAAAAAATGCCTAATCTACCCCCGCCCGACCTCCCGCAAAGGGAAGCCGGACGGGGGTGTTTTTAGGTTTAGTGTCCCAAATTCAGGGGGTAGCTCATATCAAGCTATCGCTACGACCGACTATTAGCCAATAGAATAGTCCATCCATTAAAGCTGAGGGCGGTGCTCCGGTCACTTCTTCACAAAATATCTTCCAAGTCCAAGGTTCTCAAGCTCATCAAAGTCATGTTGTATTTCAGCTTGCAAAATCAATAATTGGAACACTTCACCGCTATCTTCGCGTTCAAGCCAGTAGTAATTGCAAAGTTCGTACAAGACATCGGTTGCCTCGTTGGGTTTCAAAGATGATACCTCTCCAAATTCTGTGACCACATTGGAGAAATTGATGTCACGTAGCGGTGGTTCGTCCGATAGATCGATTGGTAGTGTCATTAAAAAATTCCCTCCCATATGGCTTCCACTATGCCAGCTTCCAGCTTTCTGAAATTGGCCGCAAGTCGATCGGACTGGCATGGAGAAACTGTGTTTGACTGTTCAATCAGTCTGGCTGCACGACTGAAGTTTCGCCATGCCCGAAAGCTGGCCACTGCAGCTAGAGTGAAAGGGTGCTACATGCCAGCGTTGCTGCGCTAAGTTGATGCAATTATCTCTGCAACCTTTTAGACCAGATGGTCGGGATCAAGATTTTGGCGATCTTGCTTTAATGGCCTCCCGGATGGCGCTTTCGCCTATTTCTGGCCCAAGTCGTTTAACCAGCTCTGAAACAGCGCTTTCGTGCCCCCCATGACCGATTTCCGACATCAGTTGATCGTAATTCTCCCGAACAACCCTGTTTCTCTCGTCAGCGGTTGGGTCTCGGGGGGCGCCCCGCTTTCCATCTCGGCGCTTCGCTTTCAGTTCAAATGGCACGGCTTTTACGTCAATCTTGTAAGTCTTTGAAGGATCAGCCGCGTCTGTTCGCTCTGGCTGCAGCATGACCGACAGCAACGCCTTAACCTTCTTGCCAGGGCAGTAGTCTCCTTCGAGCCAATGCGCCAATGCGCGTGTGTCCCCTAAGAGCAGGTATCGCAGAACGACGTAATCTCGGGCTAATTGCTCTGTCACACCCGGTTGCTGCATCAAGCGAGAAACCTCACCGTCGAACGGATTGTCGATTTCGGTCATTTCCGTGTTCCGATCTCGATAACATCTGCATCTTTCTGGCAGCAGTACCGCGCCCACCGCTCTAACAGAGCGCGCCTTTGGTCGAGATAGTCGGTTTGCCGGTATGTGCGCACAACTTTGCTATCAGTGATGTGCGCTAGCACGGCTTCGGCAACTTCGTGGGGGGCGGTTGTCTTTTCGGCTAACCACGTCCTAAGGCTTGATCTGAAGCCGTGGGGGCGGGCCTGCAGGCCCTTTCGCTCCATATGCCGGGCCATGGTAGCATCGCTGATGACGCCCCTCAGGGCCGACGGAAAAAGGAAGCCATCACGTTCATAGGGCAGGGCGAGCTGAATGACCCGCTGTGCCTCTTCGGATAGAGGCACGCGAAAAGCCTGCGCCTTGCCGATACGCGCTTTCATGTTGTCTGCAGGGACAGTCCACACATCCCCGTCGATCTCGTCGAGCCGAGCAAAACGTATTGGTTTGGACCTTAGCCCAGTGAGGATAAGCAGACGCAAGGCGAGTTGGGTGATCGTCGGCTCTTCTAAGGTTTCATAGAACGCCGGAACGTCCGGCCACGGCATGCTTGGAATGGATGTGACTTCATGCCGTTGACGACCCAGCAGGGCCTTGGCTTTTGCAACCACCTGCAGATCGACGTTCAGCCCGAGGGCCGCTGCATGCGCAATAACCCTGTTAAGCCGATCGGCAGCCTTCTTGGCCGTGGCTGACTTGCTGTGCCAGATTGGCTCAAGCGTGGTGCGGATGTCTTGTTGGTCTAGCTCAGTGATGGGCAGACCACCTAGTTTGGGAAGCACATGCAATTCGAGGGGGCTGAACCAGCGCCCTGCTTTACCGTCCCCCCTCAACTCTGCTTTCAGGCTTTCAAAGGCATCAAGTGCAACGTCCTTAAGCAAGTGCATACTGCGCTCAGCGTCTCGCTGTTCCTGTGCCCTCTTCTTGATGGGGTCAACGCCGCGCGCTACGGCGGCCCGGAGGCCGGATGCGATTTCGCGCGCATCTTTTAACGAAACGGCAGAGATGCCGCCTAGGCCCATTTCACGGCGCCGTCCGTGGATCGTGTAGCGAAACACCCACTGCCCGCCACCGTCCTTGCGCTTGATCAGCCGCAGGCCGTTGCCGTCTTCATGTTTTCCGGGCGCCGCGGACTTAACGAATAGTGCAGTGAGCTTGGTCAATTGCATCCCCCAAATTATCCCCCAATAAGTGGGGGATATGGTGAGACATTACAAGACCCGTTGATACTTGGAGAGAAAGAATATCCAATGAAATAAGGGGAATAGAGACATCATGAGACGCTGTGGCATGGCTGTTGGATGCCAGTTGGGTGCACCATTAGCAAAAATCGTTCAACGCGCGGCCCTGAACAGCGTG
>CALAGN010000115.1 GCA_937891785.1 uncultured Octadecabacter sp.
GAGGTGCGCAGCCTTTATGACAAGTCCCACCTTGTCCCGTTCGGTGAATATGTGCTTAACGGAGTTCATTTGATGCCCAGCACACGCACTAGCCCGTCCTTTACCGATCACGAATATCACGCCCGTATCGCCAAGACCCGCAAAGCTATGACTGCGGCAGGTGTGGACACGATAATTGTCAGCGATCCTTCCAATATGGCATGGCTGACCGGCTATGACGGATGGTCGTTTTATGTGCATCAGGCGGTCATTTTGACGCTGGATAGCGATCCACTTTGGTGGGGGCGCGCGATGGATGGCGCAGGCGCGCTGCGCACCGTCTTTATGGATGATGACTGCGTGCACGGCTATGACGACACTTATGTGCAAAACCCTGATAAACATCCAATGGAAGACCTGTCGCGCCTTTTGGCTGCGCGGGGTTGGGCCACGGGGCGCATTGGCGTTGAATTGGACAATTACTACTTCAGTGCGGCGGCCTATGGGTCTTTGCTAAAACACTGTGCAAAGGCAACATTCAGCGACACAACTGGCCTTGTGAACTGGCAACGCGCGATCAAAAGTCCGACCGAGATTACCTATATGCGACGCGCTGCCGAAATCGTAACGGCCATGCATGCGCGTATCGTTGAAGTGGCCGAACCGGGCCTGCCCAAAAACAAGTTGATCGCAGAAATTTATTACACCGGAATCAGCGGGGCAGGTGGGCACTGGGGCGATTATCCGGCGATTGTGCCCATGGCTCCTTCTGGCCTTGATGCGACGGCACCGCATCTTACGTGGGACGACACGCCGCTGCGCACCGGCGAGGCGACGTTCTTTGAAATCGCCGGCGCTCACCGGCGCTATCAATGCCCGCAATCGCGCACGCTGTTTCTGGGCAAGCCACCGCAAAAGTACCTGGACGCCGATGCCGCCGTGGCCGATGCGACCGAGGCTGCATTGGAACTGGCCCGCCCCGGCAATCAATGTCAGGATGTCGCGCGTGCGTTCAACGCCACATTGGCGCAGCACGGGTTTCACAAGGACAGCCGTTGCGGCTATGCCATCGGGATCAGCTATCCGCCCGACTGGGGCGAGCGCACGATGTCGTTTCGTGCAGGCGACACTACGGTGATGGAACCGGGTATGACGTTCCATTTCATGCCTGCACTTTGGCTTGACGATGGCGGCATCGAAATCACCGAGCCTATCCTGATCACCGAAACCGGCCACGAAAAGTTCTGTGCGACCCCGAAAAGTTTGGTAATCAAGGCTTAGGCGCTAGTTGGGTGAAGCGAAGGTGTTTTTTGGTATTTTGAATGGGTTTCGCTTGAGGCTGCCTGAAAACCCTTCATAAAAGGCCGACCCCAAGTAAACCTGATCAGGAGTTCGCGTGTCCCTCTTCCTTATCGTTGCCTTGCCGTTTCTTGGGGCGTTGCTCCCTGGATTGATGAATCAGGCCGGACGTGACGCCTGTTCGGGTGTCACGTTCATGGTGTCGCTTGCCGCGTTTATCGGGCTGCTAACCAACCTGCCCAGCGTGCTGGCCGGAGAGGTTGTGACTGTTGGTATCGACTGGATGCCGTTGCTAGGTTTGAATTTCACGCTGATGCTTGACGGGTTGGGCTTTTTCTTTGCCTTCCTGATCCTTGGAATCGGCCTCTTGATCATTGCCTATGCGCGCCACTACCTGTCGCGCGACGATAATATGGGTGAATTTTTCACCTATCTGTTGCTGTTCCAGGGCGCGATGGTTGGGATTGTTCTATCTGATAACATCTTGCTTTTGCTTGTGTTCTGGGAACTTACCTCGCTGTCGTCGTTCTTGCTGATCGGCTATTGGAAACACCTTCCCGAAGGACGCCAAGGCGCGCGCATGGCGCTGGCTGTGACAGGCATGGGCGGCTTGGCAATGATCGGCGGCATGCTGATCCTTGGGCAGATTGTCGGCAGCTATGAGTTGTCGGTCATCTTGCAACACCGCGATCTTATTCAGGCCGATCCGCTTTATGTGCCTGCGCTGCTGCTAATCCTGCTGGGTGCATTCACGAAATCCGCGCAGTTCCCGTTCCATTTCTGGCTGCCGCACGCCATGGCCGCGCCCACACCTGTGTCGGCCTATCTGCACTCGGCCACCATGGTCAAAGCCGGTATTTTCTTGATGGCGCGCATGTGGCCGGTGCTGTCTGGCACGCCGGAATGGTTTGTGCTGGTCACGGGGGCAGGGCTGATCACAATGGTGCTGGGCGCTGTGATTGCGCTGTTCAAACATGATCTCAAGTCGGTTCTGGCCTTTTCAACGGTGTCGCATCTGGGGCTGATTACCATGCTACTGGGGACCGGCACGGCCTTTGGGGCCTTTGCTGCGGTATTCCACATCCTGAACCACGCGACATTCAAAGCCGCGCTGTTCATGTCCGCAGGCATCATCGATCACGAGACCCACACACGCGACATTCGCCGCCTTGGCGGCTTGCGCCACTTGATGCCGATCACGGCCGTGATCATGACGATTGCGGCGCTGTCGATGGCGGGTGTGCCACTGCTGAACGGGTTCCTATCCAAGGAAATGATGCTCGAAGAATCCACGCAGACGGTGATGTTCAACACGTGGTGGCTGGTGCCCGCTTTGGCGACGCTCGCCGCGTTGTTTTCGGCTGGTTATTCGTTCCGCCTGATTGCGCATACCTTCTTTGGGCCAAAGCGTGATGACTATCCCGCAGCGCCGCATGATCCCGGATTTGGCCTTTGGGGCCCACCTGCGTTTCTTGTGGTCCTTGTCGTCACGATCGGCGTCGCGCCGTTTCTGGTCGAAGATTTCGTCAAGATCGTCACCGCGTCGGTTCTTGGCACAACTGCCGAGTTGCCCCACGCCTATATCAAAATCTGGCATGGGCTGGTGCCAGCACTTTATATGTCATTGGCCGCGGTTGGTGGCGGTGTGATCCTCGTGATCATGCATAGTGTCTTGCAAAAGATCTGGGACGCCACGCCGCGCCCCGAGGCAAAGGTGATCTTTGATGCGACTATTTCTAGCTTTGTGTCACTGGCGCGCAGCCTGATCCTGCCGTTGCACAATGGCGCGTTTAGCCGTTATGCCGCGATCGCGGCAGTCACGATCATCGGTGCTGGATATTTTGCTTGGATCACCGGCGTACAGGGCGCTGCGACGCGCGCGCCCCAAGCCGCAACTCCTGTCGCTTTGGCCGGATGGGCGATGCTGGTCGCGGCGACCTTTGGGTTGGTGTTTTTGCATCGCAATCGTCTGCTGGCGCTGATCATGATGGGCATTGTCGGGCTGATGGTATCGGTTGGATTTGTCTACTTTAGCGCGCCAGACCTTGCGATGACCCAGTTCACAGTCGAAGCTGTGACGATCATCCTGCTGCTGCTGGCGCTGAATTTCATGCCCAACCGCAGCCCCGTCGAAAGCACCGTACTGCACCGTGTGCGTGACGCATTTGTTGCGGTTGCCGGTGGCTTTGGCGCGATGGCGATGGCTTGGCATTATCTGCTGCGCGACGCAGTGGCGACGCCGATCAGCGAGTTCCATCTTGCCAATTCCTATAAGGGCGGCGGTGGGACCAATGTTGTCAACGTGATCCTTGTGGATTTTCGTGGCTTTGACACCTACGGCGAAATCATCGTGCTGGGGATCGCGGCACTGCTGATCTATGCGCTGACCGAAACACTGTTGAACGGCCCCGTGCGCGCGCGCCTTTTGAACCGCGTCCCCGATCAGCCAAGGGCAGGTGGGATGCACCCGATGATGATGGTCGTGCTGACCCGCGTGATCATGCCCGTTGTGCTGATGGTTGGGTTTTACATCTTCATGCGTGGTCACAATGAACCCGGGGGCGGTTTCATCGCCGGTCTGATCGTGTCGATCGCTGTGGTGATGCAGTATATGGCCAGCGGCTTTAGCTGGGCTTCAAGCCGGTTGAGATATCCCTATCACGGGGTGATCGGCGCAGGCGTGTTGCTGGCGGGTCTGACGGGGATTGGCAGCTGGTTTGTCAACAAGCCGTTCCTGACCACCGATTTCACCTATGTGCGTATCCCGCCGTTTGAAAAGTTTGAGCTGGCGACCGCCGCGATCTTTGATCTGGGCGTGCTTTTGGCGGTCGTCGGCGCGGTCATGCTGACGCTGGAAAGCTTCTCGCGCCTTGCGCGCACGGCCCACACAAAGGACAGCGTGCACCCAATGGATATTGATCCGTCCCGACAAGCCAGCACGGAGGAGGGCGCATGATGTTGAGTCTCGAACTCCTTGTTGCGTCCGCGATTGGTATTTTGACCGCAGGCGGGATTTACCTACTGCTACGCCTGCGCACGTTTCCGGTGATTATGGGCGTGTCGCTGCTGACCTATGCTGTGAACATATTTCTGTTCTCCTCGGGGCGGCTCACTGTCGGTGCGCCGCCGATTTTGAATGACAGTGCCACGCTTTATGC
Source organism: uncultured Octadecabacter sp. (assembly GCA_937891785.1). GTDB lineage: Bacteria > Pseudomonadota > Alphaproteobacteria > Rhodobacterales > Rhodobacteraceae > SW4. The sequence goes on from CALAGN010000115.1 coordinate 4,437, forward strand.
CGATCCACTGCCGCAGGCCTTGGTGCTGACCGCGATTGTGATTTCGTTCGGGATGACGGCGGTGATCGTGATGATGGCCTTGGGGTCTTACCTTGGCAATAACACTGATCTGGTGAACGATCCGCTTGTCGATGATGATGACGACGACGACGCCAGTGTTGGAAACGCCGGCGATGTGACACCACAGGAGGGCAGGCCATGACACATTGGCTGATTGTGCCCATTATCCTGCCGGCGATCCTTGCGCCCTTTATCGTGCTGGCTGCACGCTATCATATCGGTATCCAGCGCGTGTTTTCGCTGGTCGGGGTGTCGGCGCAAATCGTGCTGGGCTTGGCGCTGATGTGGCAGGCCAGCGATGGCACTGTGATGATTTACCAGCTTGGCGATTGGGCCGCCCCGTTCGGGATCATCCTTGTGGGTGATCGCCTGTCGACGATGATGGTTCTGCTGACGGCGGTGCTGGCGTTGCTGGTGATGCTTTATACAATCGGGTCACGTTGGGATGAACGCGGGCGACATTTCCACGCGCTGTTTCAGTTTCAGCTGATGGGCATCATGGGTGCGTTTCTGACGGGCGATATCTTTAACCTGTTCGTGTTCTTCGAGGTGCTCCTGATTGCGTCTTACGGCTTAATGATCCACGGCGGCGGCAATGCGCGGCTGCGGGCGGGCACGCAATATGTGCTGTTCAACCTTGTTGGATCGACGCTGTTCTTGTTCGCGCTTGGCGCGATTTACGCAGAAACCGGCACGCTGAACATGGCCGATCTGGCCATGCGTGTTCAGATGGTATCACCAGACGCAACCGTTGGGATCCGTCTTGCGGCAGTGCTGTTGTTGTTGGTCTTCGCCATCAAGGCGGCGATTGTGCCGCTGCACGTCTGGTTGCCGAGCAGCTACGCCGAAGCGCCCGGACCGGTGGCGGCGTTGTTTGCGATCATGACCAAGGTGGGCGCCTATGCGATCATCCGCGTCTACACACTGATCTTTCCGCCCGATCACGGACCAACGGCGGGCATGCATGACTATTGGTTGATGGTCGCCGCACTGGCAACGGTTGCGCTGGGGATGATCGGCGTGCTGGCTGCCAAAAAACTGGACCGTATGGTCGCATTCGCGGTGATCGGATCAATGGGGATGGTGATGCTGGCCATAAGCCTTTTCACCCCCCAAGGTATCGCTGCGGCGCTTTATTATATGGTGCATTCGACCTTGGCTGCGGCATCGCTGTTCCTGATTGTCGATATGGTCAAGGACAGCCGTGCCAATCTGCGTTTGCAAGCAACATGGCCTGTCGCCGGTGCGGTACCGACTGCGGCGCTGTTCTTTATGGCAGCTATCGCGATGGCGGGTCTGCCCCCGCTTTCGGGGTTTCTGGGTAAGCTGCTGATTCTTGATGCCAGCTTTGGCAATGGTTCGGTTGTTTGGATCTGGTCGTTTGTGTTGATCGGCAGCCTGATATCGGTCGTTGCCTTTGGTCGCGCGGGCAGCACGCTATTCTGGAAGGCGCGCAGCATCCGCATGCCCGAAGACGTTGATCCAGGTCCAGCCCCTTCAACCCTGTCTTATGTGGCGGTTGGCGGCCTGCTCGGCTTGTTGATCGCACACACGGTTTTTGCAGGACCGGTCACCGCCTATACCACAAGCATTGCCGAACAGTTGTTTGCACCCGATGCCTACATTACCAATGTGCTTGAAACGCCCGGCAAGCTAAGCACGCCCGCGGATGGGGGGGGGCACTGACATGCTGAAACGTGGATTCTATTGGTTAATCCCGCATCCGTTCCTGACATTGATCCTGACGGCCGTTTGGACCCTGTTGCAAAACGAAATCTCGGCTGGGATGGTTGTATTCGGGCTGATCCTTGGGGTTATCATCCCCTGGGGCACATCGGTCTGGTGGCCGGATACGCCCCAGGGATTCCGGCTTGGCAAAATGTTTGTCTACGCCGGGATTGTCATGTGGGACATCGTTGTGGCCAACATACAGGTCGCTTGGATCGTGCTAACCAAGCCAAATTCGAAACTATGCCCGGCGTGGGTTGTGGTGCCGCTTGATCTGATCCAGCCCGAGGCAATCACGGTCTTGGCCGGTACAATCACCCTGACGCCGGGCACGGTGTCGGCTGATCTGTCCAATGACGGGCATTCGCTTTTGGTGCATGCCTTGCACACCGACGACCCAGACGCTGTCGCCCGTGACATCAAGCAACGCTACGAACGCCGCCTAAAGGAGATTTTCGTATGAGCGCCGCAACTGAACTTATGAATTTCGCGCTGATCACGGCCTTTATCGTGGTGGCAATATCGCAAATGCTGTCCATGGTCCGGCTATTTATCGGTCCAACAACGGGCGATCGTATTCTCGCACTTGATACGATGGTCGTGAACGCGATAGGCCTGATTGTGTTGCTGGGAATGTGGCAGGGGACGCGGATGTATTTCGAACCGGCTTTGCTGGTGGCGATGCTGGGTTTTGTGTCCACAGTCGCCTACGCGCGCTTTGTGCTGCGAGGGGATATCATCGAATGAGCTTGGACATCGTCGCAACATATGCCGTCGCTGCTTTTCTGTTTATCGGTGCTGTTTTCGCGCTGATCGGGGTGATTGGCCTGCTGAAATTCAATGACCCGATGACCCGTTTGCATGCACCAACAAAGGTTGGAACAGTGGGTATCGGTGCATTGCTTTTGGCCTCGATCTTGTACTTCGACACCTTTCACGACGGGTCGATCCATGAATTGCTGATTATGGCATTCTTGTTTGTCACAGCACCGATTTCTGCAAATTTCATCGCCAAGGTCATCATCCATCAAGGCACCTGCGAAACGCCACCGGAACCCGTGACAGAGTGCACGTGGTCAACCCTTGGCAGCCCTAATCGCAAGAGCGATGTGGTCGAAGCGGTTAATCATACCCCCGAATAGTGGCCAACCAATCAGGGAATGCACTTTGCATGATGGGCGCGGTGCTGGCGATCAGCGTTGTTTACAAGGTTCCGGTGGTCGTCTTGCTGGTTCAAGGCGTCTGCCTGATCGGCGCTGCGCCGTTTATCCTTAGTCATAATGGCGCATAATCAGTATTATGTAACATTTAGTTCGACGTACAACTATATGGCATTGCCCACTTAGGTCGCACGCCGTCCCGGGAATGTTTTGTCGCCACCGCCTTAGATGCGGGGTTTCACATCTCCCAGTGTGACGTCGCACTGTATCATAAGCACACAAAAAGGGCCGCACCGAAAAACAGAACGACCCCTTTCTTGTTCAAATGAAGAGTAACTTAACCCTTGAGGGTTTTTGCAACCTCGTCTGCAAAGTTTTCTTCTTTCTTTTCAATGCCTTCGCCAACCTCAAGACGCGCGAAACCGGTGATGGTTACGCCGGCTTCTTTGGCGGCCTGTTCAACCGTCAGATCAGGGTTCACAACAAAAGCCTGACCCAAAAGCGTGACTTCGGACAGGAATTTCTTCATGCGGCCGACGATCATCTTTTCGATCACAGCTTCGGGCTTGCCGCTTTCGCGTGCAATCTCGATCTGGACCTGCTTTTCTTTCTCGACCACCGCGGGATCAAGATCGGCTTCGCCCAAAGACGTAGGGTTTGCAGCGGCGATATGCATCGCGATCTGCTTGCCGAACGCTTCGTTGTCGCCGGTCATTGCGACCAGCACACCGATTTTGCCCATGCCGTCAGCAGCGGCGTTGTGGACGTAGGACACAACGGAATTGCCTTCCAAAGTAGCCATGCGGCGCACAGACATGTTTTCGCCGATTGTGGCGATCTTTGCGGTCACGACGTCGGCGACGGTCTTGCCATCCAGATCAGCGGCCAGCAATTCTTCGGTTGTGTTCACACCCTTAGCAACGTTCACGATGCTTGCGACCATGGCTTGGAAACCGGCGTTCTTGCCAACAAAGTCGGTTTCAGAGTTCACTTCAACAGCGACGCCCTTGCCACCCTCGACAGCGACAGCGACCAGACCTTCAGCGGCGGTACGACCGGATTTCTTGGCAGCTTTCGACAGACCCTTGGTGCGCAGCCAGTCAACTGCGGCTTCCATATCGCCGTTAGTTTCGGTCAACGCTTTTTTGGCGTCCATCATGCCTGCGCCGGTGCTGTCGCGCAGTTCTTTTACCAATGCAGCAGTGATTGCCATCTTTGGTGTCTCCTTGGAATGAATAAATGTCGGGCAGGAACCCCCTGCCCGATCAAGTCATCAAAAGCGCGGCCTTACTTAGCGGCAGCTACTTCAGCGGCTTCAGCAGCAACGGATTCTTCAACCATCTGCTCCATCTCGCCCATATCAACGCCTGCGGCGCCAAGCTGTGCGGACATACCGTCAAGGGCAGCGCGTGCAGCCAGATCGGTATAAAGCGCGATTGCGCGGGCCGCGTCGTCGTTGCCGGGAATGACATAGTCGATGCCATCGGGCGAGCAGTTGGTGTCGACGATTGCGACAACCGGAATGCCCAGCTTTTTGGCTTCGGCGATGGCCAGATCTTCTTTGTTCACGTCGATGATAAATATCAGGTCAGGCGTGCCGCCCATTTCACGGATACCACCAAGCGAGGCTTCGAGTTTGCCCTGCTCACGTTCCATTCCAAGACGCTCTTTCTTGGTCAGACCTTCAAAGCCACGCTCGGAGGCTTCGTCGATTGCCTTGAGGCGCTGGATGGATTTTGACACTGTCTGCCAGTTGGTCAGCGTGCCGCCAAGCCAGCGGTGGTTCATGTAGAACTGTGCGGATTTTTCAGCAGCGTCTTTGATCGGTGCTTGTGCCTGACGCTTGGTGCCGACGAACAAGATGCGGCCGCCTTTGGCCACTGTGTCGCGGATCACGTTCAACGCTTGGTCCAGCATTGGAACTGTCTGTGTCAGGTCCATGATGTGGATGCCGTTACGCACGCCGTAGATGTATTTTTGCATCTTTGGGTTCCAGCGTGCTTTCTGGTGACCAAAGTGAACGCCTGCTTCCAAAAGCTGGCGCATGGTGAACTCGGGAAGAGCCATGTCCGTATTCCTTTCCGGTTTAGCCTCAGCGGGGGTATCAGACCTTGTGGCCCAACCGGTGGATGATCCGGGATTTCTCCCCTTCTCACCCGCCCCCGCCTGCGGGATTAAGTGCGGGCCTTTTAGAACGGGTATCGGGTGCGCGCAAGCCCTTTGTATTACAGCCGATTGGGTGCGATACTTTGGTTGGAAGCAGCGAAAAGGCAGTCCAATGCAACGCACACGTATCATGTATATCGAAAACAAAACCGCCGGTGCGCCGGGCATGGCGGTGATCGGGCGTGTGACGTTTTCAAAGGCGGGCAAGACGCTGCAATACAACGGCATGACATTCCAAAGCGAAAAAAGCGCGCGCGCCGCCAAAGTCAAAGCCAACTATATGGACGTGGACAGCGGCGATTACTACTGGATTTACGGACCGCGCAAAGACCAGAAAGACCGGCTTGGCGGCGGCAATCAAGGCGTGACTGTGGATGCCGACGTGGCCGCAGAATATGCCGCATTGATCGCAGGCTAGATCAGCCCCCCGATGACCCAAGTGGACCTGACCCCAGATTGCAGCCGCTGCGCCGCCCTGTGTTGCGCGGCATTGGCGTTCGATAAGGGCCCCAAGTTTGGCATCGACAAACCCGCTGGCGCGCCCTGCCCCAACCTGTCATCCGATGCGCGTTGCACGATCCATGCAGGGTTGGCGGATGCAGGCTTTGGCGGATGTGAGGCGTTTACCTGCCACGGCGCGGGTCAGCGCATCACCCAAGAGGCATTCGGCGGCGCGTCATGGCAGGATGATCCGACCCTGGCTGCGCCGATGTTTAGCGCCTTTCAAGATGCCCTACGGATTCATAACTTGTTGTTATTGCTGGATGAAGCCTCAAAACTACCGCTGCCAGACCCCGCGCAATGCGCTGCCTTTCGCGCCGTCCTGACCCCTGATGGCCCAATGACAACCACGTGGCTACGTGATACGCTCGCCAGTGATATTTCTGCGCGTGTCATGGCCTATCTGCAAACCCTCCGCGATGTTGTGGCACGCACCTAGTTGCTGTGATGCGCCTTTTGCTAGGTTTCACGCGCCACGAGCAGCTGTCGGACGACGTCATGGCGCACCGCCGATAAACCATGATCCTGTGCCAACCCAATGATCGCCCCGTTCATGAACGCGATCTCTGTTTTTCGGCCTGACTGGAGGTCTTGAAGCATTGACGAGCGGTGTTTCCCGCCGCCCTTGCTGACGATCGCACTTAGAATTCCGTCAACATAGTGCTGCCCGCTCTGTGCGGGGCGGCAATCAAAGGCGCGCGCAAATGCGGCCAATGTTTCATCGGCGAGGCCCACGATAAGAGCGCTATACGCCGGACTTTCTAACAGTTCCCCATAGGTTTGTCCGGTGAGTGCACCCGTGGGGTTCATGCAGCTATTGAAGTGTAACTTGAACGAGATCGTTTCACGGATCGCCGGATCATAGGTCATCGGTACGAAGCCCTGCTGGGCAACGTCCAGCAATTTGGTCAATGGCCCGATGTCATCGCCAAGCATCGGTCCGCAATGAATGGGGCCAGCATAGGCCGATATTTCCGCGGCGTTTGGGGCAACGCGCACCATGCCAATCATCATTGCGGTGGAATAGACCGGCACAGTCGGGCCAAGAACTGCTGGCCGCGAGGCATAGCCCAACAGAGCCGCCTCCGAATATGGCAAAATGATAATCAGTCATGGACCTTCACCCCCATGAATGCGTCTGATCACTAGGGCATGGATTGGACTCGTCTGGCAACAAAAGTTGCGCGCCGCTTTTCTAACGGATGTCCAATGACGGTGACACGCCGAATTTCCGCTTATACTCGCGGCTAAACTGGGACCGGCTGGAATAGCCGACCGAAAATGCTGCCGATGATACCGATTGGGAATTCTGTGTGATAAGCGAGCGCGCCTTGTGAAGGCGCATGTCCTTAATGTAACTAACCGGCGTCGATCCGGTAACATATTGAAAGTGTGCATAAAACGATGACGTGCCCATACCTGCGGCGGCGGCGAGATCATCAACGGATATCGGTTTGGTGTAGCCCGACCTTATCAAGCTGATTGCCTTGCCAATCCTGTCGGCGCGCCGACCACGGTCAAGAATTGCCTCCAGTCCATCGATATTGTCTGCAAGTAGCAGCTTGAGATGGATTTCGACGCGCGCGGATTGGCCAAGTATGCGGTAGTCAACCGAACCCGGGTCAAAGCGCAAGTACCGGCCCAAAGCATCGATCAATTCCGGACTTTGGTGGGCGTCGCTACTGGACCCGTCCGCAGGTTTTCGATTGTGTAACTCCGGCATCCGACTTTGCAATGCGTGCAAGATAGCAACATCAACCGCAAACAACAGGGCAATATAGGGCTTGGAAAGACTGGCTTGGGTCACGCTGCTAATGACGGGGACATCTTGGTTGATAAGCAAGGTATCCCCGACATCAAGCGTAACCGTGGTATCCCTGACGTGAATGTCTTGCGCACCTTGCAGGACCAGGGTCAGCATCGGCTGATGGAATACCGCTTCGGATTGGGACATAAATGAATGCCTCAGCGCAAACAGCCCGACTTGGGCAAGTTTGAAGGGCTGACCGTCAGGGTGATCGTCGGGCAGCGCTGCCAGCAATCTGTCTTTGAAGTCTTCAAAATTCATGAATGCCAGTCGCAATTGGAGAATTAGGCTCTGTTATTGGAGTATAACACACGTCGCTGGGGCAATCTCAATTGTTTTGTGGGCAGGTTTGGCCGCAAGACAATCACCCCTCAAGATCAGGGTGATCAACCGATTGGTGTCAGTATCTCGTATTTCAGCAAACGGGGAAGAACAGCGCGCTTGAAGTTGGTCTCTCTTTCCACGAAAGCATCGTCCTTCATCTTGAATTTGACGCCGATATTGCGCCGTTCTTGTGCTGTCATGGCCCTCAGTTTTGTGCGGGTCCACGCCAGTGCTGTGTCAACATCGTTTGTGTTCATTGCATAGGTCGCAAGGGCGTTGAAACCGCTGAACACAAGTGCAGACCCCATGATTTCAGAACTAAAGCTGCAACTGCCCTCGGTGTAAAAATCCCTTTCGAACAATTGCTTACTTAGGGCGTGCGAAAATCCGTAACTGACTGAACCGCGTCCAATCGGGGACCGCGCTGCCTGAATAAGCGGCTGAAACATCCCCGACGCAACCATATCAAGCACGGTGTCACGGGCCTGTTTCCGGTCCACGCATCCGTTCACAAGATCGCCGATATCTTTCGTACCTGCATGACCGCCCTCAAGTAGGGTTTTGAACACAGGCGTGTCAAAGGACACGGTGCGGCTCCACAGGGTGGCCTCTTTTGGATAGCCGTAGGGAAATTTGGCGGAATCCAATTTGTAGCCATTCCGGGCAGTTGACTGCGCCGATGGCTCAGTCGCGCCTTTCTGGAAAACATCCCAGCGAAATTCGTCATCCCCCAAAAGGCTTGCGCGCTCTTCTTTGGCGACAAAGGGCAGCCCGTCCCATGCGCTGAAATCGTCCATTGGATAAAGGTTCAGCGGATTGTTACGCTCGGCGCGCGCCGATCCAACGTAGCCCAGACCGATGTCGCGCAGGTCTTGTGCAACCTCGCGAAAGAAATTCGGGCGGAAGTATTTGTTGCAAAATTCATGCACAAGATAACGCGTATCACGGTTCGCAAGACCGTTCAGATCGTCTTGCAAATAGGGGTGGTCCTGCGCCAACGGCCCCCCCTCCTGCGCCAGCACTTGCGCCTCGGATACGGCGGCACGGATACGACCCGCCAAGGGCCCGGACATTTGCGCCATAAGCGTTTGCAGCAAATGAAACAGGAATTCCGTGCGCGTGCCCTTTGGCCGGACGTAATGGCAAAAGTAAAACAACCCGCCGTCTTTAAGGGTTTGTTCAACCACCTGATGCAGCGTTTCGACCACCGCAGGCGACACCCAGCTATAGACGCCGTGTGCCGCGATATAGTCGAACCTCTCGGGTGTACTGGCCGCGAATTGCGCAAACGTCGTAGCCACTGTCGGACCACAGGTGGTCATCACCGCTCATGCGGTTATCGCCCATGAAATCAAGTCACGACGGTCCTGGGGGAACTTGTCTGCCGTGTCATGCGACATCTGCAATGCGGGCTGATCGGTGAAGTTCTGGTAATCGCGATACCATGCGCGCTGGTAAACAAGGCTAAGGACCGGGCGCGCACGGGTCGAAGTATTGGCCATCCCACGGTGCATCAGGCGGCTGTCCATCAAATAACAATCGCCGACGACGATATCGGGGCGTGCAAAAGGTGGGTCTTGACGAATATCCAAAGCATCGCGGTGCGAGCCGGGGATTGTTTCTGTTGCACCAATTTCCGCGTCCAGTGGCACCAGCGGAATAAGCACGGCAATCGAAAACGGCGGCATCTCCATATCAGGGTCTTCGGGAAACAACGGGTCATTGTCGCGGTGCCAGCGCTGCGCATCTGATCCCTGCAATGCCAGAACCGAGGTCAAACTGCCAAGCACGAACTGATCACCCAGCAAGTCGTCAAGCACCGCCAATAGGCGTGGCGCGGCCAAAAGCTGCGATGAGCCGAAAACGCCGTCTGTCGGCACGCTGATCATGTATCTGCGATGACCGACCGTTAGGGCCCGCCCTGATTTAATGTCTGCTATCTGGCTATCTGTCCCGTCAACGAACGCGCGAAACGCACGGTGAATCAAATCGGGCGACAGGCAATTGCGGATCACAAACGTGCCGTTTTCACGAAACAAGTCTGCTCCGGTTCGGGCCAGTTCGCTCATCTGCTCGGGCGATGCGGATGGTGCATCATCGCCGTAAGATATTTCAGGAAACGCGACGGTATTCGGCGCTATGTTTTCCATGCTCGCGGCTTTCATTTCGTGTTGACCTGCCTGATCGGGTTTTCGTTTCGTGGCTGCAATATCAAGAAACTGTGTCAGATCTTTGAAACGGCGCGAAAAAGCGTCACGCACTGCATCTGCCGTGTCAGGGTAGGTAATGTCATAAGGCGCCATATCGGTCGCGTACTTCAAAATGCCAAACGCGGCCGTGGCCGGAAGAATGCGCCTTAGGTCTTGCGGATCATATGCGCCATCTGCCGCCAGCGCGCGGATATAACCGGCCATCAGGGCCTCGTCACGCGCCCGCGCACTTTGTGATTGATACATTGCAGGGCGATTCAGACAGGCAAAGACCCGCAGGCAGCCAGAAAACTGTGAATGCAGTGACCAGCCCGACGCAATTATGCGAAAAATGCTTTGGCAACAGCGTCAAGAACCCGAACTGTGCACGACGCGGTTGATGGATTTGCTTGATAATGGCGTGTGTATTGTCCCGACTTACAACACGCCACAGCGTCCGACGTGCCGAATTCAACTTGGTCTGTCACACGCACCCCCATTTCACTTGTGACCCGAATGATAGCATCATTCCTTGATGCGACAATGAAATCGTCTGGCGGAAATGCTCCAAAACTTTTCGATCAATCGGGAACAACCTTTGATTGCAGCCTCGTACTGTATAATGCTAAGCAGATTCATGAATTGAAGCGTAAACCAAGACATCCGCAAATTCGGGTATGCCGATTTGGCGCCGGAATGCTGTGGATAAGTGCTGGGGATAAGGTTTGAAACAGTGTGCGTGCGCTGCTGATATTTTTCGGCCACACACGATCTTACGCTGGTCACCTGCGCTCCATAT
>CALAGN010000116.1 GCA_937891785.1 uncultured Octadecabacter sp.
CGCCATGATATGCCGCCTACTTCAGCCCATCACCAACTTTCGGGCATAACTCTCGCCCGGCAGACGATGCGCTGCATCGTCGAGAGGGGAGCGCTACAACCGCACGGTCCGGCACGAATGGCTCGATCAATACATCATCGAAAGCATCGAGCCTTACGGCCAGTGGGAAGCACAGGATCAGGCCACACAATGGTTGTGGACTTATAACAACGACCGCCCCAACATGAGTATTGGCGGCATCACACCCGCCATGAAACTGAAAATGGCCGCGTGAGTTCTACGAATGCACCCCGTTAAAAATGGGGGGATTATCCAACGCCAAACGATGCTAACCTCGGCGATACAAGCGGTAAGAAATTTTCTTTGCCACGTTCTGCTCTGTCGATTGCCTATTGCTGCTGCGGTCCAGACGAGCAAATCTGATCACCAAGCGCTCTGGCATTGACTGTACCAAGGCAATGAAACGGAAGCGGAGATGCGAAGGCTTGGGCCAGAGCTTACAGAAAGGTTATATCATGCGCTTTGCAAGACCCGAAACCCTACATGAAGCAGTGGGACTAATCGCCCAAGAAATGGGCCTGATCCGCATTCTTTCGGGTGGCACTGACGTCATGGTGCAACTCAAGGCCGGGCTGGTTGAGCCCGCTTTGATTGTGGATATCAAGCGTATTCCCGGTTTGCGAACAATCACACCTGAGGCAGGCGGCTTTCGTATAGGTGCCGCGGTGTCGGGCGCCGAACTGGGCGAGCACGCCGAAGTCCGTGCGCTTTGGCCGGGGGTAGTAGAGGGCGCCGAACTGATCGGTTCTACCCAAGTACAAGGCCGTGCAACTATGGCGGGAAACCTTTGCAACGGGTCACCCGCCGCCGATGCTGTTCCAGGTTTGGTGGCCGCGAACGCTGTGGCTCGGATCATGGGGCCGAATGGCGAACGCGATTGCCTGATTGCTGATATTCCTGCGGGCCCCGGCAAAACAACGCTGGCCAAGGGTGAGTTTCTGACCTCAATTTTCTTGCCCGCCCGGTCCGCGCGTTCGGGTGACGCCTATCTGCGCTTTATCCCGCGCACCGAGATGGACATCGCGGTAGCCGCCGCTGCCGTCAGCCTGACGTTGGATGCAGCGGGTGTTATTAACGCTGCACGCGTGGTGCTGGGTGCGGTAGCCCCTACCGTCCGTCTTGTTCCTGGCGCAGCCGACACGATTATAGGCTCAAAATTAGACGAAGCCGCGCTTGCCGCCCTGTCTGCCGCGTGTTCGGCGGCTTGCAGTCCGATCGATGACAAACGCGGCACAATCGCATTCAGAACGCAAGTGGCGGGTGTGCTGGCCAAGCGCGCAGCACTGATCGCCTATTCCCGTGCCGGAGAAAAAAAATGAAGTCCATCCATGTTTCAACTACTGTCAATGGCGACGCTGTAGAGTTTATTTGTGCGCCAGACGAATCTCTTCTGGATGTATTACGCAATCGGCTTGGCCTGACTGGTGCAAAAGAAGGCTGTGGAACCGGGGATTGTGGGGCGTGTAGCGTGACGCTAGATGGTCGCTTGGTCTGTTCCTGCCTCGTGCTTGGCGCCGAGGCCGAGGGTGCCTCGGTCGGGACTATCGAGGGAATTGCTGATGGCGATACGCTTCACCCGCTTCAGCAAAGCTTTATCGATCATGCCGCCTTGCAATGTGGCATCTGCACACCGGGCATCCTTGTGGCAGCCAAGTCGCTGCTTGAGAAGAACCCCGATCCGACCGATACAGAAGTGCGCTATTGGCTGGCAGGGAACCTCTGCCGCTGCACTGGATATGACAAGATTATCTATGCCGTTCAAGATGCGGCTAAAAAGATGAGGAGCGCTTAACATGGCTTTGGACAACTTACCCAAACGTGTCTTTAAGGTTGTTGGCACACGGCCCCCGCGTCCTGACGGCATCGACAAGGTCACTGGGCGTGCGCTGTATGGAGCTGATGTTTTTGCTCCTGGAATGCTGACGGCGCACATCTTGCGCAGCCCCCATGCCCATGCTGCGATCCTGTCGATCGACACCTCGGCTGCTGAGGCGCTGCCTGGCGTAAAGGCAGTGGTTACGGCTGCGGATTTCACCGCGCAGGACGATGACTTCCTGCGTGATGTGCTGGATAACTGCATGGCGCGCGACAAGGTGCTTTACGACGGCCACGCCCTTGCCGCTGTGGCCGCGACCACGCCCGCCATCGCCAAGGCGGCGCTGAAGCTGATCAAGGTGATTTACAAAGCGCTTCCACATGTCACTGACGTCGATGCAGCAATGCGTGATGATGCGCCCGTGGTGCAACAGGGCCGCAGCCTGGAAACTGTCCCAGACGGAATGTCGCAGAACGTCACGAACCATTGCGAGTTCGGCCATGGTGACCTGGTCGCGGGGTTTACCAAGGCCGATCTTGTGGTCGAGCGTAGTTTTACCACGGCAGCCACCCATCAAGGCTATATCGAGCCGCATGCCTGCCTCGCCTCAATGACAGGCGATGGCAAGGCTGATCTGTGGTGCTGCACGCAGGGACAATACAACGTCCGCGCGCTTTGCGCCGCGATGCTTGGGATGGAGGCGAGCCAGTTGCGCGTCACGGCCTCAGAAATCGGTGGAGGATTTGGTGGTAAGACCACGGTGTTCATCGAACCAGTTGCCCTTGCCCTGTCACGCAAGACTGGCCGCCCAGTGAAGATCGTCATGTCGAGGGACGAGGTATTCAAGGCGACTGGTCCCACCGTTTCTGCCTCGATCGACGTCAAGATCGGGATGACCCGCGATGGTCGCATCACGGCTGGTGAGGCGCATCTTCGCTATTCTGGCGGGGCGTTTCCCTGCGGCACAGTTGACATGGGGGCGCAGGCAGCGTTTGCAGCCTATGATCTGCAGGCAGTCCGGACGCTTGGTTGGAACATCCTCACCAACCGCCCGAAGGAAGCCGCCTACCGGGCGCCCGGTGCACCGCAAGCGATCTATGCGGTCGAAAGCGTTGTCGACGAGCTTTGCCAGAAGCTTGGGCTCGACCCGCTAGACGTTCGGCTTCAGAACGCTGCCCGCAAGGGGACGCGGTCATCTTACGGCCCAACTTTCGACGACATCGGCCTTATAGCTACGCTTGAGGCCGCAAAAGCCCACCCGCACTATTCGGCGCCGTTGGCCGAAGGGCAAGGACGCGGGCTGTCGGCGGGGTTCTGGTTCAACTTTGGCGGCAACACCTGCGTTTCGTTGAATGTTAACACCGACGGCACCGTTGGTATCACCGAAGGTAACCCAGACATCGGCGGTTCGCGCGCTGCGATCAGCCAGATGGCGGCAGAAGAACTTGGCGTTCCTTACGACAAGATCCGAACGATCATCGCCGACACCAGTTCACTTGGCCACAACGACGTGACGGATGGCAGCCGTGTGACCTTTGCTGTTGGCCTTGCGACCATAGAAGCTGCACGCGACGCCATCGCCAAGATGTGCCGTCGCGCGGCACGTATCTGGGGCATCGACGAAGAGGCAGTGGTCTGGGAAGATGGTGCTGCCAAGCCTGCTGGCCCTAATGCGGGGATGTTCCCGCCAATGGCGCTAGCCGAAATCGCCGCCGTGTCGTTCAACACGGGGGGGCCGATTGCAGGCCACTATGAGTACAACGCGGATGGCGCGGGCGTCAGCTTTGGCGTTCACCTCGTCGATGTCGAGGTTGATCGCGAAACGGGAGCGACCAAGGTGCTGCGCTACACTGTATTCCAGGATGCAGGCAAAGCTGTGCATCCGTCTTATGTCGAAGGGCAGATGCAAGGCGGGGCAGTGCAAGGCATCGGCTGGGCGTTGAATGAAGAGTATATATATGGTGCGGACGGGCGATTGCAGAATCCAGGTTTTCTGGACTACCGCGTGCCGGTTGCTTCGGACCTGCCGCCAATCGAGACGGTGATCCTTGAAATTCCAAACCCTGGTCACCCCTACGGCGTGCGCGGCGTAGGGGAAACACCGATCGTCCCACCGCTTGCCGCAATGTCAAACGCAGTATCGAGGGCGATCGGCACGCGCATGAACCGCCTGCCGATGTCGCCGCCGCGAATACTCAACGCCCTGTCAAAGGCCTAAAGGGATGGTGGCGGTGATAATCTGGGGGTCATTGCGCCGGTTTACCGATGGGCAAGCGCAGGTCGAAGTCGAGGCCAGAAATTTCAAGGAATTGCTGGACCAACTTTCGTGCGACTACCCAGGCCTCAAACCCCAGATCGAGCGCGGGGTCTCTCTCGCGCTCGACGGGCTTATCTACCGAGAGGCATGGTTCACTCAAATTGGACCAAAAAGTGAAGTTGTCCTTATGCCGTACATGGCAGGGGGGTAGGATATCGCGTATCTCAGAAGAGTTGGCAAAACGATGGAGTCCTAGCTTTGACGAGGGTTTGGGTTCGATTGGGCTGGACCCACCAGCGCATCATGGCCGAACTTGGGCCGATCAACTACTACGTCCACGATCGGCTGAATCAGCCGTTGGTCGTGACGGATGACGATGTGGCGGGAACATTCACCTTCATCCGCACTCTAGTGTTCTGAGTCTGACACTTCCTACCTGTTCCCTCTGATTTCATCCAGCGTG
>CALAGN010000117.1 GCA_937891785.1 uncultured Octadecabacter sp.
ACGCGAGCTGATGCTGCGTAGGCAATAGTTGCACCCGCAGAAGGCCAGTTTGTCCCGCAAACTGTGAATTCGCAGACGCCGCGATTGCAGCACTGCAGCGAAAGTCCGGTTCGACGGGCCGCGTTGCAGTATGGCCGAGGTTGGGTGAAGGTCCGGTAAGGGCCGTTCGCGTCGATGTCAGCTTCGTGTCGGCCATCGATGGGCTGCCCTACCGCAAGTCATCTTTGAGGCAACTGAGCCTCTTGCCGCGGTTAGCCCGTTACCGCCTGAAGCAGCGATTTCCCTCACTATTTAATTACCGGCGCCACCAACCCTGCCCCAGCGGCTTGCCCATGGACAATAAGTTTCACCATTTTCTTCCGATCCCGATTTTGCGCGCAAACCCCTTTTTCGCAAGGGCTTTAGTGGCGTCGGCAGCATCGTTGCCCCATCTTATCCACATTTCTTTGAATCTTTTTTCAGATAATTGCGAGTTTTTGCAAAAAAGGTGGACTAAATAGTTTTCGAGAGCCGATCACTGCTGATCACCAACTTCAAATTTAGATAACGCCCCTGTTTTCAACGGCTTGGGGCGAACGGAGACACTTTGCCATGATATCACTTAGAAAGCCCCTGAGCTTGAGAAAGCCCCCACGCCCGCAGCCCTCCGCAGTACCCACTGCAAATTATGTAGGGCTGTCCCTTGCCAAAGGCCCTCGGCCTTCCCACCCTAAAATTATCTGCGTGATCCACCTTTTGGCACGCCAAGCCGCACGTCATGCGTTTGCATTGCACTTAGCGACGATGAACGATCACGTCAGTGAAGGAACACTCTCATGACTAACACCCGACAAAAGCGCGTAGCCATCTACGCACGCTACTCAACAGATATGCAGTCACCAGCGTCGGTTGAAGATCAGATCCGGCTTTGCCGCAGGCTTTGCGATGCGCAAGGTTGGCCCGTGACGGAAGTGTTTAGTGACGAAGCTATCAGCGGCAAGACCGACCGCCGCCCCGGGTTTGAGCGCCTGAGGCAGGCCGCGATGGACGGGCACTTTGATGTGGTCGTCGCTGAATCCCTTGACCGCCTGTCTCGTGATCAAGAACACATCGCGGGTTTCTACAAACGGCTCCTGTTTCAAGATGGAAAGATCTTCACCCAATCGGAAGGCCTCGTGACCGAGATGCACATCGGCATGAAGGGCACGATGAACGCGATGTATTCCAAAGACCTTGGCGCCAAGACCCACCGTGGCCAAGAAGGCCGTGTGCTGAAGGGCAAATCCGCAGGCGGGCGCAGCTACGGCTACCGCGTGGACAGACAGCCCCTGCCCGACGGCACATGGACCACAGGCGATCTCACCATCAAAGACGATGAGGCATCGGTCATCCGCCGCATCTTCAGGGACTACGACCAAGGTCAATCCGCCCGCGCAATCGCCATCGCATTAAATGCCGAAGGCGTGCCCTCCCCGAGCTCTGGCAAGATCTCCGGCGAATGGACCTTTTCCACGATCCAAGGCAACTGGAAGCGCGGCACTGGCATCCTCAACAATGAACTCTACGTTGGGATGCGTGTCTGGAACCGCCAGCATTTTGTAAGCCATCCCGAGACTGGCAAACGCCAAGCGCGATTGAATCCGGCAGAAGAGTGGACGCGGAACCCAGTGCCCGCGTTGCGCATCCTCGACGACGATCTTTGGATGCGCGTCAAAGACCGCCAAGGCTATATCCGCGAGAACGTGCTGACGGCGCGCGCCAATAATGACAACCCGCTCAACGAAGGTCACCGCGCCAAGTATCTGTTTTCAGGTATGTTGAAGTGCGGGTGCTGTGGTGGGTCCTACACCCTCATGAACAAGACTAAATACGGCTGTGCAACCGCCCGCAACAAAGGCACCTGCAAGAACCGACGGCTGATCGCACGTGAGGACGTTGAGGCGCGCGTCCTCGGCGGGCTCAAAACCAAACTTCTTAATCCCGCGATGCTGACAGAGTTCGTCGCGGAATATCAACGCGAATGGAACCAGCTGCAAAAAGAGACACAGTCCGCTCGGGGATCTTACGGGACCGAGCTTAAAGCCATAACCAAACAAATCGACAATATGCTCGAGGCGATCAGCAACGGCATGTTCCACGCGTCAATGAAGGAGAAGATGGATACACTGGAGGCCCGCAAGACCGAGTTGGACGTCAAGCTGGCCGCAGTGCCTGAAGCGGAGCCCATTCTGCTGCACCCTGCCCTCGCACAAGTCTACGGCGCCAAGATCGCAGCCCTCGCTGACAGTCTCAACAATGAGGCTACGAAGTCAGAGGCGATAGTACTGCTACGCGGTCTCGTGACCGAGGTCCGTATGATCCCGGAGACGACAGCTCCGAACGGCCATATCATTGAATTAACTGGGGATTTGGCGGCAATTCTTGCGTTATCGGACCCGCAAATGCAAAAAACCCGCCGTTTGACGGGCGGGGGGTCGGTTTCCTTGGTTGCGGGAGTAGGATTTGAACCTACGACCTTCAGGTTATGAGCCTGACGAGCTACCGGGCTGCTCCATCCCGCGACAGAGGTCTGTGTTTTCATCGAAGAGAGATACGGTTTGGCTTCTTATTAGGTGTGGCAATGACTTACTCTCCCACGCCTTAAGACGCAGTACCATCAGCGCAGCGGCACTTAACTGCCGAGTTCGGGATGGGATCGGGTGTTTTGCTCGCGCTATGATCACCACACCAAAAAAGAAGCCAACATCAGAGTGCTGCCCTCCGCTTATGCGGGGGGAGGACAACGTTGTTCAAGTCAAACACGCTTATGGTGTTGTGTGTGTATGTATCTTTGTTCTAGCAAAAGTAAGTCTTACTTTTACTGGATCAAATCAAGCCTATCGAGCCATTAGTACCAGTCAACTGAACACCTTACGGCGCTTACATCTCTGGCCTATCGACGAGGTGGTCTACCTCGGCTCTCAGGGATACCTTGTTTTGAAGGGGGCTTCCCGCTTAGATGCCTTCAGCGGTTA
>CALAGN010000118.1 GCA_937891785.1 uncultured Octadecabacter sp.
TACTAATTTTAGGGGGGATTATCCCCGCATTCGGCCCACGGAATCTTGATCCCAGACGAGGCCTATGCCAGGAAAACAGAACCAATGAGAATAGCGGCCTGATTTGAAACCCTGATCCACTTTAAGTTGGCTGCAGACTGGTCGAATTACTGGAACCACCTCTCACCTCTCTACTACCTCAGCGGGCCGTTCGCTAATCATGAGCTCATCAGCGGTGGTCGCGCGATACTCAAAACTGCCACCGCGCGTCGCTGCGTTCCTCCGCAACTCTCTGGAAACTGTAGAAGTTGCTCTCCCAATTTTGCGCGCTATCGCAGTCATGCTGCGACCTTGCGCACGGCAAATTGCAATCTCGTCACGTTCCTCAGAACGGAGATACCGCCCCGATAGTGGCGGCGCAGAGCTAGAATATTGTGATGGTGGCATGCCTCCGGCCTCTCGAAACCAACGACTGCCAACGGGGCAGACGCACCAACTTGAACTGCGGCCTCTTCGCTGGAAATACCTTTCTCAATCAATGGCCAGAACAAAACTTGCTGCGCCCGATGCGCTGCTTTTGGTCGACCGGCCGAACTCACCTTCACGCGACCGCTTCGATCCTAAGCTCTTTTGCCTATCGTCATCACAATCTCCATTCTATGAACATTGCGACAACCGTTTGAATCCGCCGTTTTCAGGGTGGGCTGAGCGGTTCATGATGCTTTTTGTTCAGCGTGGACTAGAGATTCCTCGATCAAGGCCCAAATCATTCTCTGACGGCTGTTCTGAGAACAGACGGCCAACGGTTTTACTATGATATCCCGAACCGTCATCCCGCACCAAAAACAGCGCATCTAACCCGCGTTGCTCGGCCAGCTTCGCCCCCGCCTTTACGCCCAAAACCATAAGCGCAGTAGCCCAGGCATCCGCTTGGGCACAGGTCTGAGCGATCACGGTCACCGACGCTGGTGGCGCAAGCAGCGGTGCGCCCCTTGTAGGGTCCATCGTGTGGGACAGTCGGCGGCCCTGCACCTCGATCCAATGGCGATAGTCGCCCGAAGTGGCGACCGCAGCGTCGTGCAACGCAATGACCGAATGTGGTGTGCGGCGCTCGGTGTCTGGCGCTTCGACGGCGACGTTCCATGGCGCACCATCAGGCCTCAAGCCCATCGCGCGCATTTCACCATCGATACCCACCAGGCCCGCAGAAAAACCAAAGGCCACAAGCGTATCAGCCAGACGATCAACGCCATATCCTTTGGCGATCCCGTTCAAATCGAGTGTCATAGGGGCTGTTTTGCCGACCCGACTGCGCGCAACATCAATCTCAAGTGTATTCTTAGCCTGACCACGGTCCATCGCTGCGCGGATCTGCCCAGGATCAGCCGCGTCCACGCCGAACCCCCATGCTGCCACCGCATCGCCCATCCCCATTTCAAACGCCCCGCAAGAGGCCTGCCCAATGTCGCGCCCAAGCACTAAGACATCAAGCAACCGCGCCGGGACACCCTGCCAAACGCCCACTGGTGCCGCATTCAGGCACATCAAATCGCTGTCAGGTCGCCACGTAGACATCTGAGCGTCCACTTCGTTCACCGCAGCTTGCAAGGCTGCCCGCACTGGGTCCGGGTCAAACGCCAAGTCTGCATGAAACAGCGCTGACCAGCGTGTGCCCATTGTGGGCCCGTGCAGCGCGTGGCGCGTTGGATCAGTAGACATCTTCGACATAGCGTCCCTCGGCCTTCAACGCGACAGGGGTCATCCCGTCCGGTTTGAGAATATCAGCCAGCGCATCCGCGACACCCGCCGCCATGTCGCGACCGCCGCAGACCATGACGCGTGCGCCGTCACGGATCAGACGGGCCACTTCGGCGCCCTCGGCGCGGAGTGCATCCTGCACGTAATTTGGGTTAGCCGTGCGAGAGACTGCCATGTCCAAACGGGTCAGACGACCTTCAGCCTGCCAGTTTGAAAGGTCTTGCCCATACAAATAGTCGTGCTTTGGATTGCGCATGCCAAAGAACAAGTGAATGGGCTTGTGCCTTTTGTTGCCACGAATGAACCCCGCAAGCGGGCCGATGCCAGTGCCTGCCCCTATCAGGATCAGAGGAACGCGGCCTTTGCCAGGTTTGAAGCCGGGATTATGGCGAACATACCCCTTGGCTGTATCACCGGGCGCAAGCTGGGTCAGTTGCGCAGAACACAGCCCACTTGGCTGGCGCTTCACGACAATCTCGACGAACCCGTCTCTTTGGTCGGAAGCCAGCGAATAGAGTCGCGGAATTTCGGAGCCGATCGGCACAATGCCCAACAGATCACCGGCTTCAAACCGGGCAAAGCCTCGCCCTGTCAGCTTTTGCCAAAGGGCCACGCGTGGCAATGCAAAGCGCAGGATTGCCGTCGGTGCCTGCATTTGGGCTCCGTAGTCGCGACGCGAGACCAGCGTCAGCGTCTGGGTTGCTGGCTGAACGGGCTGGTGGGTCAGCTCTAGGTCAATGCCAAGCACCTGCCCCAGCAGACGCCCCCAGCGCGCGAAATCCTGCGGCGATTGGCGGTCGATTGTGTCAAAAGGCAAGAACACCTCCCAGCCTCTCGATTCAGCCTCGGCCGCAACCCTTTGCGCATACCCACAATAATTGGGATAGCTGCGATCGCCAAACCCCAGCACTGCAAGCGGTGCCGACGGCACGGTCCCCAGCGTTTTTAGGCGATCAAGGAAAGCTTTGGCGGTTTCCGGCGCATCGCCGTCGCCATATGTTGCGGCAAGGATCAGGACCCGCTGCGCCTTGGCGTACCGCAGTGGGCCAAAGCCGGACATCGGCGCGACATGGACCGTCTGGCCCGCTGCGCTCAGCGCCTGCTGAAGTGTCGCGGCAAAGCCCCATGTGCTGCCACCTTCGCTGCCGACCAGCAGGATCGTTTCCGCCTTGGCGGCCGGCTGGTTGCCGATAATACGCGGTCTGCTGCGCCGCGCCACAAGCCACACGAGGGTACCTGTGACGCCCAACACCGGAACGCCAAGCGCCATCAGCCCCAGAATGATCCCGAGAAAGGCCGCTCCCTGACCGGTATGCAGCATGTAGATCGTTTCAGACACACGCTCCCCAGCCGTCAGATCGGTCCAGCCCAAAGCCGCACCCGTCCCCTGATCCAGATATCCTGTTCCGTGATCCGTCTTCAGGGTGAAGACGTCAGTAGCGTCACCGGAATATGGGAAGTTTAAATCACGCAACTCGGCCACGGGGGTCTGTCCCAGCAGGTCGATTGATGTGATCGCGACACCCGTATCGCCGCTAACCGCGCTTGGAAAGGCTGGCGCAGACGTCGCGATGGGAAGCAGCTCAAAGGTTGAAGCCGACATCCAAAGCGCCGTCATCGACGACAAGGCAAGGCCTACTACCGCGACCCGCGCAATTTCGACATGTAGCCGTCCCGATAAAGGCCCGCGCAATGGCGCAAACCAGCGCCGCCAACCACCGGCACGGTGCGCAACTAGGGCAGAACCCGACACCGCGAGGATCAGCATCGCTGCCGCACTAAGGGCCATGGCAATCCGACCGCCATCACCCAGAAATAGCGACCGGTGCAGGTTGGTCAACCAGCGTTCGACCGGGTTGGGATCAGCAGGCCCCACGCCTTCGCCCGTCACAGGGTCAATCACCGCCGCCCCCGGCGTTCCATCCGCGAACCAATAGGCCGTAATCTGACCCGATGGCGACCGCCGGATTTGTTCGACGCCGGGATAGGTGGTTTGGATACGAGTCGCGAGTGTCGCAACGCTTAGCCCGGTTTCCGCCTGTGGTGCAGCCAGGCGTTCTGCCGCCGGAAAGATCGAAAGCGCGGCCCCGCTGAGCGTCAGGATAATGAGAAGGGCTGCGGCCAGAAGACCCGGCCATCGGTGCAAAGCGCGGATCATCGCCGGGCCTCCTTACATGTCGTAGGTGAAATCAGAGACGTAGCGGCGGCCTGTGACAGGCGTGCCCGCCCCGTCGGTCGTCAGTGGCACCGACACCTCGTTCGGACTATCGCGCATGTCTTCGACAGCGGCGTCGATATGAAGGGTATAGCCCGCATCAAACAGCGCATCGGACAGATCAATCGTGACCTCAAGCGTCCGCCCCGACCCTACACTGGCCCCGGTTATCCCGTCGATCTCGGCTGTGTTGCCGCTGGTCGCACGATCCCAGTCGGTGAGGTGCTTGTAGTATTTCGACTTACTGCCAGCCATCCAGAGGCTGCCAGCATAGGCCCCTGAAGCATCCGTGACATAAAGCGCAAGATAAGCCCCATCGCCGCCGTAATTGTTCAGCATCGTGGTCAATGTCACCGGCCGCGCCATTGCGATGCCGGGAAGCGTGAGCGCGGTTGTCAGCGCCAGTGTTGCAAGAAGTGATTTCATCGGGAATGTGCCTTTCTAAGGACATGGGAATGTAAGGATGAGCGTCAATTGATCTCAACGACTGGTGGGGTTCCGTTGCCAAAAAGACCATTTTGCGGCGGAGGTGTTGTGCCGTCGGGCGCTGCCTTGCCGGCGCTGCCGCCACAATCGTCGTCGTCATGGCTTTCATCGCTACCGTATTCGCAACCGCGGTCATCATCGTCGTGCCGTGAACCACTGCGGTACGCGTGGTCGTCATCATCATCGCCACTGGCAAGAAACAGCGGCATGGCGTCTTGACCAAACTCAAGGATCGCCGCGAAAGGCCGAACCGGGCTGTTGCCTGTTCGCATCGCGCTCCAGACGGGCGCTGCGACGGCTGCGGTAAGGGCGGCTGTCGCAGCAAGAAGTGTGAGTGTCTTTTTCATGGTTGTGTCTCCGCTTGTGTGATGGGTTCAATCTGGACACACAACCTGAGGTCTTCCTGACGCCACCCATTTTTTTGCTTCAGCTTGCCGTCAGAAAAACGTCAGGACGCCGCCGGAAAGAAAAAAGGCCCCACCGATCAAAGTGGGGCCCCGGAAGCACCGAAGGGACAGTCGGCGCAGAAATGTTCAAGAAATATCGGCGGGATCAGCTGCGCGCTTGTCACCGGTGACCATGGATCGCGCGAGGTTTTCCTTGTGACGAAAAGAGGACAGCACCACCCCGCCAACATGGGCGGCGATCAAGAGCAGCATAAGGTTGGCAAGTACCTCATGCACCTCTTTGACGGCTTCTGAACCGCGTCCGCCATGCCCTGCGTCGCCGCCATCGGCGTCGGCCGGAGAAATGATCTGAGGCTGTTCGGGCAGCGTCGCAATGCGCGCCCCGTCTTCCAGCAGCCACCCCGTAAAGGCTGTGCCCGCGAGTGTGAGCAGCAAGGCGACGGTCATTGCGGCACCTGCTGGGTTGTGGCCAAGATATCGATGTTCCTTGCCGCGCACGACATCGCCGATATAGCCGATCGTCTGCGACGGCCCGCGTAAGAATTGGGAGAAACGGGCGTATTTTCCGCCGACAAAGCCCCAGATCAACCGGAACGCGATCAGACCCGCGACAACGTAGCCCGCGATCTCATGTACCGTGCTAAGTTGCTCGGCACTGAGATAGGCTACGACAAAAGCGACAACCAGACTCCAGTGAAAAACCCGGATCAGAGGGTCCCAGATACGCAGCATTGCCTTAGACCGGTGGGCGGTGGCTAGTGTTTCATTCATCTTCATTATCTTCTTCTTAATCATCGTCATGATCCTCGTATTCTAATTCAATAACCTGCAGGCTCTGCGGGTGGATCGTCGCCTCGATCCGACGCCCCTCCGCGTTGCGACCGTAGATTTCGTAGCAGCCATCGTCGATCTTGATCCGGCGCACGGTCCAACCATTGTCCACCGCCATCTGTACCAACGCTTCGCGCGGCTGCCAGTTGGCCATAGGGACAATACAGGCATCTTCGTCGCCAAACGCCGACCCCGCTGAAAGAGTCGCGAAAACGGCGAGCATTGCCAGTGTCTTCATCATGCGGCAAACTCCAGATTGCGTTAAACTTAAGCAGATTATACGCCACCAACCTGACAGCTTCCTGAAGCACGCCCACTGATATGCGTCAGTCTCGCGTCAGCAAGGTGGGTCAGGACGGCTTGTGAAGTAAAGGGACCCGAAAGCCATGCGTATTCTTCTGATCGAGGATGACACCGTTCTGGGGACCGCCGTGCGCGACCAGATCGCCGCCGATGGGCAGTCAGTGGACTGGGTTTCGCGGCTTGATGCGGCAGCCGATGCAATGGCTGTGGCCGCCTATGATCTGATCCTACTTGATCTGATGCTGCCTGATGGCCTTGGTATCGGATTTCTGAAGACCCTTCGATCCCGAGGTGACGTGACACCGGTGATCATTCTGACCGCACTTGACCAGATTTCGGACCGGATCGCAGGGCTAAATGCCGGTGCTGATGATTATCTTGTCAAACCGTTCGACCTGACCGAACTCTCAGCGCGGATCGGATCGGTCGCGCGGCGATATAGCGGCAATCCAAACCCAATCATTACCCATGGTGCGCTGGACATCGATCTTGCGTCACGCAGCGTTCACAAAAACGGCAAAGCGGTTCAACTGACCGCCCGCGAATGGGCGCTGTTCGATGCATTTCTGGCACGCCCGGGTCAACTGCTGTCAAAGACGCAACTTGAAGACAAACTTTACGCCTTCGGGGCCGAAATCGAAAGCAACACCATCGAAGTCCATGTCAGCCGCCTGCGCAAGAAACTGGGGGCTGACGTGATCCATACCGAACGCGGTATGGGCTACCGTCTGGGCACGTCATGAGGTTTCCGCGCAGCCTTCAGGCCCGTTTAGGCCTGTCACTGGGCATTGTGCTAACACTGTTATGGATCGGCACTGCCACAGTAACGGCGGTTAACTTGCGGCATGAAATGGACGAGGTATTCGACTCTGCCCTACAGGAAACTGCGCAACACCTGCTGCCATTGGCCGTGCAAGAAATCATCGGCCGCGAAGATGATGGTGTCACCCAACGCCTAGGCGTGATCCGCGAACATTCCGAATTTTTCACCTATATCGTCCGGGACGCGCTTGGGCGGATCTTGCTGCAATCGCACGCCGCCGACCCCGAGGTATTCCCCCCCTATGACGGGAAAGGATTCCGGCAGACGGCGACACACAGACTTTATAACGATGATGCCTTGCAGGGCAGCGTTCGCATTTCGGTGGCCGAACCGCTGGACCATCGCGCCGCGGTTGCACGCGAAATCCAGATGGGTCTTGGCCTACCAATTTTGGTGGTGATACCACTTACGCTGCTTGCCATTGTGCTTGCGGTCCGGGCAGGTCTTCGCCCCATTCGACGTTTCCGCGAAGGGATTGGTACACGCGACGCACGCGACCTGTCGCCGGTCCCGACGACCGGCATGCCATCGGAAATTGTTCCGATGGCGACCACCCTGAACGGACTTCTTGGGCGTTTGAAAGAGGCGTTCGACGCCGAACGCAGCTTTGCTGCCAATGCAGCACATGAACTGCGAACACCCCTAGCCGGGGCCATCGCGCAGGCGCAGCGGCTACAATCGGAAACAAGTGACCGTGCCGCCTCTGCACGGGCGGCAGACATCGAGTCCACACTGAAACGGCTCACCCGACTGTCGGAGAGGCTGTTGCAATTGGCGCGCGCAGAAGGAGGCCGCCTGCGGCTCGACGAAACCTCGGACCTGCGCGGCATCGCAGCAATTATTGTCGAAGAGATAGAACGCACGATATCATCGGGGCGCATCGTGCTTACGCTTCCGGATGGACCCGTCATATCAGACCTCGACCCGGACGCCTTTGGTATCCTGTGTCGCAACCTGATTGAAAACGCTATCCGCCACGGCGCCGAAACGGCACCAATAGACGTTTCGCTGTCACCAGAGGGTACATTGCGCGTGGCAAACGCAGGGCCTGTCGTGCCCAAAGAGAAACTGCACAGCCTGATCACGCGTTTTGAATGTGCAAACCCCAGCACCGCTGGAAGCGGTCTTGGCCTTGCGATTGTTGCGGCAATTTCAGAACGGATCGGGAGTAAGCTTTTCCTCAATTCCCCCCGCGTCGGCAAGGAGGACGGCTTTGAAGTGCGCATCGGGCTTCCGGTCTCACGTTGTGATCCTTGACATAGCCGCGCGGCTGATCAGCGATCAGGTGGTGTCCAGTCTTTCTCCATTTCGGCATTCTGCCGCCGCAAGCGTAAAGCAAGACCGAACGCGACCCCGGCCCCGATCGCGATGGTCAGGTCCGCGAATACGGTCAGAACCAGCGTCACAATAAGCAGGACCCGATCCGACGCCCGCGCCCGCATATAGCCGCGCCATTTCTGCGGTTCGCTCATGTTCCAGGCCGTCAGGATCAGCAACCCTGCAAGGGCCGGCATGGCAAGATAGCCAGCAAGCGGTGCCGCCAGCAGCATAACAAGCAGAATGGTCAACGCGTGAACGATGCCCGCAACTGGGGTTTTGCCGCCCGCGCGAACGTTCGTCGCCGTCCGTGCGATGGCCCCCGTCGCAGGAAGGCCACCAAACAGCGCCGAGGCGATATTGGCAAAACCCTGAGCAAACACTTCGACGTTTGGCCTGTGATGGCCGCCGATCATCTTATCGGCGACCATCGCAGACAGCAGGGATTCAACACTGGCAAGAAACGCAATGACAAGGGCAGAAGGAAGCAGTTCGATGATCCGTTCAACGCTAATCGTAGGAAAAGCAGGCATGGGCAGCGTGCTCGGCAAGGTGCCGAACCGTGAAAATATAGTGTCCACCGACAGCGGGGCCAGGGCAACTATAGCTGATGTAATCCCGACCGCGACGATGAGACCCGGAAACTTTGGTGCCATGTGACGCAACCCCACGATCATTGCCATGGCGGCAAGGCCAATCCCCAATGCCTGAAAATTCGCTGTCTCTCTGGCTGACCAAAGTGCATCGACCTTCGCAATGAATTCTGCGGGCGGTTGCGGCATCGGTAGGCCGAAAAAGTCCTTGATCTGGCTGGTTGCAATAATGATCCCGATCCCAATTGTGAAACCGTTTATGACCGGTTCGGGCACATAAGTGACGAGGTTCCCCGCCCTTAGGTACCCAGCGGCCAACATGATGATCCCGGCCATCAAAGTCGCAAGAACAAGTCCATCATAGCCATGTTCGGCAATGACACCAAACACGACAACGATAAACGCGCCCGTCGGTCCACCGATCTGCACGCGGCTGCCACCGAGCACGGATATCAGGAAGCCCGCGACGATCGCCGTCACCAACCCTTTTTCGGGTCCTGCCCCCGAGGCAATGGCGATCGCAAGGCTCAGCGGCAGGGCAACCATTGCCACTGTCACACCTGCAACCACGTCACTGGCGAATTGCTGGCGATCATAGGTGGCGAGCGTAGTCAGAATTTTGGGTTTCATGAACTGACACACTGCTTCGAACAGCGCAAAGTCAATTGATTATGTGCGACGAACTCACCTCCTAGAAGACAGAACACTTCTACAAACGGCTTTCTACATTCGCGTTATTCCGGCGAACGAAGGGGGCGAAATTAAACGATCAGCCTTGCCATAAAGCGCTTCATGGCTTGCGCGTTGCGGCGTGTCTGGACAAGGATATCAAGCACATCGCCGTTGGTATCTATTGCCCGCAGCTCGTGGCGCATCATCATATCAATCTGGTGTTTGGTGGGCAGCAACGCGAGCGTGACCACGGGCAGCAACGCGACCCTCACCATTTTAACGAACGTTGCAATCACGCCGGCCTCGTCACTGATCAAATAGCCTTCGCCAACCACCTGCGCGACGTCATGGATCGTTGCACCGATCAGAAATCCACTTTTAATGTCGTTCAGACCCATTACCTGAACCAAGACCGGGTGGGCGACCATGGCGATTGTGGAAAGAGCGGTGACGGCGATCACAACAAACAGAGTGCCCTGCTCGCGGTCAGAGCACGGTGGCAGCACCAAGGCGATTGCAAGAGCCAAAGATGCACCGCAAATGGCAACCGAAATACAGCTGCCCCCGCGAACCCAAAAATGGGATCATAAAAAGCATCGTTTGGTTAAGCAATTTACCTTGCGCGAGCGCCGGAAAATGTGACGATCGCCTATATCGGAGCCAAGCGTGACAAGAACGGGCTGCACGCGCTGTGCGATCGAGATGTATTTTTTGCAATCCGAATTTACAGATGTTTGTGTTTATGCCTCCATCAGGCGGCCGCAGCATCCGCAAACGACGCACGCAGTCGGGTAAGAGCCGCTTCGCGGATCTGGCGGATACGCTCGCGGGAAACGCCGAACCTATCGCCCAACTCGAGGAGCGTTTTCGGTGTGTCGGACACATAGGTTTCAATGATGATTTCCTGTTCCCGCTTGGAAAGCCGGTCCAGATAGGTGGACATTGTGGCCCAGAATACGCGAGAATCCAAACGTTCGCCAACTTCCTTTTCGACGTCCGCATTAGGGTCCTCAAGCAGATCTTGCAGTTGTGTTGTGCCACCATCGTCACCGACGGGGCGATTTAGGGACCCATCCGGGGCGGCCAGTCTTTGTTGCATCGACACAACCTGTTCGGGCGTAACCGCGAGCTCAGTCGCAATCCGGTCAACAAGCCGTTCGGGTGGAACTTCACCTGTTGCCACAAGTCGGGTTTCGACACGTTTCAGATTATGAAACAACTTGCGGCTGGACGCTGAATTCGGAAGCCGCACCAACGACCAACCCCGGATCTTGTAGTCCTGGATTTCCGCCCTGATCCACCATGCGGCATAGGTAGAGAAACGAAACCCCTTGTCAGGGTCGAAGCGATCAGCCGCCTTCAACAACCCGATATTTGCATGCTGCAGAATATCGTTATCTAATTGGCGGCCTTTGCCCCCTGCTCGGCTGGCTGCCGCCAAAGCAAGGGCGTGGTGCGATGTGACCAATCGATTGCGGGCTGCAACGTCGCCTTTGTCGCGCCAGCATCTGGCAAGCCGTGCTTCGGTGGGCGCGTCCAGAAATTCTGGGCGCGGCGTTTGTTTACGGGCCATTCGGGGCGGAGGGAAAGGTTTGTTCATTTTCTGCACATTTGATTTCGCTTCGATACTAATCTCGATAAGATTGGCTTGTCAATAAAGTTTCGAAGCGCTATTAATGCTCCATGACTGACAACCCAACCACAACGGAAGAAATCGCCGAACTGCTCGTCTATCTTGGGCGTGCGACGCGCGGGGCCGATGCAGGATCAGACCTGACGGCGGTGCAATGGACGGCCATGCGGTTTTTCGCGCGCGCCAATCAACTTTCCCGGACGCCATCGGCGTTTGCCAGCTTTAATGCCACCACGCGGGGCACTGCATCGCAAATCATTAAATCTTTGATGCAAAAGGGCTTTCTTGTCCGATATCAGGCAGTCGATGACCGTCGCAGCGTTCGGTTGGACCTAACGCGCAGCGGGCAGGAAATCATGCGTTATGATCCTTTGCGCGACCTGTCGGAAGCCATTGATCAGCTTGAGGGCAGGCTGCGCAGGGCGTTGCGGCAGGCTTTGCCCGCATTGGCAGGAGAGCTGGCCAAAATTCGCGGCACCGTCGCCTTTGGCACATGCGGCGACTGCCGACATTTTTCGGACAGCGGCGCGGCCAGCTATTGCGCGTGCGTCGACGCTGAACTGGCTCCGGCAGATCTCGGCTGTCTTTGTGTCAATTTCGCCGCAAGCGAAAGCCGAAAGGCAACAATGCCAAACCACAAATCAAAGGAAATATCATGACGACGGCACAAGCCACATCCAGCCCAGCTGGCGACTCCGGCATGGCGCACCTTGGACAGATCATTGCGGTCGCCAGCGGCAAGGGCGGTGTCGGCAAAAGCACCGTCAGCACCAATCTGGCATTGGCCTTGGCGGCGCAAGGTGCGGTGGTCGGGCTGGTGGACGCTGATCTTTACGGCCCCTCTGTGCCAGGAATGTTGGGGATCGAGACTGGAAAAGCCCCAATGATGTCACCTGCGGGCAAGGTGATCCCTGCGATTGCGTACGGGATCAAAGTCATGTCGATGGGCATGCTGACCGATGACGACAAACCCGCCATTCTGCGCGGGCCTATGGTAACGAAATACCTGCGCATGTTCATTCTAGAAGTGGAATGGGGCAAGCTCGACTATCTGATCCTTGATCTGCCCCCCGGCACGGGCGACACACAACTGACGCTGGCGCAGGCCTTTCCACTGACCGGCGCTGTTGTCGTCAGCACGCCGCAGGATGTCAGCCTGAAAATCGCCCGACGCGGCATTCGTATGATGGAGCAGGTCAAGGTGCCAATCCTTGGCATCGTCGAGAACATGAGCGGGTTTACCTGCCCTTCTTGCAATGAGGTCACGCACATTTTCCATCAAGGCGGTGGCGCCAAAATCGCGGCCAGCTTAGGTATCCCGTTTCTGGGGGCCATTCCGCTTGATCCCGCCATAGTGGATTGTGGCGATGAGGGCCGCCCTTTGGTAATTGCGCACCCGGACGTACCTGCTGCGGCTGTCTACCGCGACATTGCCGCGATCCTGTCCGGCCGCGAGCGCGACGCCGCTGGCATTCCGACGCCGTTTGATTGGCAATGGGCCGATGACGCCAGCAAACCAAAGCCTGCAGCCCATGCGGCCCACGCCGGTGGTGCCGCTGAAGTTCCAGTAATGCTGGATCGCCGCGACGGGCGCAATCTGGTCTTGCGTTGGCAGGATGGGCACGATCAGCAGATCAACGTGCGCGATCTGCGTCTGGCGTGCCGCTGTGCAGCCTGTATCGATGAGATGAGTGGGCGCGCGGTGCTGGTTCCGTCAACTGTCCCGCTGAACATCGCGCCGACCCGGATTTGGAGCCTTGGCAATTATGCCATCGGCGTCAGCTTCAGCGATGGCCACAGTTCGGGCATTTATACCTTTAGCCACCTGCGTGGCATGCTGGCCGCCGAGGTTGAAGATGTCTGATCTGACGGCTCCACTGCGTATCCGTGCCGAAACCTCGCCCGCTGATCCGCACAGCATGCGATTTGTTTTGGACAGGGACGTGCAGGACTGTGCTCTGGCGAGTTTTCCCGATGCAGCTGCGGCGCAGGGCGCCCCTTTAGCCGAAGCGCTATTTGCGATTTCCGGGGTGAAAATGGTTGATGTCTCAGGCGCGGTAGTGGCCGTAGTCAAGACCGATGACAGCAATTGGGGCGACCTGAAACGACTGATTGCCGATGCACTTCGCGGTAGCGTGGCGCGGTCTTCAGCGCCTTTGGGTCAAAGCGCCAGGACCTCTGGCCAAGCCAGGAGCGACGGCGAGATCCTTCTTGCGGTCCAAGAGGTTCTAGACCGACAGGCCAATCCGGCGATTGCCGCCCACGGCGGGCACGTCAGCGTCACAGTCGTGAAGGATGGCGTTGTCAGCATGTTGATGTCTGGGGGATGCCAGGGTTGTGCCGCCTCTGCCGCGACGCTTCGCGGCGGTGTGGAAACGATGATCCGAGCCGCTGTACCCGAGGTGCGCGATATCATCGACGTGACGGACCATGGCGCAGGCGAGACCCCGTATTACAACTCCGGACCAGGCGATGACCAACAGCCAAAGCGCCCTTTGCTATATCGCCCCGTCCCACCCGATGCGATCATGCGCGAGGATGACCAGTTTCTGATCTCTCCCGATTATCTTGCGCCGCGGCTGGGGATGGACGTAGAAACCCTGCAGGCCGCGATGCAATCGGGCGAGGTTGTCAGCCAATCTGAAACCGGAACCGAGGCGGATGCGGGAAAGACGCGGCTGATCGTGCGATCCAGCACGCGGATCTGGGCGGCTGAAATCGCCGCAGATGGCACCGCCCATGAAATTCCCGCCCCGCGTGCTGCCGCAAAAGCTGCCAACGCAAGCACTGCGTTGCGCGATCGCATCAGGACGCATCTGGCTGGATTGTCCGCCGCAGATGTGCCGATGACCTACGGCCATCTTGCGCGCACGATGGGGCTCTATATGCCTGGGTCCATTGGCAAGGTGACGCAGGCGCTCGAGGCGACAATGGTTGAGGACGTTGAGAATGGCGCGCCGTTCCTGGCCTCTCTGGTGGTCAGCAAGATTGGGCAAGGCGATGCGGCCAAAGGATTTTTCCAGCAGGCGCGCACACTTGGCCGAGGACCGGGCTTCGGCGAAGACGACCAAGCCTATTACCAGCGCGAGTTCACCGGCGCCGTTGCGATGCTAAAGAACCCAATTTGACGAAGGACATCGGACTTGCGGCCCCCAACCGCAAGGGGCGGGGGCTGTCAATTTCAACCGAAGCCTTTGTCGATCCTTACAACAATCAGCGATATCACGAGAGCCTGGACAACGTCACACCTACTGACGTCTACGTCGAACGCCACGAAGCCACTCTACAACAAAGGGAAAGGGTCAAACGAAAGACGCTCGAAGCGCGCCGCTTGCATCACGGACAACGCACCGCATAATACAACCAACCAGATGAGCCGAACTCTCTCTTAGATTAAGCTGCCATTGGCTCCAAAAAACCTGACGACAGACACGCCGCATGCAAATCTCGTCCTTCCCGTATATGGCCGAAACATGGGCACAAGCGCGCGCTTTTTATCGTCCGGGCGGCGTGGTGCGTGACGTCATGACGGGTCTTTGTGCCGAGCAAGACATCACATTGCCCGCAGCCTATCCGCTATACTTCAGCGGCGTCGCCCTGGGTTACATCGCATCACCGATCCCGTTTTCAGAGGCCTTCACTGCCGTGCAGACAGGTGTTGTTGATGGTGTAATCGGCTCAGGTGCAGAAGGCTATTATGCCTCGTTCCGCGATACAACCAAGACCTACATCCCTGCCAACACGCATTTTGAAGTCTGGTACATGATCATCTCAAACGAAATAATGGCATCCTTGTCCAACGAAGATCAGGCTGTTTTGGCTGAACACGCAGCGGCTTTCGAGGCAACGCACTGGACGGTTGCTGAAGCCGATCAGAACCGCAACGAGCAGCGTTTGGTTGATGAGTTGGGCGCGACCGTTGCCGCGCTAACTGACGAAGATCTCGCCGCAGTGTCCGCGAAAGTACGCGTTGAAGTTTGGCCACAGGTTCTGGAAGATGTCGGTGTCGAATGGGATCAAGCGATCCTCGACCAAGTCGCTGCGGCTGCTAACCAAAACCCAATCACATGGTGGCGTTTGCGCGCCACCACAGCTACCCCTTTGAAAGGCATCTTATGGCATCGGACTACGCTATCATCGGCGGCGGAATTGTTGGCCTTTCGACCGCTTGGGGTCTGCTCAAACGCGGGCTTCGGGTTACGGTTCTGGATGGCGACGACGGATCATTCCGTGCAAGCCGAGGTAATTTCGGCCTTGTCTGGGTGCAATCCAAGGGCATGAAGCAACCGCGCTATGCACAATGGTCACAGACCTCTGCCGCTGCATGGGCCGGCTTTGCCGCAGAGCTTAGTGATGCAACGGGGCATGATCTAGGGCTGGAGCAAAACGGGGGCTACGATCTCCACTTTTCCGAAGAAAGCCTTGAGGCGACTGTCTCACAATACGAAGTTCTTAAAGAAAAATTGGGCGGTGATTATCCGTTTGAAGTTCTGGGTCACAATGCGCTGCGTCGCGAAGAACCGGCGATTGGACCAAAGGTCGTGGGGGCGATCCTACATCGTCAGGACGGCCATGCGAATCCGCTGAACCTTCTGCGGGCGCTTGCCGACGATGTGCGCCGATTGGGCGGGCAAGTCCTGACTGGCAAGCATGTGACCCATGCGGATAAACCTGATTTGTTCCGCGTTTCTTGTGCGGATGGCACCGAGGTGCACGCACGAAAAATCGTTCTGTCCGCAGGGCTTGGCGCGATGTCACTGGGACCCGTGTTGGGTTTCAAAGCCCCGATCAGGCCGCAGCGCGGGCAAGTCATGATCACCGAAAAATTGCCGAAACTGATCAATCGCCCCTCCCTTATCGCGCGCCAGACAGACGAAGGCGGCATTCAAATTGGCGCTACCAACGAAGAGGTCGGTCTGAACAATGGCGTCACCCAGACAGGTCTTTCCGGGCTTGCGGCCGAAGCGGTCGCCGCTTTTCCATCACTTGCCAAGGCGCAGTTGGTCCGCAGTTGGGGCGCACTGCGCATTCTTTCCCCGGACGGCTTGCCCATTTATCAAGAAAGCCCCGACATGCCGGGTGCTTATCTTGTGACCTGCCACAGCGGCGTTACACTTGCCGCCGCACATGCCCGTTTCCTGCCTGACTGGCTGGAAGGAACTGACGGCGCACCAAATCTGGAGGCTTTCAGTGAAGACCGATTCACCCTTTCGTGAAATAGATCCCCAAAGTGATCACGTGCTGGTCCGGTTTGAAGAGGAGGACTTGATGCTGCCGCTGGGCGAGAACCTTGCGGGCGCATTACTCGTCGCTGGGGTTATGCCGTTTCGACACACGCCTGTATCTGGCGCACCCCGCGGTCCGTTTTGCATGATGGGTGCTTGCTATGATTGTTTAGTCCTAATTGACGGCATGACCGTTCAGGCCTGCATGTTGCAGGTCGCCGAGGGCATGAAAGTTGGTATGCCTTCTGCCGATAGGGTTCACGATGTATAATGTCGATCTGATCATCATCGGTGCCGGACCTGCCGGAATGTCCGCCGCCCGTCGCGCCGCCGAACTTGGAATTAGCGTGCTTATTCTTGACGAACAGCCTGTTGCGGGGGGGCAAATCTACCGCAATGTCGACCGTGCCAGCGCCGTTCGAAGCGACATACTGGGCAAAGAGTACACCCACGGCTTGGCCCTGACCAAGGGCTTGCATCACGACAACATCACCCTTCTCAAGGGAGCCGTGGTGTGGCAAATCGAAGAAGGCACACGGGTGGCCTTCACTCAAAATGGCACAGGTGCGCTTGCCGTTGGTAAGAGAATTCTCTTGGCGACCGGAGCGTTGGAACGGCCCATGCCGTTGTCCGGATGGACCTTGCCTGGCGTCATGACAGCGGGGGCAGCGCAAATCCTGCTCAAGCAATCGGGAATTGCCTGCCAAGGCGCGGTCTTGGTCGGATCGGGTCCGCTATTGTATCTTATTGCCACGCAGATGGTGCGTGCGGGGGTTCCGCCGCTTGCGCTTATTGAAACACAAACGACGCGAGACCTGCTAAGATCAATGCGCCATTTGGGTGGTGCGTTGCGCGGCTGGCCGTATCTTGTCAAAGGGCTTCGGATGCTGTGGGAGCTGCGCCGTGCTGGCATCCCGCGCCACGTCGGCGCCACCGGCATCACGATCGAAGGCGATCAGGCCGCGCAAGCCATCAGCTTTTACATTGGCAAATCGGCGCACCGTATTGAATGCGATACAGTACTGCTGCACCACGGCGTTATCCCCAACACACAAGCGGCGCGCTCCATCGATATTCCGCATCTGTGGGACGCCGCACAAAACTGCTTTGTGCCGGAGTGTGACGCTTGGGGGCGCTCGGCCGTTGCTACAGTCTTTATCGCAGGCGACGGGGCTGGGATCGGCGGCGCAAAAGCGGCCGCTTTTGCAGGTGAGATAGCTGCCCTAGAGATCGCCCATGACCTTGAAGGCATTTCCAGACCAGACCGCGACGCCGCGGCCCGCAAACTGCGCAAACATCTGGCCATCGAATGCGCGGCACGCCCCTTCATCGATGCTGCCTATCCGCCCTATGCGGGTGCGATTGCGCCGCAAGACGCGACGATTATATGCCGCTGCGAAGAGGTGACTGCCGGCGACATACGCCGTTTCGCGGGGTTGGGCTGCCTAGGCCCGAACCAAGCCAAGGCGTTTGGTCGATCTGGAATGGGCCCCTGCCAAGGGCGCTATTGCGGGCTATCTGTCTCGCAAATCTTGGCGACAGCCAATAATATTTCTTTGGACGACACTGGATATTATCGCATCCGCCCTCCGCTCAAGCCCGTCACCATGGGCGAACTTGCGGCGATGGCCGCTTCTGAAATCAATGAGGTGAAAGAATGATCCAGCGCATTGAATCCAGCGCGCGCATGAGCAAAATTGTCACGCATAACGGCGTCGCATATCTTTGTGGGCAAGTCGGCGCGGGAGACACCGTTGCTGAACAAACCAAATACTGCCTGTCGCGGGTTGAAGCCTTGCTGGCCAAGGTCGGATCTTCTCCTGACCGCATTCTTCAGGCGATCATCTGGCTGTCAGACATGAATGACTTCGATGAAATTAATGGGGTACGGGATGCATAGGTACCACAAGGCCAAGCCCACGCGCGCATGCGGCGAAGCACGACTTGCGCGCAAAGAGCTTAAAGTCGAAGTGATCGCAACAGCGGTTTGTACTTAGCAGTCATCGTTGAGCCAATACATGAAATCTTGAGACAGGCGTGAATACCGGCTTTTTTGGCCGGATGGTTGTGCTTTGCTAGGTCAACCGGTCTGACGTGCGAAGCGTCGCGCCGATGTGGGCGCGCAAGACGGAGTCGCATGGGGATTTACGACTTGATCACAATCTCAGGTGGGTAATCAAACTGGTGGTCTATGTCTGCTTACCGCGTCTTATGCCCCATGGTGCATCGCGCAGCATGAACGCCCAGTTTCGGCGTCGGCGGCTGGTTCCACCCTCTCAACAGCTCCCCGACATAATCCTCCTGCCAATCCAACGCAGCCTCCCAAGTTTTTGGCACATCGGCCTCTCGCGCCTTGGATAGGAATTGAGGATATCGTCATGACAAACGTCGACACCCAGCAACCGGCCGGGGCCACGCCTATCTGGACTGGCATGATTGCCAAGACCCTTGTGATGGCGCTGTCGGACGCGCGCGGCATGTTGGGCCTTGAAACGATTGTCTCGCGCCGCGCCGAACGTGCTCAACATCGTGCACCCGCGTCGTCCAAAGTCCCGGCACGTCTCATCACTAGCGGTAAGCTTCGAAACCTTGGCCTTGTTGAAATAGCCGCCCCGCTGTGGCGCGGGCAGGACTATTATGACGAACTGGGTCGTGGCACATATGAACGCGATGGCGGTGGTGTGCTTCTGATGCAAGCGATCCACTCGATAGATCTCGCACTTAGCATGGCTGGCCCCGTTTCGGCCGTTCGGGCCACGACCACGGTGTTTGTCAAAGGTGTTGTCCGCCGATTTCATGCGGCGTCTCTGATTTCAG
>CALAGN010000119.1 GCA_937891785.1 uncultured Octadecabacter sp.
AACCTACGACCAATTGATTAACAGTCAACTGCTCTACCGCTGAGCTACGCCGGAAAACCTTGGGCCGTATAGCAACCAGATTTGGGTGCGTCCAGTGGGTTAACGCAGAAAAGTGCACTGATTTACGTGACCAGTGCGAAAACTGCGTCGTGACTAAGGTGTGGCGTCGCGCTCACCATATTTTTAGATGCAAGATCAATAAGATGGGCTAAGACATTGCGCTTGGCGACAGGCAAGAGGGCGGATGGAATATCATCATAAATCCGCGCTGTCAGCTGGTCAGGGGTTGCCGCCGTATCACCCAAGACACGCAAGATTTGTGCGCTGCGCCCCTCGCGATGTGCGATTAGCCAGTCGAGCCGTTCGCGCGGTGCGCCAATCGGTGCGCCATGGCCGCTGTGATAGCGCTGTGCAGGCACATCGCGCAGGCGTGCGCAGGATGTCATGAAATCCCCAAGATCCCCGTCAGGTGGCGACACAAGCGAGCTTGCCCAGCCCATCACATGATCGCCGGTAAAGACCTGATCATCCCAGATCAGACAAATGTGGTTACCCAGATGGCCCGGCGTGTGCAGAACGCCAAGTTCACCAAAACCCCCCTTAAGTCGCGCACCATCTGCAAGCGTCAGATCAGGTGCAAAGCTGTGATCTATCCCTTCGCCGCCGCCCACAAGGCCCGCTAGTGCCAGATCTGTCATCACCTTGGAGCGCCCGGCTGTTGCCCCGCCAAAAGCACTGATTGGTGCATCGACAACCCGTGACAGCCGCGCCGCTAACGGCGAGTGGTCCACGTGGGAATGCGTGACGATTATCTGCGATACGCGCGCGCCACCGATGGCCGCCACAAGGGCCGCGAGGTGGCGCGGATCATCAGGGCCGGGGTCAATCACCGCAAGCTCGCTTGTGCCCAACAGATATGTGTTGGTTCCACGGAAGGTCATGGGTGACGGATTGGGCGCCAACACGCGGCGCAGCCCATCGGCAAGGTTTTCGGCCGCACCGGCGGTCGGGTTAAAATCGCTACTCTGCATCGCTTCGTGCTTTCCCCGCATGATCCGGCCCGCTACCCTTAGCCCATGTTCTTTGGGATGCTCAAACATTACATGCCGCGGTCGCTTTATGGGCGCGCTGCTTTGATCCTGCTACTGCCGGTGATTTCGCTGCAGTTGGTGGTTTCGATCGTGTTTATCCAGCGCCACTTTGAGGGCGTGACCGAACAGATGACCCAGTCGGTGCAGCTTGATCTGGCATTCCTGACGCAAGCTGTTGAAAACGCGCCTGATTTGGTGACGGCACAGCGTGACGGTCAAGCCCTTGCTGGTCCGCTGGAGTTAGAGATAACCCTGCCGGCCCAGCCGATGCCAACCGCGGATATGCGGCGGTTTTACGATTTCTCGGGGCTTGTGGTGATGCGGACCCTGCGCGCGGAGCTGTCAGAACTGCGCATTGTAGACCTGCCGGATGATCGCGACATCGCCCTTTGGTTCGATACGCGCCACGGCACGATGCTGGTTGAATTTGCCCGCGCGCGGGTGTCGGCGTCAAATCCGCATCAATTGCTGGTCTTGATGGTTGTCTTGGGCGTCATATTGACGATGATCGCCTTTGTTTACCTGCGCAATCAACTGCGCCCGATCAAGCGGTTGGCTGCTGCGTCGTCAGACTATGGCAAGGGACGGGTGGTGCCTTACACACCGTCCGGTGCGACCGAAGTGCGTGCGGCGGGGGCGGCGTTTCTGGATATGCGCAACCGGATCGAGCGCCAGACGGCGGCCCGCACGATGATGCTGTCGGGTGTCAGCCACGATCTGCGCACGCCACTGACGCGGTTGCGTCTTGGCCTTAGCCTGCTGGATGATCCTGACGATGCAGCCCCCCTGATCCGTGATGTGGATGATATGCAGCGTCTGCTTGACGGGTTCCTTGATTTTGCGCGCGGCGATGCGGGCGATGAAACCGATCTGGTTAATCCGGCTGCGCTGTTGGAACAGGTTATTGCCGATGCGCAGCGTATGGGGCAGGCGG
The DNA here is from genome assembly GCA_937891785.1 of uncultured Octadecabacter sp. GTDB lineage: Bacteria > Pseudomonadota > Alphaproteobacteria > Rhodobacterales > Rhodobacteraceae > SW4. The sequence continues at coordinate 2,026 of CALAGN010000119.1, forward strand.
CCTATCTTGGCGCGCTTGACGGTGTTGAGCCAGCCCAAGTGGTGTCGTTGGGGCCGATGGCGATACGGCGCGCGTTGGAAAACCTGATCGGCAATGCTTTGCGGTATGGCACGCGGTGCGAGGTGTCGCTGGCGCTGAGTGATCGCGCGATCCGCTTTTCCGTCGAGGACAATGGCCCCGGCATTCCAGCCGCGCAGCGCGATGAGGCTCTGCGCCCCTTTGCCCGCCTTGACCCTGCGCGCAATCAGGATCAGGGCACAGGCGTTGGGCTGGGGCTGGCAATCGTTGCCGATATTGCGCGCAATCATGGTGGCGCGCTGCGCCTGAATAACAGCGCGCGCCTGGGCGGATTGCGCGCTGATCTGGTGTTGGCGCGCTAAGACTGGCAAGGCTGCTACAATCTGATCAAAGGACATGATGATGACCACCACAGCAGAGCAAATGCGGGCATGGCGTGGACCGACGCTTTTTACCTACGGGTTCCGCCCGTTCTTTCTGGGTGCCACTGTTTGGGCGGCACTGGCGATGGCGTTTTGGGTGCCAATGCTATCGGGACACATGACGTTGCCGACGGCGTTCGATCCTGTGTCTTGGCACGCGCATGAGTTTCTGTTCGGATATCTGACGGCCGTGGCAGCAGGGTTCCTGCTGACCGCAGTGCCCAACTGGACAGGACGGTTGCCGATTGTCGGTTGGCCCTTGGCGGGCCTGTTTGGTCTTTGGGTCGCGGGGCGGATCGCAGTTGCGGTGTCGGCTATACTGCCACCGCTGCTGGTAGGTCTGGTGGATCTGGCGATGCCGCTGGCGCTTGCGGCCGTCATCGCCCGCGAGATTATCGCGGGTAAGAACTGGCGCAACCTGATCGTACTGGCGATGCTGTGCGTTCTGGCGCTTGGCAATGGCGTGTTTCACTGGGAGGCCGCCCAGGGCGCATATGCGGCGCAGGGTGTCGGGCTGCGTATTGGTCTGGGCGCAGGGCTGATGATGATCGCCGTAATTGGCGGTCGTGTCGTGCCGTCATTCACCCGCAACTGGTTGGTCAAACGCAGTGCCACGCGCCTGCCGGCCCCACCGATGCAGCGTTTTGATAAAGTCGCATTGTTGGCCTTGCTCGTAGCGTTGCTGCTTTGGGTTGTCGCGCCCGATGGGCGGTCCACAGGGGTCGCGCTTGGGCTTTCGGGGGTACTGCACCTGATCCGCCTGTCCCGCTGGGCAGGCATTGGCACATGGTCCGAGCCGCTGGTTCTGGTGTTGCACGTCGCCTATATCTTTGTGCCGCTTGGTGCGATGGCTCTCGCCGCCGGGATCGCATGGCCAAGCGTCGCCGGGCTTGGCGCGGTGCAGCACTTGTGGATGGGTGGTGCTGTTGGCCTGATGACCTTGGCGGTCATGAGCCGCGCGACGCTGGGCCATTCAGGGCGGGATCTGACGGCAGGGTGGGGTACGTCGTTGGTCTATGCCGGCGTCATTGCCGCCACGTTCCTACGCGTCTCGGCAGGGATTTGGCCAGCTTCGGCACCGGTGCTTTATGCCGTGTCCGGCATAGCCTGGATTAGTGCGATGGGCGGTTTTGTGATAATTTATGGCCCAATGCTGCTGTACGCGCGTCCTGCCAAAAAACTTTAGGGCAGGCGGGTGGGTTGGTTCGAATTCATTGCAGCGTTCGTCGCGTTTTTCCTAAGCCATTCAATTCCTGTGCGCCCTGCCATGCGCGCGAAATTGGTAGCAACGCTGGGACCACGCAGGTTTACAATGGGCTATTCCATCTTATCGCTTGGAGTGCTGATCTGGCTGATTGGTGCGGCATCGCGCGCGCCATATGTACCGCTGTGGGATTGGGCCCTGTGGCAAAACCTTATCGGTTTAGCGGTTATGGCGTTTGCTATTGCGCTGTTGGCGCTGTCAATCGGGCGGCCCAACCCGTTTTCGTTGGGCGGCGCGCGCAACGACATGTTCAACCCCGAAATAGCCGGTATTGTCGCGGTGTTCCGGCATCCGTTGCTGGTGTCGTTGGCCCTTTGGGCGCTGGTGCATATGATCGCCAATGGTGATTTGGCACATGTGATCCTGTTTGGGACATTCGGCGGATTTGCCCTGCTGGGGCAGAAAATCATCGACCGGCGCAAGAGACGTCAAATGGGTGCGCAATGGGCCGATCTCGAAGCGAGAATGCAGGTCGGGACGTTGAAGCCCAAGGGGACGGTGTTACGCCAGATCATTGGGGTGCTGACCTACGCAGGCCTTATCTGGCTGCACCCGATGCTGTTCGGGGTAAGTCCGCTGCCCTAAGATGCGTAGTCGTCGATTAGGCGGCTTGGCTTTGCAAAGTCGGTCAGGTCATTCGCGTCGGTAATCTCGATCCGGCTACCGGTGACGGTCACACCGTAGGGTTCCAGCCCCCTGAACGCACGGCTCAGGTTTTCCGGGGTCATCCCGAGGAATGACGCTAAGCGGCGCTTTTCCATTTTCAATTCAAACGACGGGGCCCCCGTGCTGCCACTTTGGCGCAGTAGATAGTTGGCAAGTCGTTCCAATGATGTGCGTAGCTTGAGGTCTTTGGTGTTTTTCACAACGCTGCGATAACACTGGGCAAGTTCCCCGACGATTGCGCGGGCAAAGGCACCGTCACGATCAAAGATCGTGCGCACATCTTCCGACGGGAGCAGCACAATCCGGCTTTTTTCAAGCGTGCGTGCTGACATCAGATAGGGGGCGTTCTGCACACTGGCCGCCAGAATAAACGTCGAGACCGGCCGCACAGTCGCCATGCTGGTTTCGCGGCCATTCCAAGAGCAGTAAAGATCAACTGAACCGGCGAGCACGACATGCAGGAAATCGGGTGCATCGCCTTCGCTGATCAAATCAATCCGCGGTGGAAAATTCTGCACATAAGCGCCGCGCATTAGCGCGTCAAAATTGTCCTTTTCCATCCCTGAAAACAGCTTCAGGCTTTGGAGTTCTTGGCGATACGACTCAGGCATTTTTCTAACGACTCTGCGATTTGTAATCGGCCCAACAAAAGGGTTCGCTTGATAATTGTCAAGCAATCAGTTGACGCATCACGATGGTGCGCTTGATGCTGCGCATGCACTCAAATGACAATTATAGTTAACCTATTTATTTCGCGAGGATTCAGGCTGGATTTGATCCAGATCAAGAAAAGTAACCCGCTAAGCCTGCACCACGACCCCAATCTATAACGGCAGAATCAAATCTGCCCATGACGGAGGGGCCGTGATGGAGCTTCAAAACAAGTCCACATCGCTGTGGGGGAATTTCTTTAACGTAAGGATGGTGCAGATCAGAACGTTCCACATGACGTGGTTTGCGTTCTTTGCTTGCTTCTTTGCATGGTTCGGTATCGCGCCGATGATGATCATCGTGCGCGAAGAGCTGGGTCTGACGAAAGAGCAGGTTGGCTGGACCATTATCGCATCCGTTGCGGTGACGATTTTTGCGCGGCTTTTTATCGGCTGGCTCTGTGACCGGATCGGGCCAAGGCTCGCCTATACATGGCTGCTGGTTCTGGGGTCGCTACCCGTTGCGGGTATCGGCCTTGCAGATGATTTCACATCATTCCTGCTGTTCCGTTTGGCCATTGGTGTCATCGGGGCGTCATTCGTGATCACCCAGTATCATACATCGGTGATGTTCGCGCCCAATGTGGTGGGCACAGCCAACGCCACATCGGCTGGCTGGGGTAACTTGGGCGGTGGTGTGACGCAGATCGTGATGCCGCTGATCTTTACCGGCCTTATCGTTGGTTTCAACTATACCGACGCACAAGCCTGGCGCGCATCGATGCTGCTGGTCGGGATCATCACCTTCTTGATCGGCATCGCCTATTATTTTCTGACTCAGGATGCGCCTGACGGGAACTTCAAGGAATTGCGTGAAAAGGGCATGATGCCCTCCAAGAAAAGCGTAACGGGCGATTATTTCAAAGCCATGGCCGACTACCGCGTCTGGCTGATGTTTGTGATCTACGGTGCCTGTTTCGGCGTCGAACTGCTGATCAACGGCTCAATCGCGCTCTACTTTGTCGACTACTTTGGCTACTTCAAAGACATGCCACTGGCCGAAGCCGCTGTCACGGCTGGTCTGATCGCGTCACTGTTTGGTCTGATGAATATCTTTGCCCGTACATTGGGCGGTATCTTTGGCGATAACTTTGCATCCCTCTGGGGGCTGCGTGGCCGCACATCATGGCTGTTCATCGTGCTTTTGGCCGAAGGTCTTGCACTGATGTTGTTCAGCCAGATGCCGATCCTATTGCTGGCCATTCCGACATTGATCATCTTCTCGCTTTGCACGCAGATGTCGGAAGGGGCGACTTATTCGGTGGTGCCGTTCGTCAACAAGAAAGCACTTGGCGCGGTTGCCGGTGTGGTTGGCGCGGGCGGTAACGCTGGTGCGGTGCTGGGTGGGTTCTTGCTAAAAAGCGAAGCCTACAACAGCCGCTGGGACGAAGCATACTTTCTTATCGGTATTATCGTCACGGCAGTCGCGTTCTTGGCGCTGTTCATCCGGTTCTCGCCCGAAAGGGAAGCCGAAGAGAAGGCACTGTTTGAGTCCGCCAATATGGATATCTTGCAGCACCGCGCGGATGAAGCGAACTCCGCACTGCATCACTCGATCGAGATTGTGGACGAATACAACCGGACGCATGAATCGAAAATTCGAACCAAAATCCAATAAAAAACAATGAATGACCGGCCAATCAATGGTCGGCCGCAACCTCACCCGAGGAGAACACTATGGGACAAGACCTAAGAAACTACACACCGGACGACGAGGCATTTTGGGACTCGACCGGTAAGGCGATTGCGAAACGCAATCTCTGGATTTCAATTCCCAGCCTGTTGGTCGGCTTTGCGGTCTGGGGCTACTGGAGCATCATCACCGTTCAGATGATCAACCTTGGCTTTGCGTTTGAGCAGTCGCAACTGTTCACGCTTGCTGCGATCGCCGGTCTGACAGGTGCCACACTGCGTATACCGTCGACCTTCTTTATTCGGATTGCGGGGGGCAGGAACACCATTGTCTTTACCACCGCATTGCTGATGATCCCGGCACTCGGTGCAGGCATCGCGCTCAGCAACCCCGACACCCCCCTTTGGCAGTTCCAGGTTTTGGCCTTCCTTAGCGGCATCGGCGGCGGTAACTTCTCAAGCTCCATGTCCAACATCAGCTTCTTTTATCCGAAAAAGATGAAGGGCTATGCGCTTGGCATGAACGCTGGTCTGGGTAACTTTGGTGTGACCACCATGCAGATCCTCATTCCACTGGTTATGACGCTTGGTATGTTTGGCGGCACCTCGATGACGCTGCAACAAGCGTCGGGCACATTCGTCGGCAAGATCCCCGCAGGCACGGAAACATATCTGCAAAACGCAGGCTACGTTTGGTTGCTGTTCCTTGTTCCTCTGGCCGTTTTGGGCTGGTGGGGTATGAACAACATCCGCGACGAACATGTCTCACCTGAGATCCCAAGCCCTGCTGGTTCCTTCAGTATCATTACCGGCATGTTACTGGTTGGTTTTGTCACTGCAGCATTTGGCTTGTGGTTGATGTTGCCAGATAACGTTGGCGGCTCCGGATTCATGGTGTCCAAGTGGATCGCGTTGCCGATTGTAATCGCGCTGACCGTGTTCCTGCTAAAGCTGATCCCGGGTGCTGTTGGTCAGAACCTGACCCGTCAGTACAAGATTTTCGGCAACAAGCACACTTGGGCGATGACCGTGATCTACACGATGACCTTTGGTTCGTTCATCGGTTTTGCTGGCACATTCGCGCTGGCTATCAAGGTGGTCTTTGGTTTCCAACACATCGAAGTTGACGGCATCATGACCCATGACATGGTCAACCCGAACGGCCCATCCGCGCTGATGTATGCATGGACAGGCGCGTTTATTGGCGCGTTGATCCGCCCCATTGGCGGCATTATGGCCGACAAACTGGGCGGCGCTCGCGTCACACAGTGGGTGTCGATCGTGATGGTGATCTCGGCGCTGGGCGTCGCTTACTTCCTTAAGCAAGCCTACGTTTCGGCCACACCGGAAACCGTCTTTGTGCCGTTCATGTTGTTGTTCCTCGTGCTGTTCGCAGCCACAGGTATCGGCAACGGGTCCACGTTTCGCACAATCGCAATTGTTTTCAACAAAGAGCAGGCTGGCCCTGTGCTGGGTTGGACGGCTGCGGTGGCTGCTTACGGTGCTTTCATCATCCCCAAAGTGTTCGGGGAACAGATCAAAGCGGCGACACCAGAATACGCGCTCTACGGCTTTGCGGTCTTCTACGCCGTATGCATCGTGATCAACTACTGGTTCTACCTGCGTCCAAACGCCTACGTAAAGAACCCTTGATCTGAATTGACCTTCACCCGCCCCGCGATTGTGCCGGGGCGGGACCGCTTCCTCAGGAGATAAAAACATGAGCCACCTGCTCGATAGACTGAACTTCCTCCAGTCCAAGGAATTGGAGCAATTCTCAAATGGCCACGGGCAGGTGACCCGTGAAAACCGCGATTGGGAAGATACGTATCGCAATCGCTGGCGGCACGACAAAGTCGTCCGCTCGACCCATGGTGTGAACTGCACAGGGTCATGTAGCTGGAAAATTTACGTCAAATCCGGCATCGTTACTTGGGAAACCCAGCAAACAGATTATCCGCGCACGCGGCCTGATCTGCCCAACCACGAACCACGTGGCTGTGCCCGTGGCGCGTCTTACAGCTGGTATCTATATTCCGCCAACCGCGTGAAAAATCCGCTGGTGCGTGGCAGGTTGATGAAAATCTGGCGCAAAATGCGGGAAACGATGGAACCCATCGCAGCATGGACAAAACTGCAAGGCGATCCGGTCTTGCGCGCGTCCTATGTTGAAAACCGTGGCATGGGCGGCTTTGTGCGCGCCACATGGGACGAAGCAACTGAAATCACCGCCGCTGCCAACGCCTATACGGCAAAAACATACGGCCCCGACCGCGTTTTCGGCTTCTCGCCGATCCCTGCGATGTCGATGGTAAGCTACGCTGCTGGTTCGCGTTATCTGTCCCTGATGGGCGGCGTATGTATGTCGTTTTATGACTGGTATTGCGATTTGCCACCAGCGTCCCCGATGACTTGGGGCGAACAAACCGACGTGCCGGAATCTGCTGACTGGTATAATGCCGGTTACCTGCTGCTCTGGGGGTCCAACGTGCCCCAGACACGCACACCGGACGCGCATTTCTATACCGAAGCCCGCTATAAGGGCACAAAATCCGCCGTTATCTGCCCCGACTATTCCGAAGCTGCTAAATTCGGCGATGTTTGGCTGAACGCCAAGCAGGGCACGGATGCAGCGCTGGCAATGGCCTTTGGCCACGTGATCCTGCGCGAATTCCACCTTGATCGTCAGACCGAATACTTCGAGGATTATGTCCGCAAATATTCCGACTTTCCGATGCTGGTGCAGCTGGACCAAAAAGATGGCCACCTTGTGCCGGGCCGATTCTTGCGGGCTGATGATCTGGCTGGCAAGCTTGGCGAAAAGAACAACCCCGAATGGAAAACGGTTGCTTTTGACGAAGTGTCAGACAGCCTTGTTTCGCCAAACGGGTCGGTTGGCTATCGCTGGGGCGAAGATGGTGAATGGAACCTTGAAGAAAAGGCCAACACCGCCGACACGCGCCTTAAGCTGAGCCTTGTTCTGGACGAAGATCACGACGATGTCGTGGCTGTTGATTTCCCATACTTTGGTGGGCAGACCTTTGGCCAGTTCAACACCGACGCCGAACACCCCGATATCCTGACACGCAACATTCCGGTCAAGATGATCAAAGGGCCAAAGGGCAAAAAGATCGCCGTGGCCACTGTGTTCGACCTGTTCTGCGCCAACTACGGTCTTGATCGTGGTCTGGGTGGTGATTGGGTCACGAATGACTACAACGACCAGATGCCCGGCACACCGGCTTGGGCTGAAAAGATCACCGGCGTTCCAGCCGACAAGATCATCCACGTCGCCCGCGAATTTGCGGATAACGCGGAAAAGACCACGGGTAAGTCGATGATCATCATCGGCGCCGCGATGAACCACTGGTATCACATGGATATGAACTATCGTGGTGTCATCAACATGCTGGTCATGTGTGGCTGCGTGGGTCAATCGGGTGGTGGCTGGGCGCACTATGTGGGCCAAGAAAAGCTACGTCCACAGACCGGCTGGCAGCCGCTGGCATTCGGGTTGGACTGGAGCCGTCCACCACGGCACATGAACTCCACCTCGGCATGGTATGCCCATTCGGATCAGTGGCGCTATGAAACCCTGGAAGCCAAGGAAATCCTGTCACCGACAGCACCTGACGGCGACTGGGACATCAACCTGATCGACTATAACATCCGTGCCGAACGCATGGGCTGGCTGCCATCAGCGCCGCAGCTGAAAACCAACCCGCTTGAGGTCGCTAAATCTGCCAAAGCGGCAGGCAAGGACATTTCCGCTTATGTCGCGGAGAACCTGAAGTCAGGTGATCTGGAAATGTCGTGCGAAGACCCTGACAACCCAGCCAACTGGCCCCGCAACCTGTTTGTGTGGCGCTCCAACTTGCTGGGCTCGTCGGGTAAGGGACATGAATACTTCCTCAAGCACCTGCTGGGCACGGATCATGGCGTCATGGGCAAAGATCTGGGCCAAGACGGCGCGCAACTGCCCAAAGAAGCTGTGTGGCACAAGGATGCACCACGCGGCAAACTGGACCTGCTGGTCACGATCGACTTTCGTATGTCCACCACTTGCGTCTATTCCGATATCGTTCTGCCAACGGCGTCTTGGTACGAAAAAGACGACATGAACACATCGGACATGCACCCATTCATCCACCCGCTTCAGGCGGCAGTTGATCCTGCGTATGAAAGCAAGTCGGACTGGGAAATATTCAAGGCGATTGCAAAGAAGTTCCAAGAAATCACCCCCGGCTATTTGGAAAAAGAAACCGACGTTGTCTTGCTGCCGATCCTGCACGACACCCCTGCGGAAATCGCGCAGGATCAGGTGCTGGACTGGAAGAAGGGCGAATGCGATCTGATCCCCGGCAAAACTGCGCCAGCCTTTGTGACTGTCGAGCGCGATTACACGGCGATCTACGACCGCTTTACAGCACTTGGGCCATTGCTTGATAAATTGGGCAACGGCGGCAAAGGTATCAGCTGGGACACCCAAACCGAGATCGACAACCTGTCGGCCCTCAACGGGGTCCAACTGGATGGTGCTGCGGCGGGCCGCCCTAAAATCGAGACGGCGATTGATGCCTGCGAAGTCATTCTGATGCTGGCACCGGAAACCAACGGCGAAGTGGCCGTGAAAGCGTGGCACGCACTGGAAAAGGCCACAGGGCGCGAGCATGCGCATCTGGCCGAAGGCGAGCAACACAACAAGATCCGCTTCCGCGATATTGCAGCACAACCACGCAAGATCATTTCCAGCCCAACATGGTCGGGAATTGAGAGCGAGAAGGTCAGCTATAACGCCGGTTATACCAACGTCCACGAATTGATCCCATGGCGCACCCTGACGGGTCGCCAACAGCTTTATCAGGATCACCTGTGGATGCGGGCATTCGGCGAAGGTCTGATGTCGTATCGCCCACCTGTTGATCTGAAAACGATCACGGCGGATGTGCTCGATGATGGTGACACGCTTGTGCTCAACTTCATCACGCCCCACCAGAAATGGGGTATCCATTCGACCTATACTGACAACCTGCTGATGCTGACGCTGAACAGGGGCGGGCCGGTGGTCTGGATTTCCGAAGTCGACGCCAAATCGGCGGGGATCAAGGATAACGACTGGATCGAAGCCTATAACATCAACGGGGCGCTGACTGCGCGTGCCGTGGTGTCCCAGCGGATCAAAGAAGGCACGGCCTTTATGTATCACGCGCAGGAAAAGATCGTGAACACACCCGGGTCCGAAAAGACCGGCAACCGTGGCGGTATCCACAACTCGGTGACCCGCACCACGATGAAGCCCACGCATATGATCGGCGGCTATGCCCACCAGTCATACGGCTTCAACTACTACGGCACGGTCGGCTCGAACCGCGACGAGTTCGTCGTGATCCGGAAAATGAAAAATGTCGACTGGCTCGACAATGGAGCAACCCCAGCAGTGGAGGCAGCAGAATGAAAGTTCGCGCACAAATAGGCATGGTGCTGAACCTTGATAAATGCATCGGCTGTCACACCTGTTCCGTGACGTGCAAAAACGTCTGGACCAGCCGTGACGGCGTTGAATACGCATGGTTTAACAACGTCGAAACCAAACCCGGCCTTGGTTATCCTACGGATTGGGAAAATCAGGCCAAATGGAAGGGCGGCTGGGAACGCACACAATCTGGCAAGCTCCAGCCCCGTCAGGGTGGCAAATGGCGGGTTCTGGCCAATATCTTTGGCAACCCCGACCTGCCCGAAATCGACGACTACTATGAGCCATTCGATTTCGACTACGACCACCTGAAAAGCGCGCCCGAAGGCAAGGCATTCCCAACGGCGCGCCCACGCTCAAAGATCACCGGCAAGCGGATGCAGAAGATCGAAAAGGGTCCCAACTGGGAAGAAATCCTTGGCGGCGAATTTGAGAAACGCTCGGGGGATTACAACTTTGAGGGTATCCAGAAGCAGATGTATGGCGAATATGAAAATACATTCATGATGTATTTGCCGCGTCTGTGCGAACACTGCCTGAACCCTGCCTGTGTTGCATCCTGCCCATCGGGTGCGATCTACAAGCGCGAAGAAGACGGTATCGTGCTGATCGACCAAGAAAAATGTCGCGGCTGGCGCATGTGTGTGTCGGGCTGTCCCTACAAAAAGATCTACTACAACTGGGAAAGCGGCAAATCCGAGAAATGCACCCTGTGTTACCCGCGTATCGAAAGCGGCAACCCAACGGTCTGTTCGGAAACCTGCGTCGGACGTATCCGCTACCTTGGCGTGATGTTGTATGACGCCGACAAGATCGCCGAAGCGGCCAGCGTTTCGGACGAAAAGGATCTTTACGATGCCCAGCTGGGCGTCTTCCTTGATCCCAATGATCCGGCCGTAATCGAAGCCGCGCGCGCTGATGGTGTTCCCGATGACTGGATCAAAGCGGCCCGCGAAAGCCCGATCTGGAAGATGGCGATGGACTGGAAGATCGCGTTTCCGCTGCACCCAGAATACCGGACCTTGCCGATGGTATGGTATATTCCGCCACTTTCACCGATCCAGAACGCTGCCGAAGCCGGCGCGATCAGTTCCAAGAACGGGATGCCAGACGTTAAAAACCTGCGTATTCCCGTGAAATACCTCGCCAATATGCTGACAGCGGGTGACGAAACCCCTGTTGTAACGGCGCTGGAACGGATGCTGGCGATGCGTGCCTATATGCGCTCCAAGACCGTTGAGGGCGTAATTGACGAAGGCGTCGCCGAAAGCGTGGGCCTTTCGGGTCGTATCATCGAGGACATGTATAAAATCATGGCCATCGCTGACTACGAGGATCGTTTCGTGATCCCCACAACCCACCGCGAACAGGTCGAAGACGCCTATGACCTCAAGGGTGGCTGCGGCTTTACCGACACAAACGGGTGTTCCACAGGGATTTCCAAAGGCTCGCTGTTTGGCGGCAAGAAGAAGCCCCTCAAAATACCGACGGAGATGAAGTAATGGACCGCACATTAAAGGCGATTTCGTTGATCCTGAGTTACCCGACGCTGGAATTGCAGCAGGCTATGCCGGAAATTGGCGGCGTTCTTGCCGCCGACACCCGCTTGACTGCGGCAGCGCGTCGCGACCTGCGCCCGGTGGTGGAGGAGCTTGCCGGGCGCGACATCTACGCGCTTCAAGAGCAATACGTGATGCTGTTTGATCGCTCGCGCACACTATCGTTGAACCTGTTTGAACACGTGCACGGCGAAAGCCGTGACCGTGGCGGTGCGATGGTATCCTTGATCGAAACCTACCGTGATGGCGGCTTTGAACCTGCCACCTCGGAACTGCCCGATCACCTTCCGGTTCTGTTGGAATTCCTGGCCACGCGTTCCCAAACTGAGGGTCAGGAAACGTTGGCGGACGCGGCCCATATCTTTGAAGCACTTGTGACGCGGCTTGCCCGCCGCGAAAGTGCCTATGGTGCCGTGTTCGCCGCGCTTTCCCAACTTGCCGCTGTCGAGGCGGACAGTGAAGCGGTCGCTGCGATGCTGGCTGAACCAGAAGTCGATCCAACCGATCTTGAGGCGCTCGACGAGGTCTGGGAGGAAAGCGAAGTGTTGTTTGGCCCCGATCCTAATGCGGGCTGCCCACAGGTGCGCGATATGCTGTCGCGCATGGACACACCGATCAACCCGAGCCCGCGTCAAGCGGCAGAATAGGGAGACACGCATATGTTGCACGACATCGACTTTTTCATCTTTGGGGTTATGCCCTATATCGCGCTCACGGTGCTGATCGTGGGATCTGTTGCCCGCTACGAACGTGATCCATACACTTGGAAATCTTCATCCAGCCAGCTTTTGCGCCGCAAACAGCTGATCTGGGGTTCGATCTTTTTCCACGTGGGTATCATCACCGTATTTGGCGGCCACTTGGTTGGATTGTTCACGCCCGTAGCGGTGCTTGATGCGCTTGGCGTTCCATATGTTGCAAAACAATGGCTGGCCGTGATCCTTGGTGGCACGGCGGGTATCATTTCGCTGGTCGGTGCGACGATGTTGATCCATCGCCGCGTGTTTGATCCGCGTATTTGGCGTCATTCCAGCTTTGCCGACATTGGCATTCTTGTGCTGATCTGGCTGCAATTGCTGATCGGTTTGGCAACAATCACGCTGACATTGCAGCACATGGACGGCGTGGAAATGGTCCGCTTCATGACATGGTCGCAATCGGTGGTTCTGCTCAAAGTTAACGCTTGGGCGATGGTTGTAGATGTGCACTGGCTTTATAAGACGCACATCTTCCTTGGCCTACTCATCACGATCCTGTTCCCGTTCACGCGCCTTGTGCACATGATCTCGGGCTTTGCGGCACCGTTCCGGTATCTGATGCGTCCCGGCTATCAGATTGTGCGATCGCGCCGCCAGAAACCTCTTGCTGAACGCAAGACAACCACACCAGCGGAGTAAGCGCTATGAATGCAGGCCTTTTCCCCGATCTGGTCGTCAATGGTGAACTCGTGCCCCATGCCGTTGTGGCCGCCGAAACGCAAAACCATGAAGCGCCCAAAGGAAAACCCGGCATCGCTTGGCGTAAGGCCGCCAATGCTGTCGCGATCCGCACGCTTTTGCTTCAAGAAGCGCGGCGTCGCGAAATTGCCGCGACCCCCGAAGAGGTCGGGCCGGGTCGCTTTGAAACAGACGAGGAGGCCCTGATAAGGGGCCTTCTTGACCAAGCCATCGAGGTGCCTTTGCCCACCGACGAAGACGTGACGGCTGAATGGGTCAAAGATCCGTCACGCTTTCGCTCTCCACCCCTGTGGGAGGTGTCACATATCTTGTGCATCTGCGATCCACGCGACGAGGATGCCCGCAACAAGGCCCTCGTGCGGGCCAGCGCCATTCAGGCCTTGGTCGAAAAATCCGACGCCAGAGGATTTGCAGCGATGGCCGCACGCGAAAGCGATTGCGGGTCCAAATCATCGGGCGGCGCGTTGGGTCAGCTTGGCCCCGGTGACACGGTGCCGGAATTCGAAGCTGCCCTGCGCCCACTTGGCGCTGGTGAAATGACCGGCGAGCCGGTCCTGACGCGCCACGGCTATCACATCATTCGCATGGACGCGGTTGCCGAAGGCCAGGTGCTGCCGTTCGATACCGTAAAAAGCAAGATCGCAGAGGCCATGGAAAAAGCATCCTGGGCCAAAACATCCCGCGAATTCATCGCCACGCTTGTCGCGGATGCAGAAATCAAAGGGGCTGAGTTGGCGGCAATCTGATCTGAAAGGTGTAAGGTGATGGAACGGGAAGACCCCAGCGCACGGATGAGTTCACGCGGGCAAGCGCGGCCCGCGGATCTGTTCACGAACCCGCTCAATTTCATCGCCGAGGTCCACATGCGCGAGCGCGAAATTTGCGCCATGATCGATACGATCGCCACAAATGATGTCCCTAACGAAGCTGACTGTGCGGCGGTGGCCGCGTTTTTAAGGTGTCAATTGCCGCGCCACCTTGAAGACGAGGAACTGGATCTTTTTCCGATGATGTTGGCGCGCTGCGATCCCGAGGACGATATCGGGCCGGTCATAGAAAAGTTACTGCACGACCGCGGTCATGCAGCCGTCGACACACCGGAAATCCTGTTGGTGCTTGACGACGGGGCGGCGATTAAGACCGGGTTCGATGACGTGGCGCGCGCGATGTTTCTGGCCTTTGCCAGTCATTCACGCCGCCATCTGATCCTAGAGAACGCTATTATCCTGCCGATTGCCCGTGCGCGGCTGACGGCCAAAGACTTGAAATTGATGCGACAACACATGCTTGAAAGGCGCGGGCTTGATGTGCTGCTTGCCCGGTTTGCGCCGCCTCACTAGAATCACGACGACTGACAAGGAATACCTGACATGAAAATTGCATACACAATGGCCCCCGGGCGCGGCGACACCGATTTGCTACTTTACGCATTGGCCCAAACCCTTGCAGGGCAGGGGCATCGCACCTGTGGTGTTGTGCAGATCAACACAGACCGCCCCGACGAAGGCCCATGTGACATGGACGTTCAAGTCCTGCCAGACGGTGCGATCTTGCGGATTTCGCAGACCTTGGGGCGTGAATCTATCGGCTGCCGTCTTGATCCCAACGCGCTTGAAACGGCCGTTGGTCTGGTCGAGGTCAGCTTGGCGCAGGGGGTCGACTGCCTGATCATCAACAAATTCGGCAAACACGAGAGCGAGGGTCGCGGCTTTCGCGCCGCGATCGCCGAAGCCCTGTCGCAAGATATCCCTGTGATCGTCGGGCTGAACACGCTGAACCAACCCGCATTCATGGAATTCTGCGGCGATTTGGCTGTTGAACTACCACCAGAAAAAGGCGCGCTAACGGACTGGATTTGCACGTAAATTCTAAATTCGCAGCAAGCAGCCTAGCAGGGTATTTCGCACAATGTTGGGGTGGTAGGCCCGGCAGGACTTGAACCCGCAACCAAAGCGTTATGAGCGCTCTGCTCTAACCAGTTGAGCTACAGGCCCCCCGTGCGTGTCGTATCACGGCGCGCGGGGTGGTCAAGACGCGGATAAGATTTTCTTGGAAGATTGGCAGTTTCTGTTAACAACGTAGCCACAACTTTGATTGTTCTGAAAGGGCAAATTACTATGAGATTAATTTTGACTTGCGCGACGTTTATCACCACGGCGAGCGCATCGTTTGCTGGAATGAACTGGTCACCTTCGCCCTCCGTATCATCTGGCGGTGACGGAAGCGGTGCGCTGATCGTGTTGTTGGTTATTGGTGCGTTATTTCTGGTAAATGGTGCACGGCCCTCAACCACGCGCAACACCGCGCCGCGCAATAGCGCTGACCAAGATGACGACATTATCATGAAGTTCTAAGTGCGTTCAGGACGTTGGAAACAGCATCCGGCGCAATGGTGTCAAAAGGATCGGCCCCAATCGCTGCGTCATCAAGGGCGCGTCGGTGGGGCTATCCAACCCGAACGTCACCTTTTCGTCCTTGCGGATCAGATAAAGCGATCCAAATATCCAATCCCAAATCGCAAGGGATTGGCCGAAATTCTTGTTTAAATGCAAAGGGTTGGTCGAGTGATGCACTTGATGCTGCGCTGGTGAAATCAAGATCCGTTCGACCACAGGCCCAAAGCTGATCCAGATATGCGAATGGTGGAAATTCGTTACCAGCAGGTTGATCGCCACAACAAAGGCATTCGCGCCGGCAATTTCAGCCACAGACGGCTGTGGATTGACGGCACCAATCAACAGCCCGAATATCGTGCCAAAAATGACCGTGTTAAGCGATATCGTGACAAGACTGCCTAACGGATGAGCACGAAACGACGTGAGCGGGGTCAATACCGCAGCACTGTGATGCACTGCATGCAAGGGCCAAAGCGTGCGCAGGCTGTGATTCGCGCGGTGGATCCAGTAAATTGAAAAGTCATAAATCACGAACATAAGCAGGGCCATTACGATCGGCGAAATCTGCGCCTGATCAAACACTGGTCCCGGTATGTTTTGCGCGACCCAAGCGGCGATAACCGGTACCGCCGCAAACCGCGCAGCAAGCTTGAAGAAGATCATGCTTTGCCCGATCAAAAGCAGGCTAATGTCGGTGCGCGTGGAGTGGTGGGACCATACGTCCTTGGGCAGCAGAAACGCCCAGAACCCGCCGCCAATCCGCTTCCATTTGAACACGCCCCAGCCGATCAGAACAAACGACAGGATATAGACTGGCGACAAAATCCCTTGCAGCCCAAAAAAACCTGTCAGATATTCGCGTAAGTGTTCCATAGCGATAGAATTTCAGGCCCGCGCCGCCGCGTCAAGCGTGACGGTTGCCCGACGCCGCCAAAAGCGGTATCGCCTGCGCAACATGTATCAAGGGGAACGACATGGCTGCGGATCACGGCAAGAATGGGCTGACTTACGCGGATGCGGGTGTTGATATCGACGCAGGCAATGCGCTGGTAGATCGCATCAAACCGGCCGCCAAGCGCACGCAACGATCTGGCACAATGTCGGGGCTTGGTGGCTTTGGCGCGCTGTTTGACCTGAAAGGCGCGGGGTTTGTTGACCCTATTCTGGTTGCGGCCACGGACGGGGTTGGCACTAAGCTGCGCATCGCGATTGATACGGGAAATGTCGATGGTGTGGGGATTGATCTGGTGGCGATGTGCGTCAACGATCTGGTCTGCCAAGGTGCCGAGCCATTGTTTTTCCTTGATTATTTCGCCACGGGTAAGCTTGATCTTGATCAGGCCGCGCGCATTATCGAAGGCATCGCGACCGGCTGCGAGCGGTCTGGTTGTGCACTGATTGGCGGCGAAACCGCTGAAATGCCCGGCATGTATCCGGCAGGTGATTTTGACCTTGCAGGCTTTGCCGTTGGTGCGATGGAGCGCGGCACGGACTTGCCACGCGATGTGGCGGTTGGTGATGTGCTGCTAGGGCTGGCAAGCGACGGGGTGCATTCCAACGGTTATAGTCTTGTGCGCCGCGTGGTGGATCGCTCGGGCCTTGCGTGGGCTGATGCCTGTCCGTGGAGCGACGAAACTTTGGGCGCTGCATTGCTGACGCCAACGCGGATTTATGTGAAACAGACGCTCGCGGCGGTGCGGGCAGGAGGCGTGCACGCGCTTGCCCATATTACGGGTGGCGGGTTGACCGAAAACCTACCGCGGGTGTTGCCCGACGGCATGGGCGCGACGATTGATCTGGACAGTTGGACGCTGCCACCCGTGTTTGCGTGGTTGGCCGATCAGGGCGGCATGGATGCGCGCGAGATTCTCAAGACCTTCAACAGCGGTGTGGGGATGATGCTGGTGGTCGCTCCTGATCAGGCTGACGCACTGGTTGCTCTGCTGCAAGCGTCAGGTGAAAAGGTCTACCGTATGGGCCATGTGACCGATACGGCAGGCGTGGCCTACTCCGGCACGTTGCTGTGACAAAACGGGTCGCCATCCTGATTTCGGGTGGTGGCTCGAACATGGTCGCCCTGGCGCAGTCCATGGTGGGGGATCATCCGGCGCGGCCGGTTTTGGTGCTGTCAAATGACCCAAACGCGGGTGGGTTAGCCAAAGCGCGCGACTTGGGGATCACAGCGGATGCGATTGATCACAAACGTTTCGGCAAAGATCGCGCCGCGTTTGAAGATGCTCTGCACAAGCGCCTGATCCAAGCGGTACCTGATATCATTTGCCTAGCGGGGTTCATGCGCATTCTGACGCCGGACTTTGCGGCCAAATGGGAGGGGCGGATGCTGAATATCCACCCGTCTTTGCTGCCAAAATACAAAGGGCTGCACACCCATACGCGCGCACTGGCGGCGGGCGACACAGACCATGGCTGCACCGTACATCAGGTCACGGCGGCCTTGGATGATGGCCCGATCCTTGGGCAGGCGCATATGGCGTTGCAGGATGGTGATACGTCCGCGAGCCTTGCCACAAAGCTCCTCCCGCTGGAACACGCGCTTTATGTGGCGGTCCTGCGTCGTTTTGCCAGCGGTGACGCCACGCCGGTGATGCTGGGTTGACGCCCTTTCCTTTGGCGGGGGCTTGGCCTATCACTTGGAAAATCACAGGCGGAACGCGCGATATGAAGACGATTACCACAACCGAAGATCTTGCAGAATTTTGCAAGCGGGCTGCTGCATATCCTTATGTGACGGTCGATACAGAATTTCTGCGCGAACGCACTTATTATTCCAAATTGTGCCTGATTCAGGTTGCCTTTGCTGGTGACGGCAAAGATGACGCGGTGCTGATCGACCCGCTGGTCGATGGCCTCTCGCTTGCGCCGCTTTATGACCTGTTTCGCGATCACGGCGTCGTCAAAGTGTTTCACGCTGCACGCCAAGACCTTGAGATTTTTTTTGTGGATGCAGGGCTTATCCCCGAACCGCTGTTTGACACGCAGGTTGCAGCGATGGTCTGCGGCTTTGGTGAGCAGGTGGGTTATGAAACCCTTGTGCGCAAAATCGTGCGTGAGACTGTCGATAAAACCTCGCGGTTTACTGACTGGTCACGACGACCCCTGACGGATGCGCAAAAAACCTATGCTTTGGCCGATGTCACGCACCTGCGCGGCGTTTACGAATTTCTGTCGGCTGAATTGGCGAAATCGAACCGTCATAAATGGGTCGCCGAAGAGATGGCGATTCTTAATGCACCAGAGACCTATCGCGCGGATCCGTCGCGCGCTTGGGAGCGGATAAAGACGCGGACCAATTCGGGCAGGTTTCTGGCGATTGTGCGTGAATTGGCGCGGTTCCGCGAAGGCTATGCGCAATCGCGTAACGTGCCGCGCACGCGGGTCTATAAGGACGATGCATTGGTCGAACTTGCATCGACCAAACCGGCGAGCGAACAAGACCTTGGAGGGTCGCGGTTGCTGCTGCGGGAGGCGCGCCGTGGTGAAATAGCCGAAGGAATTTTGGCGGCTGTGCAGGTGGGGTTAAACACGAAACCCGAAGATATGCCCGTGCCCGATCGCTCGCGCGAGAAATTACAGGTGAATCCTGCGCTGGCCGACCTGTTGCGTGTGCTGCTCAAGGCCAAGGCCGAAGGCGAGGGGGTGGCGCAAAAGCTGATCGCTAGCGCCGCTGACCTTGATCTGATCGCCGCCGGACAGCGCGATGTCGCGGCGATGCGCGGCTGGCGCAAAGAAGTGTTTGGCAATGACGCGCTACGTTTGTGCGACGGCAAGGTGGCGCTAGCTGCCAAGAATGGCAGTGTGATCGCTGTTGATCTTGACTGATTAGCGTCGCGCGCTGCGTGCGTTCTGCGCGCCCTGCACGCGGACAGTGCTTATCCCCGCAAGCTCTTGCGTTGTGAGCGTGTAAGCCGCGCTTATCTGGCGCGATCGTTCGCTGCCAACCGCCTGAAATCCTGCTGGAACTTCAGCGCGAAAATCAAGCGTCATGACGCCGTTCTCAATGCTTGCCAGCACCAGTTGCGCATTGAAATATCCTTGAGTCGCGGCGATGCCTATAGAATGAACGATCGCACCGCCAGGGGCGCGATCAATGCGCAGCGTGGCGATATTTTGCACCAGTTGGCGTCCCTCGACAACTTGAACGCGGCGGCCTTCGGGCACCAGCGGGCGAATCTCGGCCGGGGCCGTGGTGGCCGCATCAGCGGTACTGCTGCCAAACCAATTGAATGGATTGAGAGAAGATTCGGCAATTCGGGCGCATCCGCTAAGGGAGACGGCGATGGCGGCAGACAAGAGCAGGGGACGGATCATGTTGTGGACCTTTGTTCGCTTTGCCAATTGCTAGCCCATCAGGGCGCGCTTGAAAAGCATGCTCTGGACCTCGGTGGCGTCTCGGCCTAGATCGGTGGGAGCGAAAAGGGGAGCGATATGGCCACCGAAGCCTTTGAAGAAATTGCACAAACGTTTGAATTCTTTGATGATTGGGAAGATCGTTATCGCCATGTTATCGATTTGGGCCGCGCATTGGAGCCCTTGGAAGACGCATTTAAAGTGCCCGCGACAAAAGTGGATGGCTGCGCGTCGCAGGTTTGGCTGCTGCCAAAGATCGCGGACGGTGTGTTTTCGTTTCGTGGTGACAGCGATGCGATGATTGTGCGCGGGTTGATTGCCGTGCTGGCAGCACTTTAT
This sequence comes from uncultured Octadecabacter sp., assembly GCA_937891785.1. GTDB lineage: Bacteria > Pseudomonadota > Alphaproteobacteria > Rhodobacterales > Rhodobacteraceae > SW4. The sequence continues at coordinate 22,330 of CALAGN010000119.1, forward strand.
AATGACGTCCCAGCCGGCGAGATCGCCGCGATTGATGCCCATGCTGAACTGGGGCGGTTGGGGTTGAATGACCATCTGTCGGCGCAGCGGTCCAATGGGGTGCGGGCGATGATTGAATGCATTCAAATGACTGCTGCGCAGGCGTGACGTTTTGACGAGGGGCGCTGCCCCGCCGCCATTGTCGCTCGGACCAATGGCGCATTAACAGTCGCGCCCCAGAGTATTTCTAAACAGAAGAATTATGTCCGCGGGATCGTGGCGAGTGTGGTGGCCAGATCGCCGTAACCTGTGGCGCGACGTTCGAATGTAAGGCCAAGTCGGGCGGCGCAGTCCTTGGCTTTGGTCGTGAGTGCCGGATCATCAGTTTGGGCCTGATAGACCAGCGTTTCGTAATTGCCGAAATACATGTCGCGCAAGTCAGGATGGCGATCAAGGCCAAGCGGTTTCCACACAAAGGCATCGAACTGGCGCACGAGGAAGTCCGTCAGGTAGAAAGCGGTGATCTCGTCGCGGGCGGAAAAAGCGTCATTGCCTTCAAAGAACGAATAGCAATGCGGGCCCTTTACCATTTCCACACCAAGTTCCTTACACTTGTTCAATAGTTGCCCGCCGGTGCCGCAATCGGCGTAGACTACGAAAATATCGGCATAGGCGTCACGGTATTTTGCGACGGCATCGGTGACAGCGGGCGTGATCCGTTCGGGGTGATTGTGCAGGATCGCGGGCAGGCAGTGCAGATCGAGGTGGTCCCAGCCATTAAGCGATTTCAGCGCCAGAATTTCATGCGCCAGCGCACCACAGGCCAGCAGAAGCACGCGCCCGTCGCCTTTGGCGGCAAGGCCTGTTGTGATTAAGCCATCGTCGCCCGGTTGCATGATCTACCCCTTCAAGAGAAAGGCCCCGCGCCATCATGTGACGCGAGGCCATTTGGCGAAATAGTTCAAATATCTTAGGCGCTTGCGCCTTGGTTATGCTTGCGCGCCATAAAGGTTTTGGCGGTTTCAACTGCTACGGCCGCATCACGACAATAGGCATCGGCGCCAATGGCTTTGCCAAATTCTTCGTTCAGGGGGGCGCCGCCCACCAGAACAATGAAGTCATCGCGGATGCCCTTTTCGACCATGGTGTCGATCACGACTTTCATATAGGGCATCGTCGTTGTCAGCAGGGCAGACATGCCAAGAATGTCGGCATCCTCGGTGGCAAGCGCTTCCAGATAGGCTTCGACGGCGTTGTTGATTCCAAGGTCCACGACCTCGAAGCCAGCTCCTTCCATCATCATGCCAACAAGGTTTTTGCCGATGTCGTGGATGTCGCCTTTGACGGTGCCGATCACCATTTTGCCGACGCGCGGTGCGCCAGTTTCAGCCAATAGCGGCTTGAGGATGAACATCCCGCCCTTCATGGCGTTTGCGGCCAGCAGCACTTCGGGGACGAACAGAATGCCGTCTCGGAAATCGTGGCCAACGATTGTCATGCCACCAACCAGCGCTTCGGTCAGGACGCGGTAGGGGGCCCAACCGCGCGACAAAAGGATAATCACGGCTTCTTCAATTTCTTCCTTAAGGCCATCGTAAAGGTCGTCGAACATCTGCGCGACGAGGTCTTCGTCGTTCAATTCGCTTAGGATGATGTCGTCTGCGTCAGACATATGCCGCTCCCGCGTGAGTGTTTCTTAATGATCAGATTTGCGCCGAAACGTCGCAACTGGCTGAACCGATTGCGACACTGCCTGACCTGCAACCGACCATATGGCAAATGAAAATTGCGTAGGATCATGATGCAGGCCTTTCATTTGTTCGCTTTATGTTCTAATTTAGCCTCATGCCAAATGACCCACCACCGCTGCATGGGGCCGCCCTTGGGCGCGCGGCCCAAAGCAATAGGACCAACCGGTTCGAACCCTATGCGCGTGTGGCTGTGGATGACGGCTGGCTGCGCGAGGATGACCTGCCGCCCCTGCGCACCCAAGTACGCGATGAGGTGCCGCGCCGGGTGATCTCGCGCAATACCTCGCCCGATTTGTCGTTTGACCGATCAGTGAACCCCTATCGTGGTTGCGAACATGGCTGCATCTACTGCTATGCACGCCCTGGTCACGCCTATCTGGGCATGTCGCCGGGGCTTGATTTTGAAACGCGCTTGGTGGCACGGCCCAAGGCGCCAGACCTGCTGCGTGTTGAGCTGTCTCGCAAAAGCTATGTGCCGGATACGTTGGCGATCGGAACCTATACGGACCCTTATCAACCGATTGAAAAGGAGCGTAAAATCATGCGGGGTCTGTTGGAGGTCTTGGCTGAATTTCACCACCCCGTTGCGATCATCACCAAGGGCGTTCTGATCGAGCGTGACATTGATATCCTTGCGCCGATGGCGGCCAAAGGGCTGCTGCGGGTCGGCATTTCGGTGACGACTTTGGATGCGGCGGTTTCGCGCGCAATGGAGCCGCGCGTGCCAGCGCCCAAACGGCGATTGCAGGCGATCGCGCGGTTATCTGATGCGGGCATTCCGGTGCGTGCGATGGTGTCGCCCGTCGTGCCGGGGCTGACGGATCACGAAGTTGAGGCGATCTTGCAGGCCTGCGCTGATGCGGGGGCGGTGGCGGCCAGTTCGATAGTGCTGCGCCTCCCGCGCGAGGTGGCGCCGCTGTTTGAGGATTGGGTGCAGGCACATTTCCCCAACCGCGCGGCGCGCATTATGGGTCGTGTGCGTGACCTGCATGGGGGCAAGACATACGATCCGGCATTTGGCACGCGCATGACGGGGCAGGGCGAATGGGCAGCACTGTTGCGCGCGCGTGTGAAACTGGCGACGGCGCGGCTGGGTTTGGATCGCAAGCTTGCCCCGCTGCGCAAGGATCTATTCGCGGTGCCGCCAAAAGCAGGGGACCAGTTGAAACTGTTTTAGCTGCGGCGGCGTCCGCGACGCGGCGCACGCACCGGGCCTGCACCATCCGTGCCATCGGAGGCCGAGGAAAACGCGCCCAGTTTTTCGGTGATTTGATCAAGCGTCGGACGCGGCCCGTTTGGACGTGTTTCCAGCGCTTTGCGCATTGCGCTGAGGTGTTCTGGCATGGTGCCACAGCATCCACCGATGATTGTCGCACCTGCATCGCGCGCCAGCACGGCGTAATCGGCCATTAGGTCAGGTGTTCCGTCGTAATGGATGTGTCCGTCGTGATATTTCGGGATGCCGGCGTTGCCTTTGGCAATAATCGGCTGTTCGGGCCCGACGGCGGCAAAGCCCAGAATCGTGCGCATCAGATCGGACGCGCCGGTGCCACAGTTGGCCCCGAAGCCGAGAGGTTTATGCGTCAGCTTGTTGACCATTTTCACCATTTCGGCGCTGGTCAGCCCCATCATCGTGCGTCCGGCAGTGTCAAAGCTCATCGTGCCGCACCATGGCATATCGGCAAGGGCAAAGGCTTCGCTCGCGGCGATGAATTCTTCGGCGGCACTGATGGTTTCGACCCAAAGGACATCTGCGCCGCCCGCTTTAAGGCCCTCGGCTTGTTCGTGAAACATTTCAACCGCACGTTCGTGGGTGAGCGTGCCCATTGGCGACATGATCTCGCCAGTTGGGCCAACCGAACCGGCGACGACGACTGGACGCCCTGCTTTATCGGCAACCTCACGGCCAATTTCGGCGGCCATGCGGTTCAGGTCATGCACGCGCCCTTCGGCGTTGTGCAGTTTAAGTCGCGAGGCATTGCCGCCAAAGCTGTTGGTAAGGAAGATGTCGCTTCCCGCGTCCACGGCACCCTTATACAATGCAGTAATACGGTCGGGGTGTTCTTCATTCCACATTTCGGGCGCATCCCCCGACATCAGCCCCATGTTAAACAGGTTCGTGCCCGTCGCCCCATCGGCCAAAAGCCAGTCGCGAGTTTCAAGCAATCGTGAGAGAGCATTTGTCATGGTATAGGCCTGTCAGCTAAGGTGGGGGTGATCCCCATCCGGGAAGAATTGCATCATGGCCATGACACGCGTGGCGGTGGTTTTCAATTGTATTTTCCGCTCGGTTGTCTTGATAGCGATAGCCCAGCGACTGCACGCGGTGGAGCGGTGGGGGGTGATGGATCGCATAGGTCAGCGTCAAAGCTGCGCGCAGGACGGCCGGCCATGACGGCGCACAAAGGTAAAGCGGCACCCAGCGTGGTGCGAAGCTTTGCTTGAAGCGGGTCAGCCCCTGCGCGCGACGTGTCAGGCGGCCAGGCAATCCCACAGGCAATCCCAGTGGCGCCGCAGCAAGGCTGAGCGACGAAATACCGGAACGCCTCGCGCCGTGAATGGCGGCGATGATCAGACTGTGCATGGTTCCGTCGGGCAGGTCGCCGCTATGGCGCATCAGGTCGAGCGACCATACCTCTGTGCTGGCGCGAAACGTAACAAAAGCAATGGTTTGTCCGTCACGTTGCGCCAAGAAAACCTGCTGGCGCGCCAGTTCGTGCGGATCAAACCGGCCCATTGAAATGCCGTTTTCACCGCCGTGTTGTGCGGCCCAGTCTTGGGCGATCTGGCGCAAGGCGGTGATCGGCAAAACGGGTGTTTGGGTGATGCTGATTCCTGACTTTTCGGCGTGGCGCAGTTTGCGGCGCAATTGACGGTGTTGTGGTCCCTCAAGCGCCCATATGGCAGGCGTAATCAGGGCCTCGGCCCCGGTTCGCAGGGCCTTCCAACCATCGTGTTGTGCCTGGCACGCCACCCGTGCATCGCATTTATATAGGACCGGCCGCCGCCCAACATGTCGCGCAATCTGGGCGACATCACGGTGTGATGCAATGCCCCATGCGGGGCCGATCGCGCAAGCATGTCCGGTGATGTTCTGGATCATCCAGCCATTGCCGCGATGGCCCCAGATGGTTGCGCCTTGCCGTGATAGGGCCCATTCAGGATGCGGCGCGGTGTTCAAGCCGCGCACAAGATCCATGCCGCGTAATGGGGCCATGGCGCAGGGCGCAGGTCCACGCACAGGTCGCAATAGCGTTGCAAATGCAAGTACGGCAGGCAGGCCATAATAGATAATGCGAAACGCGACCACCGTCGCCAAGAGCGTGGCATCATCTACCATCGGCAGACAGGACAGCAGCGTAAGATCGAACGCACCAATGCCACCTGGCGCGTTGGACAAAAGCCCCGCCCCAAGTGCGAGAAGATAGGCCGTAAAGAACAGCGCAGCCGGGGGAGCGATCCCGGCTGGAAACAGCACAAACAACGCGAGTGCGGCGCAGCTGGTATCAATCAGGCACCAGAACAACATGGCCCCCAGATCGCCAAACCCGGTGCGCGCGCCCGTTTTACGAAGCATGAAAAACGTAGCTGTAACCGCAATCGCCATCAGTGCAGCCGCACCCGATATGGTTTGCATCATCGTGCCTGGTAGGGGCAGGCCCGTAACCGCAACCATCGCGGCGGCAATCACGGCCCAAGCGGCCAGAAACGACAGACTGACGAGCACCGAAATCTGCGTCGCTCGCCACAGCTCGATGCGCGGCAAACAGCGCCAGCGGACAAGCGCGCCTGTCAGGCTGCCAAAGCCAAGCATTTGACCAACCGCGATTGCACGTATGCCTGCGCGGCGCGCATCTATCGGTGCAACGTCCGTGCCCAACATCCGATGCACTCCCGCGTCATATTGTCCGACAGCGACGAAACTGGCGCAGGTGGCCACTGCCGACAGCGCCCATTGGCTTGGCGTGGTGGCTGCAACTGCGGTCCATAGATGGGCCATGTTGATCCCGTCGATCCGGCGCAACAACAACATGCCAAAGAAAACCAGCGCCGCCAGCGGCAGCAATCGCCCCAATAGGGCGAGCCGTCGGACACCAATTAGGTGCGGGTGGGGCGTTGAAGTAACCTGCGAATGGGGCGGCATATTATCCCTGCTTGGACGGCGCCGAAAACGCCGGCAATCCAATCAGCCCTAAGGGTGTGCCGTGAACGTCAGGTTAAGTGGCCCGCAATAAAAACAGCGCGACGGGATATGCCCGCCGCGCTGCTGATTTTCCCATAAGACCCGCGCATAACCGCGCAAGTTTATAAAAGTTCTAGATTTCTTGCACCAGTTGGGTTTTGGCCTGCGCCATGCACTCGGCCATTTTGGCGCGGATCGCGGCCTCGTTTGCCTTGTCGCCGACATCGGCCGTTAGCTTACGAAAGACATCCTCGTGGCCGGCCTCTTCAAAGTCGGACTTGATCACTTCGCGCACATAGGCTTCGACGTCATCACCTGATTTGCCCAACAGTTCGGCGGCCCAAAGGCCCAAAAGTTTGTTGCAGCGGGCATCGGCCTTGAACTGCATTTCAGCATCATGGGCGAACTTTGCTTCAAAAGCGTTTTCGCGTTCGTCAAAGGTGGACATGGGTTGGACCTCTTGCTTGAAATGGCATTGCCTAAGATATGCCCCGCTGAACGCTTGCCCGCAAGGGGGGCTTGGCTTATGACGCGCCCTATGTCGCGCGCTGACGCGTGCCCCGCCCTTGGGACACCGCCGCGACTGGTGGAGCAGAGCATGGCACGTCGCAAGCTGGTGTATGAAGGTAAGGCCAAGACCCTTTACGAGGGCCCCGAGCCCGGAACGCTGGTGCAATATTTCAAAGATGACGCCACTGCCGGAAACGGTGAAAAGAGGGACGTGATCGACGGCAAAGGTGTTCTAAACAACCGGCTGAGCGAGTTTTTCATGACCGGATTGGCCGCGATCGGGGTGCCAACCCATTTTATCCGGCGCCTGAATATGCGCGAGCAACTGATCCGGGCTGTAGAGATTATCCCGCTTGAGGTGATCGTGCGTAATTACGCCGCCGGATCAATGGCGAGACGTTTGGGAATCGAAGAGGGCACGCAATTGCCCCGCCCGATTATCGAATTCAGCTACAAAGACGATTCTCTTGGCGACCCGCTGGTGCCCGAAGAATATATCATGGCGTTCGGCTGGGCCAGTCAGCAGGAAATGGACGATATCGTCTCGCTTGCCTTGCGGGTGAACGATTTCATGTCCGGCGTCATGTTTGGGGTCGGCATCAAACTGGTCGATTTCAAAATCGAAGTCGGGCGCGTCTGGGAAGGTGATTTCCAACGCCTGATCGTCGCCGATGAAATCAGCCCCGATAGCTGTCGTTTGTGGGATATCGAGACCGGCAAAAAGCTAGATAAGGACGTATTTCGCCGTGATCTGGGCAGCCTGAAAGACGCTTATACCGAAGTGGCCCGACGTTTGGGCGTGTTGCCAACCAACACTGCAAGCATGCCAAAGCCGACACTGATTAATTGAGCTTTGGGTTTTGGATATTTTTAGCAAGATGAGATTGAGGGTTAGACCATGAAAGCACGGGTTCATGTGATGTTGAAAGACGGGGTTCTGGACCCGCAGGGTGCCGCCGTAAAACACGCGCTGGGGACGTTGGGATTTACCGGCGTCGATGCTGTGCGACAGGGCAAGGTGATCGAGCTTGATCTGGCTGATGGGACGCCCGAGGCAGTGATCGGCGAGATGTGTGAAAAGCTGCTCGCCAATATGGTGATTGAAAGCTACCGCGTCGAGGTTTTGTGATGAAGGCCGGCGTTGTCGTCTTTCCGGGGTCCAACTGCGACCGAGATATGGCTGTGGCCCTGCGCAATGCAGGCGCGGATGTGCAGATGATCTGGCACAAGGATGCGGACCTGCCACAAGGCCTTGATCTGGTGGCAATTCCCGGTGGCTTTTCGTTTGGGGATTACCTGCGCTGTGGTGCCATTGCCGCGCAATCGCCGATTTGTCGCGCTGTTGTTGGCCATGCGGAACGTGGCGGCTTTGTGCTGGGGGTTTGCAACGGTTTTCAGGTGCTGACCGAAACTGGGATTTTGCCCGGTGCGCTGCTACGCAACAACAATCTGAAATACATCTGCCGCACCGTCGAACTGAAGGTAGCGACTGCCGATAGCGCTTTTACGCAAGACTATAAAGTTGGTGACAGCTTGCAGGTGCCAATTGCGCACCATGACGGCAACTATTTTGCCGATGCGGACACGGTGGCGCGTCTGGAAGGTGAAGACCGCGTGGCCTTTACCTATGGCGATAATCCGAACGGGTCGGTTGACGACATCGCAGGGGTGCTTAGCGCAAATCGCCGCGTCTTGGGGATGATGCCACATCCGGAACGCGCCAGCGAGGCAGCACATGGCGGCACCGACGGGGCGGCAATGTTTCGCGGATTGGTTGGTCAGTTCGCCGCGGCCTAGTTGCCCGCCTGCGGGCTGCCGCGTAAGCTGGTGCAATGATGAAGAGTGACCAGGATACTAGCGCGCGCATTTCGCGCGGCAAACGGGGGCAGCAGCTCGCGTTGTTGGGCCTGTGCCTGTTTGCGATCTGTGTCATTTATTTCACCAACCAACTGCTGACCAAGCGGTTCACCGAAACCACGCGCAACCGCGCTGAGGTGCGGCTGACGCTTTATTCTGCCAACCTGATCAGTGAGTTACAGCGCAATTCCATCGTGCCCCAGCTTTTGGCACGTGATCCGGCGCTAATTGGCGCGCTCAATTCGCGGGACTATTCGCTATCGACTCAACGCCTTTTGTCGTTTGTTGACGAAATTGGCGCGGCGTCGCTGGTGCTGTTTGATGTCGATGGACGCACCGTGGCCGCGACGGACCGCAATCGTCTGGGCGAATCCCACCGCTCGGCGCAATATTTTATCGAAGCGCTGCGATCAAATGCCACCGTATTCAGCGTGCAGGCGCGCGAAAGCGGCGGCTTTTCGTTCACATATTCGCGCAAACTGGATGATGGCGGCGTGTTTCTTGGGGTGATCGCCGTCGAGGTTGATCTGGCCAAGTTGGAGCGCAGTTGGGCCGGTATCGCGGACGCGGTTTTCGTGACGGACAGCGAAGGAAAGATCATCCTTGCCACCGAAAACCGTTGGCGCGGCCTGAGCGAAGTCGAGGCATTGGAACGCCAAGACGCGCCATCGGCGATTCAGCGCGCGCTTCAGGCGACCCAAGACTGGACCTCGCTGCCAATCGACGCCTATTTGCAAGGCGAAGGCGTGATGCGCCGCGAGACCCGCGTGCCGTTTCAGGGCTGGCGTATGATCAGCTTCACGACCTATGCCTCGGTGCGCGAGCGGGTGAACAGCGTGCTTGCGCTTGAAATTATGGGGTTTGCCATACTACTTGCCGGGTCGTTCTGGCTGTTATCGCGCAAATCGGTCTTGCGGATGCGGGTCTTCCAACGTGAATCGGCAGAATTGCGTTTGTTGAACCAGCGGTTGCAACGCGAGATTGCCGAGCGCGAGAAGGTCGAAAAGACCCTTGAGGTCGCCGAGCAGACCCTTGCGCAGTCGTCAAAACTGGCGGCTTTGGGCGAAATGTCAGCCGCCGTCAGCCATGAATTGAACCAACCGCTTGCGGCGATGAAAACCTATCTGGCGGGTGCGCGCCTTTTGTTAAGCCGCAAACGCCCCGACGAGGCGCTATCGTCGTTTCAGCGCATTGACGATCTGATTGAACGGATGGGTGCTATCACAAAGCAGCTGAAATCCTATGCCAGGAAGGGATCTGACACGTTTGAGCCGGTGGACGTGCGCGATGCGGTCACCTCGGCGTTGGCGATGATGGAACCACAATTGCGCCAACGCCATGTGAATATCACCTGCACCTTGCCAAAAGAACCAGCACTGATTTTTGGTGACCGGATGCGCTATGAGCAGGTGATCATTAACCTGCTGCGCAACGCGCTGGATGCCACCAAGAGTGTGCGTGACCCGTCAATTGATATTCTGTTGGCCGTGGGTGACACGGTGACCCTGTCGGTGCGTGATAACGGCGAAGGGATTGACGATCACGATGCCCTGTTCGAGCCGTTTTATACCACCAAGCAGCCCGGCGATGGTGTCGGGCTTGGCTTGGCGATTTCTTCGGGGATTGTGAGCGATCTTGGTGGGCGGTTAACCGCCCGAAATGCCAGTGCGGCGGGGGCTGTATTTGAAGTTCAACTGCCTATCTGGAAAGAAGATGAAGAAATTTCCGCAGCAGAATAAGGTTCGGAACTATGGCACAGGCAATGAAGATCGCGATTGTCGACGACGAAAAGGACATGCGGCAGTCGATCAGCCAATGGCTGGCCCTGTCAGGCTTTGACACCGAAACCTTTGCCAGCGCCGAAGAAGCCCTGCGTGGCCTTGGTCCGGATTATCCCGGTATCATCGTCACTGACATCAAGATGCCCGGTATGGACGGCATGCAATTTCTTAAGAAACTCAAGGGTGTAGATAGCACTCTTCCAGTTATTATGATCACGGGTCACGGTGATGTGCCCATGGCCGTCGAAGCAATGCGCATCGGCGCTTTCGATTTTCTGGAAAAGCCGTTCAACCCTGATCGCATGACCGAACTGGCCAAAAAGGCTACGAATGCCCGCCGTTTGACCCTTGATAACCGTGCCCTGCGCCGCGAATTGTCGGATGGCAGTGCGCTTATCAAGAAACTGATTGGCGCCAGCCCCGTGATGGAACGCCTTAAGGAAGACATCCTTGATCTGGGGCAGGCCGATGGTCACGTTTTGATCGAGGGCGAAACCGGGACCGGAAAAACCATCGTCGCCCATGCGCTACATGCCGTAGGTGCGCGGGCCAGCAAGAAATTCGTGCTGATCAGCTGCTCGGCCTATGATGAAGAAGCGTTGCAAAAGCGGCTGTTTGGCCCCGTCGGACAGGATGACCCGATCCCTGCTATGGAAGAGGCGCGCGGCGGCACGCTTGTGCTTGAAGACATTGAATCACTTGGGCAGGCGCCACAAGCGCGCCTTTTGCAGGCGATCAACGATCAAGGTGCGCCCGCGGAAACTCGGATTGTGGCCATTTGTAACCTGCAAGATGAAGGCAAAACCTGCGAGAGCGAGCTGCGTGCCGACCTGTTTTACCGTCTTGCCGCCCTGCGGATCACGGTACCGCCTTTGCGCCAGCGTGGCGAAGATATCCTGACGCTGTTCACCCGTCTGGGGGAGCAGTTTGCCGATGAATACGGCTGTGGCGCCCCCGAGCTTAGCGCGCAGGAAGCCGCGCAATTGCTGCAAGCCCCTTGGCCCGGCAACGTGCGCCAGTTGATCAACGTGGCCGAACGCGCCGTGCTGCAAAACCGCCGTGGCACGGGAACCATCGCATCGTTGTTGATGGCCGATGACGAAGAAAGCAGGCCCGCCATGACGACCGAAGGCAAGCCGCTGAAAGAATTCGTCGATGCGTTTGAACGTATGTTGATCGACAACACCATGCGTCGCCACAAGGGCAGCATCGGTAGCGTGATGGATGAACTCTGCCTGCCACGGCGCACGCTGAACGAAAAGATGGCGAAATATGCGCTGCAACGGTCTGACTATCTGGGCTAACGCGCCTGGCGCGCGGCGTTACATATGCCGCCAGCGGTTGGCCCAATCCAAATCCTGAAAGAACGGCCCCTGCATTGTCGAATTTGGTGTGCCCCATGTCCGTCGTTCCATTCAAGGACATGGGGCACACCCTTTTCATCGACAGCCAAATCCCACCCCAGACATTCTGCGGATGGAAACTGGCTGTGAAGTTTGACGGCCAAAGCCGCACAGGCTTGGATGCTTGGAATTTCAATGCCGCCAAACCGCACGCCTGTATTGGGATGGCAGGCGATGGTGTTCTGATCTGTAAGATATCCGACATCTGACAAACGACCCGTATCAATCGCAAACGCCACTCTGAGTGCGGTTCGCGATTTGACGCGCGCTTGTTTGTGCGCTCTGCCCGAAGACATGTGCCGCATCTCGTCGAGATGCCTTTGTTGTTCGCGGCGGTCCTGATCCGAATGGTGGCAAGTGAACCCTGCGAGATTGGATCAAAATCCGTGTGCTGCTTGATCACATGCTGGAACTCACCACTGCTAAGAACGCCGATCTGTTCGGGATCAAACGTGGCACGTGTAAGAAACTGGATTCCGCTCCCCTGCGACGGTGCGTCTGACTTGAAAAGGATGACGGGCCAAGAATCTTGGTGGTGTGCGTATACCCCTGCCCGTCGTTGAGATAGGCGAAGTCAGGAAAGTGCTAGGCACCAAAAAGCTTTGGCCCCATAAATCTACGCCGTGAAAGATAGGGGTGCGACGACGGATTTCCGATTTAGTTGCTGTATTTAGGTGTTCGGGATCCAACCTTCACGCCCGATTTCATGTTTTCTGCGAACCAGTTTGGTGTTGCGGTGCTTTGGTTTGAGCCTATGCCTGCAGTTGTGTGAGCGGCTGCAACCCATGATTGCTGCGATGGCGCGGACCTTTGGTAAGTGTTCAGCAATGTGGAAACGCACGCGTCACGTGACGCAAACGTGAGTTTGAGTCACTTTCAGATTGTAATCTGCCCCCATTCACACCTATGTAGAAGTTACGGACGGTTGCCATGACGCTTTGTGCAAAAGTCCGGTGAGTTTTTCTGCCAAGGGTTGCGCGGCCAAATGCCGCCCCTTTTGACAGACCGAAGATGTGGCCCCCGCATAAACCATGACAGGGCCAGATAAACAGCCCGCGGGCGCTGTTGGACAACCAAAGCGCCGGGCACTGAATGGGCCGCAGTTTTCTGCGGTCGGAGAAGAAACGCGATGAAACGCGCGCAACTGACAGATAAACGTGAACGGGGCATTTTGTCTCGCCGTTCTGCCGTTGTGCCAGTCGCCCTTAATAGTCACGCCAGCCAGACAATTACGCCCCCCGGGCGCCGTTTGCGTTGCCGTGTGATCGGACAACATGGCCAAGAAAATGCTAATCGATGCGACCCACCCGGAAGAAACCCGAGTTGTGGTCGTGGACGGAAACAAAGTCGAGGAATTCGACTTTGAATCCCAAGCCCGCCGCCAACTGGCGGGCAATATCTACCTTGCGAAGGTAACACGGGTCGAACCCTCGCTTCAGGCAGCGTTCATTGACTATGGCGGCAACCGACACGGGTTCCTTGCATTCAACGAAATCCACCCTGATTACTATCAGATTCCCGTTGCAGATCGTCAGGCGCTGATCGCCGAAGAAAAGGCCTATTCCGAAGCGCAAAAGGCCGAAAGCGAGGCCGAGGAAACCAAGCCCAAGCGCGGCCGCCGTCGCCGCAGCAGCCCCAAAGCGGCTGACGTCCAAACGCAGGATGCGGTCATAACCGCTGATCCCGCCCAAACGACCGAGGAAGAAACCTCGGGCGATATCGCGGGTATGGAAACGATTGATCTGAACGTCGGCGAAGAGGGCAGTAGCCCTATGGAAACCGTCGCGGACACGCCGGTTGAAACGCCCACGGCTGACGCTGATGACAGCTATCATGACGACGAGGACGAACAGCCTTATGTCGCCATGGATGACGCGGCCGAAAAGGACGAAACAATCGAAGTCGTCGCTGACGAAGACGACGTCGAAGATGTGCGCCCCGTCCGTAAACCACGCCCCAAGCGTTATAAGATCGAAGAAGTCGTCAAAGTGCGCCAGATTCTTTTGGTGCAGGTCGTCAAAGAAGAGCGCGGCAACAAAGGCGCAGCCCTGACGACCTATCTGAGCCTCGCTGGTCGTTACTGCGTGCTGATGCCAAACACCGCACGCGGTGGTGGGATTTCCCGCAAAATTACCAACGTCGCAGACCGCAAGAAGTTGAAAGAAATCGCCAACGAGATTGATGTGCCCGAAGGCGCAGGTCTGATCGTACGCACGGCGGGCAGTCAGCGCACCAAGACTGAGATCAAGCGCGATTACGAATACCTGCTGCGTTTGTGGGAGCAGATCCGCGAACTGACGATGAAGTCCACAGCACCTGCGCCGATCTACGAAGAAGGCAACCTGATCAAACGCTCGATCCGCGATCTTTATTCCAAGGAAATCGACGAGGTAATTGTCGAAGGCGAATTGGGCTATCGCACCGCCAAGGACTTCATGAAAATGATCATGCCGTCCCACGCCAAGAACGTGAAAAACTATCACGAAGCGATGCCGTTGTTTGCCCGTTATCAGGTCGAAAGCTACCTGTCAGGCATGTTCAATCCAACGGTGCAACTCCCCTCGGGCGGCTATATCGTGATCGGTATCACCGAAGCGCTGGTCGCAATCGACGTCAACTCGGGCCGTGCAACCAAAGAAGGCAGCATCGAGCAGACCGCGACCAAGACCAACCTTGAAGCCGCCGCCGAAGTTGCGCGTCAGTTGCGCCTGCGCGACCTCGCGGGCCTGATCGTCATCGACTTTATCGACATGGACGAGCGTCGCAACAACGCGTCCGTCGAAAAGATGATGAAGGACAAGCTCAAGACGGATCGCGCCCGCATTCAGGTGGGCCGGATTTCCGGTTTCGGCCTGATGGAAATGTCGCGCCAACGTCTGCGTCCCGGCATGATCGAAGCAACCACCCAGCCATGTCCGCATTGCCACGGTACGGGCTTGTTGCGCTCGGACGACAACCTTGCGCTGTCAATCCTGCGCCAGATTGAAGAAGAAGGTGTGCGTGGTCGTTCAAAGGAAGTGCTCGTCAAGGCACCGACAGCAATTGCCAACTACTTGATGAACCAGAAACGCGATCATGTGCTGGGAATCGAGGTGCGTTACGGGATGTCCGTGCGCCTTGAGGCCGATCCATTCATGATCTCGCCTGACTTCGCGATTGAAAAGTTCAAGACGGCCAGTCGCGTGATTGCCGAACCGTCGGTCAACGTTATTTCGTCTGATACGGCTGTCATGGCCGAAGTGATTGAAGAAGAAGAACCGGTCGAGGCACAGTCGGAAACCCAAGTCGATGCCCCCACCACAACGCCCGAGCAGGGTGATGCAGAAGGCTCGCCGAAAAAGCGCCGTCGTCGCCGTCGTCGTCGGCGCGGTGGTGGTAATGGTGATACGCAAAACAGCGAAAACGGCGAGATCACATCAGAAGCTCAAACAGACGACGATGCTGTGCAGACCGACGATACGACCGCTGCGGCGGCTGAAGCCGAAGCTGAGCCTGCGGTGGTGCAGGCCGACCAAGCACCGGCTGCTGAAAAGCCCAAGCGCACGCGGTCGCGCAATAAGCCAAAGGCAAAGGTTGTTGCCGAGGATTCACCCGTCGTTGAGGCGGTGACAGCCGATACCGAAGTTGCACCAGAGGCCGCTACCGATGAAGAGGCCAAGCCGGTCAAGAAACGCGCACCACGTAGCCGTAAAAAGGCGGAACCAAAGCCCGAAACGGCCGAAGATTCGGCCGAGGGCGTGGTCGAATCCGCACCTGCCACAGAGGATGCGCCCAGGCCAAAAGCCGCGCCGCGCAAACGTGCGTCACGCGCGAAGCCCAAGCCGGTCGAGGCAGCCACCGAAACCGCGCCTGCGCCTGAACCTGCTGCATCTGAACCTGCCGCACCCAAGGCTCCGGCCCTGCAAGCGACAGCCCCTTCGGAACCTGTGTCCGAAGAACCAAATGCGGCTAAGCCCAAGCGTAAGGGCTGGTGGTCACTTGGTGGCTAAGACGATGGGCGATTAGGACGATGGGCGTGTAAGAAACCGCTGCAACCTGCAAAAAAACAAGGCCGCTGCGCAGATGCGTGGCGGTTTTTTTATGGCCCGCGCCGGACCAGATAGGCTGTAACAGGGCCATCCGTAGTCGCCGATATAAACGCATGCCCCGTCTGCGCGCAGAAATGTGGCACGTCGATCACTGCTGCAGGATCATCCGCCAAAAGGCGCAAGACCGCACCCGCTTTCATCCCCGCCAACGCCTTGCGCGCACGCAAAACGGGCAGGGGGCAAAGCAGTCCAATGGCGTCGATTTCCAGATCTGGGTTGTGCATATCACCCGATTAGGGCGGTTGTGACATCAAGTCCACAAAGATGTGACCTTTGATGTGGTGACGCCGCGCGCGGCTTGGACTAAAGCTAGTGCAAGAAAAAGGAGCGCCGATGCTTTCGCCTGATCTACTTCTTGATGCGACCTTGTTGCCTGCCATGGCCATTGCGCTGGTTGCGGGGCTGTTGTCGTTTCTGAGCCCCTGCGTACTGCCGATCGTGCCACCTTATCTGGCCTATATGGGCGGGGTATCAGTCAGCGACATGGATGAAATCGGCGCCAAACGGGGCAGTGTGTTGCTGGCGGCGGTGTTCTTTGTGCTGGGCTTGTCGACGGTGTTTATCCTGTTGGGGTTTGCGTTTTCCGCCATGGGGCGCGCAATGTTGGCCTATCAGGACTGGTTCATCACCATCGCCGGGGTCGTGATTATGATCTTCGGTGCGCATTTCATCGGCATCTTTCGCATTCCGTTTCTGGACCGAGAAGCGCGGGTGGCAGCAGGCGATCACGGCGGATCAGCCCTTGGGGCCTATGTGCTCGGCTTGGCGTTTGCCTTTGGATGGACACCCTGTTTGGGGCCGGTTCTGGGCGCGATCCTCGGGCTTGCTGCATCCGAGGCAGACCTGTGGCGCGGTGCAACTCTGCTGGCGTTCTATGCATTGGGATTGGGCGTACCGTTCTTGCTGGTTGCGGCGTTCTTTCCGGCGCTCAAAGGGCCAATGGCATGGATGAAACGGCATATGCAGCGCATCGAGCGGATATCGGGGCTGTTGCTTTGGACCGTGGGACTGTTGATGCTGACGGGCCAGTTCACCGCGTTCAGCTGGTGGCTGCTTGAGACATTCCCAGCGCTCGCGACACTTGGCTAGCGTGAGTGGGGGCGTTGCCCCCCGTCCTGTGGTCGTCTCCTGGAGTGTATTTGAACAAAAGAAGCGCTGAGTCGCGGCTTATTATTGCCGAAGTTTGCCTTTAGAGTGCGGGCATGAGTGAAACGGATCAAACAGCGCAGGTACGTAAGCGACGGGTTTTTTACATTCCCGGCTATGATCCTATCCATCCGCGCCGCTACCGCGAATTATATCGCACTGAAAGTGCCGCGCAGGCCAAGATTTCAGGGTATCGGATCGCTGTTAGCCCAAAACAAGGTGGCGGGGTTTATGGCTGGCATGTGACGGCTGATATTGGCACACCCGTGGTGGCCGATGTGGAGGTGCTGGTCTGGTCCGATATCGTGCGTGACAGCATGTCCAATTCGATCCCGGCCACCTATTTGCAATTGTTGCGTACAGCCTGGACCTACATCGCAAGTGGCGCGTTGCGTCGTTTGATGTGGCTCCGCAAGGGGCCAGTGATTGCGGCCCTTTATCCGGTGGGCATGTTGTTCGCACAATTGCTGCTGGCACTGGTCGTTGGCGGGCTGGCCGGGCGCGGTGTTTTGGCTGGTTTGGCGCTTGTGTGGGATGCGCCTGGGCTGGTTTCGTCGTTGATTTGGTGGCCGATATTTCTGACGTTAACCGTCTGGATACTGCGCTGGTTTAAAAAGAAGGACGGCAAGTTCTATGCCTATTACCTGATGCATGACTTTGCCTATTCTGCCAATTGGAACGGCGCGAACCCGCCTGAATTGGAGGCCCGCATGGCGGAGTTTGGCGATACGATTGCCGGTGCCCTGCAAGGGGATGTGGACGAGGTTTTGGTCGTTGGTCATTCATCGGGCGCGCATCTGGCGGTGTCGATCCTTGCCGATCTGATCCGCGTGGGGCAGGTGCCTGCAACAGGTCCGGCGTTTGGTTTCTTGTCGCTGGGGCAGGTGGTGCCGATGGTGTCGTTCCTGCGTGATGCGCAGCGGTTGCGCGCCGATCTTGCATTCCTGAGCCTAAGTGACCAGCTGACATGGGTCGATGTCACAGCCCCAGGCGATGGCTGCGCCTTTGCGCTATGTGATCCGGTGGCCGTGTCCGGTGTGGCGCCGGTCGGGCAAAAATGGCCACTGGTGATCTCGGCGGCATTTACCCAATCGCTGAGCGCGCAACGTTGGAAAGAGTTGCGCTGGAAGTTTTTTCGGCTGCATTTTCAATACCTTTGCGCCTTTGATCGCCCACGCGACTATGACTACTTTCAAATTACCGCAGGGCCGTTGACGCTTGGAGATCGCTATCGCGACCGCCCCCCGTCTAAATCACGCATTGATGTGCCCGCGTCGAAATACACGAGCGTCGCGCCGTGATCCCGCCCAAGCCCCCATCACGCCCCGAGAAGATTTCGCTGTGGCGGTATGTACGGTTGTTTCGCAGTGATATCCTGTCGGCCCAGCCCGCGAAATTATACCGCGCATGGATGGCTGAATTTCGCACGCCGTTCTTTCGCAGCTTCATGGCCAATGACCCAGCGCTGGTGAAAACCGTGCTTAAGGAGCGTCCTGATGATTTTCCAAAATCGGACCGGATTGGCGCGGGGCTGCGGCCTCTTTTGGGCGATAGTGTTTTCCTGACCAACGGCGCGGCGTGGAAACGCCAGCGCCGCATCATTGATCCTGCGTTTGAAGGCGGGCGTTTGCGCGACACATATCCGGCAATGTATGCCGCTGCGCAGGCTGCGGTGGCGCGGCTTGATGCGGTCGCAGACGGCACTCCGCATGAGGTTGAAGCCGAGACAAGCCATGCCGCCGCCGATGTGATTTTCCGCACGCTATTTTCCATTCCTATCGAGCATGAAATTGCTGCCGATGTGTTCACCAAATTCCGTGATTATCAGCGCAGCCAGCCGATCTTGAATCTGGCGGCGTTCATCCCTGTCCCGCACTGGTTCCCACGCTTTTTCAAGGGCGAGACCAAGCGCACGGCGCGTGATATTCGCGCACTTATTACCCAACTGACCACGCGGCGGATGGCAGAGATCATAGCAGGCACGGCGCCTGATGATCTGGCCACGAAAATCATGACCACCGCTGACCCGCTGACTGGCGAAACATTCACAACCGAAGAAATGGTAGATCAGGTCGCGATTTTCTTCCTCGCGGGGCATGAAACCTCGGCCAGTGCATTAGCGTGGACGCTGTATTTGATGGCGCTTTATCCTAATTGGCAGGACCGTTTGGCGCAGGAGGCGCAGGCACTGACGGGCCCCGATTTCAAGCTGGTCGGCAAACTGCGCTTGTCCAAGGACGTGTTCCGTGAAGCTCTGCGACTTTATCCGCCCGTGCCGATGATGGTTCGCGAGGCGGCATGTCCGGAAACTTTCCGCGAGCGGGCGGTGCCGAAAGGCGCGCAGATTGTACTCAGCCCATGGCATCTGCATCGCCACGAACGGTTGTGGGATAATCCGGACGGGTTTGACCCGACCCGTTGGGGAACCGCGAACGGCAAACAATGCCAGCGCGAGGCCTATATTCCGTTTTCCGCTGGGCCGCGTGTTTGCACTGGCGCGGGGTTTGCGATGGTCGAAGGGCCGCTAATCCTGTCGATGCTGCTGCGCAGTTATCGCTTTGAGGTCGTGGGAGGCCGCATGCCTGTGCCCGTGGCGCATCTGACCGTGCGCGCCAAGGACGGGATATGGCTGCGGATTACGCCCCGCTAGCTCGACTGCGCTGCTTTGAGCACCGCCACGCGGACCGCCGAGGCCAGGCCGACGTCGCCGCGTGCTTCGTCGATTTCAATCGCCAACCCGTTCAGGGTTTTGCCCTGCGCGCGGGCCAGCGCGCGAAACGCCACCCAGAATTCAGGCTCCAGCGATACCGACGTGCGGTGCCCGCGTAACGTCAGTGAGTGTTTTTCGGGGCGGGTCATTCGTCGTCGAACTTAAGCTGATCCAATCGCGCGCGCGCCTGTTCCGACTTTGTTGTAACCAGTAGGCGTTCCGCTTTGGTGCGTCCGTGTTTCACGGCATTTACATCGGCGCGGGCCTTTTTATTGGCCCGCTCCTTTTCCTTGCGCGCGTGGTTAAGGTTGATCGGCTTCATTTTGGGCCAATCATGTCCTCAGGGCGCACGACAGCATCAAACGTTTCGCCGTCAACAAACCCCAAAGCAATCGCTTCTTCACGCAGGGTTGTGCCGTTTTTATGCGCGGTTTTGGCGACCTTGGTGGCGTTGTCATAGCCGATTGTCGGGGCCAGCGCCGTTACCAGCATCAGCGATTCCTTCATCAGCTTGTCGATTCGTGGCGCGTTGGCTTGGGTCCCCATCAGCATACGTTCGGTAAAGCTGTCGGCGACATCGCCCAAAAGTTGCATGGATTGCAACAGGTTGTAGGCCATCATCGGGTTGTAGACGTTCAACTCAAAATGCCCTTGGCTTCCCGCAAAACTGATCGCAGCGTCGTTGCCAAGGATGTGCGCACAGACCTGCGTCATGGCTTCTGCTTGGGTCGGGTTGACCTTGCCCGGCATGATCGAACTGCCGGGTTCGTTTTCCGGCAGGATCAATTCGCCCAGACCAGAGCGCGGGCCGGACCCCAGCAAGCGAATATCGCTGGCGATTTTATAGGCGGCCATGGCGGCGGTTTTGATCGCACCGGACATGAACACCATAGCGTCATGCGCGGCGAGGGCCTCGAATTTATTGGGCGCAGTGACAAACGGCAGGCTCGTGATCTCAGCCATATGCGCGGCCACAGTCGTGTCCCAGCCCTTGGCGGTGTTCAGGCCCGTGCCAACGGCCGTGCCGCCCTGCGCCAGTTCGTAAATTCCCGGGAGCGCAAGGTTGATGCGCATGATGCCGTTGCGGATCTGCTGGGCGTAGCCGGAAAATTCCTGACCCAATGTCAGCGGTGTTGCGTCTTGGGTATGGGTGCGACCGATCTTGATGATGTCTTTGAATTCTTCCGACTTCGCCTCAAGGCCCGATGCGAATTTGTCCAACCCCGGCAGCAACACGTCGCGCACCATCATCGCCGATGCAATATGCATGGCGGTGGGAAACGTGTCGTTTGACGACTGGCCCATGTTGCAATGATCGTTGGGATGCACGGGGTCTTTCGAGCCGATGACGCAGCCCAGCATTTCAATCGCACGGTTGGCGATCACCTCGTTGGCATTCATGTTTGACTGCGTGCCTGATCCTGTCTGCCAGACGACCAGCGGGAAATGATCATCCAGTTTGCCGTCAATTACTTCGCCAGCGGCGGCAATGATCGCATCGGCCAGTTTGCCGTCAAGTTTGCCGGACGCCTTGTTCGCCTGCGCACAGGCCATTTTGATAACGCCAAGCGCGCGTACGATGGCGACGGGCTGTTTTTCCCAACCGATCGGGAAATTCATGATGCTGCGCTGGGTCTGCGCGCCCCAATAGCGGGAGTTTTCGACCTCAAGCGGGCCAAAGCTGTCGGTTTCGGTGCGTGTCTGGGTCATGGCGCTGTCCTCTGGGAATTCATTTGGTATGCCGTTGCATGCCGTTTAGCATCGTGGATGCGCGCGCCGCAACGGGCCTGATGCCGCAATCGCTATTTGCGGAAACTATCAAGGCTGACAACTTCGGCCTCGGGGTGGCCTGCTTCGTCGGGTTCGACCATTTCATCCATCGGGGCTTCGGGATGAATATCGGCGTCGTCGTTTTCCGCATCTTCATCGTCTTGACTTTCGAAGCGCAGGCCAAATTCGACAGACGGATCGACGAAAGTTTTGATGGAATCGTACGGGATATAAAGCGGCTCAGGGGAATCGCCAAAGCTGAGGGTGATGGCAAAGCCGTCGTCCGTAACTTTCAGGTTTTCAAACCAGTGCTGGATCACCACGGTCATTTCGCCAGGATAGCGATCCGACAGCCAATCAGCGATCTGCACATCGGGGTGCATCGTATCAAAAGTGATAAAAAAGTGGTGCTCGCCCGGAAGGCCGTTTTTGCCGACATCCGTCAGCACCTTTTGGATTAGGCCCCGCATGGCGCGGTGCATGAGGTTTCCATAATCAATGGTGCGGGTCATGCGGATCATCCTTCGGCAGCTTGCCTTAACCATACGGGATTCGGAGCCGGATGAAAGGGGCTGCCCACTGTTAATAGTTAGATAACGCCTATCATTATGCCAGCCAATGCCGTGACCACCAATGTCAGCGCCAAGCCGCGATTTAGCACCAGCATCAACACGCCCGCCATTACGATCAGTCCCAACGCCACCAGATCAATGCTGGGCCACGCAGGCCATAATAGGCGCAGCGGGCCAAAACTGCGCGTGCTGACGTCGGCAAACAGCAAATGCATAGCGAACCACAGCGACAGATTGGCAATCACGCCGACCACAGCGGCGGTAATGACAGACAGGGCACCAGCAACACGGGGTCGCCCCTCAAGCCAGTCGATCAATGGCGCGCTTGCGAATATCCAAATGAAGCATGGCACAAAGGTGACCCAAAGCGCTAGGGCGGCCGCTTGCATCGCCAACCAGACGCTGCCTTCACCAAGACCCGATTGGAAGGCCACGAACTGCGTTACAAGGATCAGCGGCCCCGGCGTGGTTTCCGCCAGCCCCAGCGCGTCCATCATTTGCGCGGTGTCGATCCAGCCGAAATCGACCACGACAACCTGCGTCATATAGGCAAGCACAGCGTAAGCTCCGCCAAATGTCACCACGGCCAATTGCGAGAAAAACAGCCAGATATCGGTCAGGAAGTCCGAGCCTTGGATCAGGGCAAGCGGCGCGACCCAGATCAGCCCGCCAATCACGATTACGCGCAGGGACATCCGCCAAGGCAAGGCCGTCGACGCACCTGTGCCCGTTGTGCGGGTCGTCAGCGCGCCATAGGCAGCAGCCAGCGTGATGATCAGCGGAAACGGCAGGTTCAGCGCGAACAATCCAATGAATGACAGCGCAGCAACCGCCCAATCGGGCGGACCGCGCAGGGCTTTGCGCGCGATGCGCAGGATTGCTTGGATCACGATCACGACGACGGTGGCCTTGATGCCAAGGAACGCCGCCTGCACCAGCATCAAATCAGCATAGCTGGCATAGGCAAACGCCAGCGCAAATATCACTATTGCACCGGGGATGACGAACAACCCACCCGCCAACAACCCGCCCGTAATGCCGCGCATTCGCCAGCCTGCGTAGGTCGCCAGCTGCATCGCTTCCGGCCCGGGCAGCAACATGCAAAACGACAATGCGCGCAGGAATTGAGGTTGGCTCAGCCACGGGCGCTCCTCGACCAGTTCCTTGTGCATCAGCGCAATCTGCGCCGCCGGTCCGCCAAACGATAGCAACCCGATGCGGCCAAACACGCGAAACATCTCGGCGTAACTGGTCAAAGCGGTGCACCAGCGGGCCAATCATGAGTTTCATCAAACCCGTCACGCGCCCAACGGTAAAGTGCGTCATAGATCGCCATTCCGGCCTCAAGCTGGTCCAGATCATCACGATTCATCCGCGACAGTCCCACAGACATCGCCAGCAACCCGGCCGCTTGTGGGCTTGCGGCGTGATCGTCGGTATCAGCAGCTCGCACGACCAGCGCGAGGCGGTCAAGTGCACGATGGGACAGCCCGAATTCAGCGATCATCGTGTCGAATGTGCAGAGAGTGCGGCGATGGGTAAACATGACCCCTTCAACATCAAACGGGGTCGCATTGAACTTTTGAGCGACCTCAACGACATCAGCTGGCGGCACGAACAAGAACTGCGCGCACGGATCGACAAAACGGCGGATCAGCCACGGGCAGGCGATCCGGTCAATCTTGGGACGGTGGCGCGTGACCCAAAGCGGCGCGGGGATGGCGGCGGCAGGCACACAGGGCAGGGCAGCATCACGCCACGCATTATTTCCGCCCTCTAACACCTGTGCATCCGCGCCATGCGCGCGTAGCCACGCCGCAACACCATGCGACAGTTTCTTGCCTTTCTGGCAGATCACAACTGTGTCGCGGCCTGCAGTGCGTGCAAGCAGCGCATCCAAATCAGTATGGCGCCAGCGCCGCGCGGTTGGCACCAAAAACGGATCTTCGGCGTGATCGTCATCAATGCAAACATCCACCCGCACGGGGCAGGCGGGTGTGCCGATCAGACGCTTGAGGGTGGTAGCGATGATTTCGCTGAAGGCCGGCATGGCGCATCCTTTCGGAAAGGGTCAGTGGATACATCGCTTTGGCCAAAGCCTTACGGGGTGGGCGCAAAACCCATACTGATGGCTGCGGCAAAGTGATGCTTCGCGTCAACCCAACACACGGCTGACCTCGCGCAGGATCTTGGCGCGGATCGCGCGGGGATAATCACGGTGGGTCAGGGCGGTGATCACGAACCCGTCGCGGGTTATCACGGCACGGTTGAAAAAGCCGGTGATCGCCAGACCCATACCCTCGATTGCTATGCCGTTGATCGTCACGCCCGCGCGTTCGGCCGTACTGCGCGCCGCGCGCACATCACCGCCGGCGTTGGGTGTGCCATCGCCCGACACATCAATCACGCGGCGTTTGCAAACGGGGGCATCATCGAACTGTTGCAGGGAAAACATCACCGCATTGCCGATCGCCGTATCAGACTGCACAAAGGCGCGCGGCATGGTGCGCGCAAGGGTCGACAGGTTGATCACATCGCCCTCGCCGCGAATGCGCGTCCATGGGATAGACACCTCGTGGCGACCCACACCAGACCACTGGATCACGGCAATTGCCACCTGTCCGCGGATCAATTCATCCATGATTTCAGGATCAATCAGCGCGTCCGCCATCCCGTCGGTCTGCAAGTGGTATTCGGCGACATCAATTGAATTGGATACATCTATCGTCAGGATCAGCGCCGTATCACAGGCCTGCACCACAGGCGCGGCAAGCCCCAAGGCGAGTGTCACGATATGGCATAAACGAAAGTTCATCTTGGTTAAGTCTAACCGATCAGTCGCCAAAAGAATACCGTGCTCATGCTGAACCCGACCACGGCAATCAGGGCGCGCACCGCAGATTTCGGCAAGGCCCGCGCCAGCGGAGCACCGGCATAACCGCCTAGGATCGCGGCAGCCATCATCGGGAGTGCCATGCTCCACGCGACCAGCCCGCCAATGGCAAAGACCACCACAGAGATTGCCGATAAGGCAAAGGACAACCCGTTCTTGAGGCCGTTCATGGTGTGGATATCCACCATCCCCCAAACCGCGAATAGCGCCAGCAACACGATCCCCAAGCCGCCATTAAAATAGCCGCCGTAGATGCTGACCAGTAGTAAACCCACGGTGCCATAAGGTGTGACCGCGCGGCTTTTGCTGGCGGCCCATGTGCGGATCCGGTCGCCAAACAGGAACGCCAGCGTCGCGGCCAGCAACAAGAATGGCACAACGATAGAGAACGCCTTGTTTGAGGACACCAACAGCAGGAGCGAGCCGATCAGCCCGCCAATCAAGGTGATGATGATCAGGCGCGCCATCTGCTTGCGATCGAATTTGGACAGTTCTTCGCGAAAGCCCAATGCCCCGCCCAAGTATCCTGGAAACACCGCAACCGCACTTGTGGCGTTGGCCATGACGGGCGGAACGCCGATCAACACCAGTGCTGGAAACGTCAAAAATGTGCCGCCGCCTGCGATGGTATTCAGAACGCCCGCGCCGAACGCGGCGATAAGTATAAGCAAGATGTCCATCGGGGCCTCGCCTTATTGCAATGGCGCAGGCTTAGACAGCGATGCCGACAATTGCAAACGGGCGAGGCCGTGTGACCCCGCCCGCGTAGGATTAGCCCGCCGCGCGGACCATCACAAAGCCACCGGTTTCACCTTCTAATGGCCCGTGCTCGTCGGATGTTGGTTTGACAATAGCTTCCATCAGCGTGTCGACGGACGTCCAGTAAGGAATATACCATTCCTGATCGACTTCGAGGATCAAGACCCGATCTTGTGCAGCATCGTAAGCGCCGATTAGCGAAATATGAGGGCCGTCCCAGTCGCCTGTCACAACCCCTTGGTTGAAATAGACCATGATTGCATCATCGGCACTTGCCTCGTTTTCAACTAGCATTTCTATCATCTGCGCACGGGAAACGTCCGTCGCGGCTGTGGGGTGAAACACAGTGACGTCGCGGCCAAGCTCGACCGCGCCAAGGGCGGCAGTCGTGAAATCCACAAGCTGCTGGAACGTCACGCCATCGCCGCCTTCGGCTGACAGGGCTGCCCACTGCGCATTCCCCGTGAGTTCTAGCAGGTCGGTCTGGGACATGATCGTTTCCGAGGCCCATTCCGGTTGCCCCATGATCCCGTTGATCACTGCCGTGACGGTGGCGATGGAACAAGCCGACGTGGTGAACTGTGGCTTGGTGAAGGGCGCATAGGCCCAATAATCGGGCGCGAAGGCGGCGCGCAGATAGGCGGCGTCAGAAGTGATTGCCACGGCATTCGGGCCAAGCTTGGCATAATCATCGGTCTCTTGGGCAACGACGGGGATTGCAGTGGCCGCCACAATGGCTGTGGCCGCCCAGAGGGAGGTCAGGAAAGGGGGTGATGTACGCATGATGCGCTCCACTAAAGGTTGAAAGAGGTGGAGGTTAGCGCCGTTTCGCGGGCATTGAATAGAGCTAAAATGCGCATGCCGGACGAAAGATGGAGGGTGAGGGTCAGCCGCGCTTCACAAAAGGTGCCACGCAACCGTGCTCTAAGTGTTGGGCGGGGCATACCCCGCCGCCTGTGGCGGAGAGAAATCATCAAAGTCAGTAAAGTGCAGGCTTTCGTGCGGTTGTCTTCAAACGCAGCCCTCTGACGGAACAGTTGGCGCAGCCAAATGTGGAGTCAGCCATCGTCATGCGCGACGGGTCAAGATTATCTAAGAAATGTAAGTGCAGGCTTCTGTTGCCAGGTGCCTGCGAACCCCGCCAAACGCCGCTAAGCGAGAGGACTTAGTTTTTCAATAGTTCCGACTGCTTACGCAGCCATCGCCATTGGAGCTCTGTTGTCATTTGCAACTAGCTTTTATGTACCGATAACGGTGGTAACTCACCGAAACAAAGCAAACACCTTTAGACGTTTGTCGATCCTATTTCGCCCCCAAAGTCCCCAAATGAGGGATGATGGTGGAGGCGCAGGGTACCGCCCCCTGGTCCAATCCGGTTATTACGTGCGCGTTTATGTTTATAGTCCCGAGGGACACCATAAATGTAGGCGAGCGGGGCCATAACTTCAATGGGTTTCATCACCATCGCCCATAAATGCGACATGATTTGGCAGGTGCGTTGTATCGGGACTAAGCTAAGTGCATTTACGACACAGCTATTGACCGGAGCATATTATGAAGACCGTTACTGCCATACGGGCCCCGCTTTTTATTACAGTGGTGTCCGCCAACGCCGCAATCGCCCAAGGCGTCAGCGCCGAGGAGATTGCCGACGCTGCGATTTGCTCAACAGCCGCTAATGGAAAGGCACGGGTTGTTTGCGAATCTCCTCCGGTCGTAACCGATGGCTCGGTCTGGGGCAGTGCCCCTACATAGGCGACAGCGATATCTGCACGGCGGCCCTGCATGGTTGTGCCGTGGCCCGCGAAGGCGGCACGGTGCATGTGATCCGCATTCAAGGGAGGAAAACTTGCACGGCCAGCAGCACCAACATGCTCCAAGCCCGTGCATGGGGCAGCTACAGCTCTTCTATCGTGTTTGATCGCAACCAGTAGCGCCTAAAGCCAGTAGCGCCTAAGAATTGGCGGCGATGAGCCAGGCTGCCATCGTCGCCTCGATCCCGAAATAGACCAGCGCCTTGGTGCGCGGTGGATTATCCAGCGCCAGCGAGGTAGCGCGGCCAAGCGACGCGCCCGCATATGCCGCGCCCATCATCAGGTAAGCAGCGGGCGTGCCGATGATCAGGCAGCCCACACCCAAAGCCACAAACAACGCCCCGACCGAGGCGCGCACTTCACTTATGCCCATCTCGCTTTCGCCCTGTTTCAGGTCGAGCACGGACATGGTGTAACGTGGTGCTAGCCATCCGAAAGCGCCAAAGACGACAGAGGCGAGGGCGAGGAGAATGTTGATGATGTCTATCATTTAAAGAGATCTAGCAGGCTTGCAGCAGGGTGCAAGTCACCGCGACTCTCCACTTGGTATTCTACGGCCGAAATGGGCGATCCAAGGTGTGAAATATGTTTTCCACCACGTTGTGATCCGCCGCGCCGCGCATATATAGACCTTGTCACAAAGGAGCGCATTGTGGACTTCGTTTATATCATCGGTGGTCTTATCGGTCTGATTATTGGCGGCGAATACCTTGTGAGAGGAGCCGTCGCGCTTGCCCAGAATTTGCGGATTTCGCCGATGGTTATCGGGCTGACGCTGGTTGGGTTCGGTACATCGATCCCCGAATTGGTTACAAGCGTTCAGGCAGCAATGATCGGCGCGCCGGGAATTGCCGTGGGCAACGTGGTCGGCAGCAACATTGCCAATATCCTGCTCATTCTGGGCTGTGCCGCGCTTATCATGCCGTTGACCGTGCCGCGACGGGCGTTTGGGCGTGACGGCACGGTCTTGATCGCTGCAACAGGGCTGTGTCTTGGGGTTGTTTTGTTCGGGGCGTTCGGACGCCTGATCGGGGCGGGACTCCTCGCTTTTCTGCTGGGCTATCTGATCATGGCGATCCGTAGCGGTGATGCCGTAGCCGAGACGGACCTGCCACGTGTTGCGACCGCCCCGCTTTGGCCGATGCTGGCGATGATTGCGGGCGGCCTTGTCGTGACGGTTTTCGCCGCGAAATTCCTTGTGCAAGGCGCCGTCGCGGTTGCTGCAGATCTGGGTGTTTCGGAAACGGTGATCGGGCTGACCATCGTCGCGATCGGCACGTCGATGCCGGAACTGGTGACATCGGTCGTCGCGGCCCGTCGCGGACAAGTCGATGTGGCGCTTGGCAACATAATCGGCTCTAATATATTCAATGTACTTGGTATTCTTGGTGCAACGGCGATGATCAGCCCGTTTGCTGTGCCGTCACAAATTGTAGCATTCGACATTTGGGTCATGGTCGCGGCAACGGTTGCGTTATGCACGGTCGCGGTGACAGGCTGGCGCATCACACGCGGTGAAGGTGGCGCACTTATGATCAGCTACGTGGGTTATCTGTCCTATCTGGTCTGGATGGCAAGCACCTGAGCGAGCCTATTTCGTCTTCCCAGCCCGTGCCTCAAACACGCTTTGTGCCAACATCTGCGTCTCGGCCTCTAATGCAGTCAGAGCCGCAGCAGTCGCCGCACCGTCCTGCGCTTCAACCGCATCCGCAATATCAGTGTGCAGAGCCACGATCCGCTCGCGTGAACGGGCCGTGAATGTGATCATGTTCATCAGTGGTTGCATCGCCTCGACCGCGCCAGCCAATTGATACGACAGCACCGGATTGCCCGCGCCATCGACCAGCGCGCGGTGAAAGGCAACGTCGGAGGCGCAAAACGCCTCGTCGGTCAGGCCCGGTTGCGATTGGCGGAAACATTCGGCGCGCATGGTGGCCAGATGGTCGGGCGTGCGGCGCTGTGCGGACAGGGGCGCGCAAGCGCGTTCCAGTGCGTAACGCGCCTCGCAAGCGGTGGCGAAACTGACGTCGTTCATACTGAGCAGCAGCGTCGAGGTGGTGATTTGCTGGGCGTAGGCATCCTCAAACCGCAAGCGATTGACGAATGCACCGCCCGTGGCCCCGCGCTGCGTGCGGATCAAACTTTGAGCCGCCAGTCGTTTTAACGCCTCGCGCACAGTGGGGCGGGAGACGGCGAATTGTTCGGCCAATTCCGCCTCGGACGGGAGTCGCTCATCGACGGGCAGCGCGCCCGACATAATCGCATCGTGGATCGCTTTGGCGATCTGGGCCGAGAGGTCGGCGGGGCTGTTGGGATCAATTTTCATTTGTCAGACATTTAAAAGTCTGACATTTAAAAAGCAAGAGTTGAGTCGCACCGACTGTCGGATCAACTGATGGGGAGAACAGATGTTTGCACGCTGGTTCAGAACAATGGCCGCCCCGCATTGGTTGGGGCTGTTCGGGCTTGTTGTGGTCGGATGGGTCGCGTTGTATCTGATGGCGATCCCTGCCGACCTGCGCAGCCTGTCGCGCATTTACGGCGCCGAGTTCTGGGCCGAGTTGTGCCGCGTCACACCCGACGGCGCGGGAGCGGCGAAACTTTGGGCGATGTGGGCGCTGATGTCGGCGGCGATGATGCTGCCAACGGCGCTGCCCGCCTTGGCAACCTATGACGACCTGCCCACAACAAAGGCCGATTTTGCGGCCCTTACGGGCGGATACCTTGCGATCTGGCTGGGCTTTTCCGCCGTGGCGGCGCTGGCACAGTTAGGGCTATGGCAAATGGGGCTGGTTGATCAAACCGGCCTAAGCCTTAGCCGCATCCTGTCGGGCGCGCTGCTGATTGGGGCAGGGGCATACCAATTTACTGCCCTGAAAAACGCCTGTGTCAGCAAGTGCCGCGCGCCGTTGGCGTTCTTCATGGATCACTGGAGCGATGGGCCATGGCGGCTTGGCCTCCGTCTGGGGGCGGTCTGCCTTGGATGTTGCTGGGCATTGATGGCTCTGGCCTTTGTCGGTGGCGTGATGAGCCTTGCTTTCATGGGGTTGGCGACCCTGCTGATGGTATTTGAAAAACTACCCGCTTTGGGGGGGCGCCTGACGCGCCCCCTTGGATTTGGCCTGGTCGGCGCTGGTGCGCTGGTGCTTGCTGGCCTTTAACACGAGGAGAGAGATCATGGACGGGAATTCCCACCCCCTACGGCGCAAGATCAACGCAACAGACTGGGCCATCAAAGGCGAGCTGTTTTTGAATTGTAATTGCACGCTGTTTTGCCCTTGCGTTGTCAGCCTTGGCGCACACGCGCCGACCGAAGGCTATTGTCAGGCGTGGATGGCCGTGGCGATCGACGAGGGCCATTTTGAAGGTGAAGATCTGACAGGGATCAACGTCGGTCTTCTGGCGGACATTCCCGGTCGTATGGCCGAAGGAAACTGGAAGGTCGCACTTTATGTGGACGAAAGTGCGAGCGACAAAGCCTATGAGGGCTTGGGCCGTATCTTTAGCGGCACAGCGGGCGGCACCACGGGGCTGTTCACTATGCTGGTCAGTGAGATTATCGGCATGGAGCGCGAGAAGGTCGATATCATGCGCGAAGGCACCAAGCGCGGACTTTATGTGGGGCGCAAAATTCACGGCGAAATCGAGATGATCACCGGCACGGACCCTGACAAGCCCGTCACGATGACCAACACCCAATACTGGATGGGGCCGGATGTGATTGCCGCCAAGGGCCTGAAATCCAAAGTGCGCGACTATGGCCGTGTCTGGGATCTGTCAGGCAAATCGGGCGAAATTTGCGCGATTGATTGGAAAGGCGTCGCGAAATGATCGCGGCTTACAAGTTCACGGCTGTAGGCCGTTCATATGCACCACGGGGGGATTAAATTGTGCTCATTTCACCATCGCGTCGCCTGCGGCGCACCGCGTTTTCGGACGGAGTCGAGGCGGCAGGGGTCAAGGCCTACACATCCTACAACCATATGCTGCTGCCGACAGTGTTTCGTAGCCTCACCGAGGATTATCGCCACCTGAAGGACGCGGTGCAGCTTTGGGATGTGGCCTGTGAACGCCAGATCGAAGTGCGCGGACCCGATGCAAGCCGGTTGATGCAAATGCTGACGCCGCGCGATCTGCGCAAGATGCAGCCGGGCATGTGTTATTATGTGCCGATGGTCGATGAAACGGGCGGTATGTTGAACGATCCCGTTGCAGTAAAACTGGCAGAAGACCGCTATTGGATTTCCATCGCCGACAGTGATTTGTTGTTTTGGGTCAAGGGGCTCGCCTATGGCTTCCGGCTTGACGTTCTGGTGGATGAACCTGATGTGTCGCCGCTGGCGATCCAGGGGCCAAAGGCAGACGAGCTTGCCGCGCGTATCTTCGGGCAGGGCGTGCGCGACATCAAGTTCTTTCGCTTCGGGCGGTTTGAATTTCAGGGTTGGCAGATGGTTGTCGCACGGTCCGGCTATTCGCGTCAGGGGGGCTTTGAAGTTTATGTTGAAGGGAGCGATATCGCCATGCCGCTTTGGAATGCGCTGATGGAAGCGGGGCGCGATCTGGATGTGCGCGCCGGCTGCCCTAACGCAATCGAGCGGGTCGAGGGTGGATTGCTGTCATATGGTAACGACATGACCCGCGACAACACCCCGCACGAGGCGGGATTGGGACGGTTCTGTTCGACCCAGACGGCGATCGGCTGCGTTGGGCGCGACGCTCTGTTGCGCGTTGCCAAAGAGGGGCCGGTCAAAGAAATTCGCGCCGTGCGGATCGAGGGCGATCTGCCGCCCTGTGATAGGGCTTGGCCATTGATGGATGGGCAACATCAGGTGGGGGCTGTGACCTCTGCCGCCTGGTCCCCCGATTTTGAGACGAACGTGGCGATTGGCATGGTCCGCATGACCCATTGGGATCCGGCAACGGATCTGGATGTGGTGACGCAGGCCGGTGTTTTTCCGGCCATCGTAAACGAGACATTCTGGATTTAATGCCTGCTGATCCGTCGGAGCCTCCGGCGGGGATATTTCGGGCAAGATGAGATTGAGGGAGAGATATGATGTTTAACGCTTTGGTGGTTGAAAAGGGTGATGACGGCAAGACAAGTGCCGCAGTACGCCAGATCGGACTTGATGATTTGCCTGACGGTGATGTGACCGTCGCGGTGGAGTATTCGACCGTGAATTATAAAGACGGGCTGTGCGTCGGGCCGGGTGGAGGCCTTGTGCGCAATTATCCGCATGTGCCGGGCATTGATTTTGCCGGCACGGTCGAGGCATCCGATGATCCGCGTTACAAGGTTGGTGACAAAGTCGTGCTGACCGGCTGGCGTGTTGGCGAGGCCCATTGGGGTGGTTATTCCCAAAAAGCGCGCGTCAAAGCGGACTGGCTGGTGCCATTGCCGGATGGTCTGAACACGCGTCAGGCGATGGCTGTGGGGACTGCCGGATTTACGGCAATGTTGGCGGTGATGGCGCTTGAGGATCACGGGATCAAGGATGGTCCGGTTCTGGTAACAGGGGCCGCAGGTGGTGTCGGATCGGTCGCAACGGCGATTTTGGCCAACCTTGGTCATAAGGTTGCGGGCGTGACGGGGCGGCCCGAAACGGCGGATTATCTGATGTCGCTTGGTGCGACCCAGATCGTGGCCCGCGAAGAACTGAACGAGACAGTAAAACGCCCGCTTGAGGCAGAAGTCTGGGGCGGCTGCGTTGATGCCGTTGGCGGTGACATGCTGGCCCGCGTGTTGGGGCAGATGCAATATGGTGCAAGCGTTGCCGCTGTCGGTCTTGCCGGCGGGGCTGGTTTGCCTACCACGGTCATTCCGTTCTTGCTACGCGGTGTAAACCTGCTGGGGATCGACAGCGTAATGCAGCCCTATGATAATCGTCTGCGCGCATGGGAGCGGATCGCGCGCGACCTGCCGATGTATAAGCTTGCGGCGATGGTGCAGCCAGCTGTGTTGTCGGAGTTGCCGCAGCTTGGACGTGATATCCTGGCGGGGCAGATCAGGGGCCGTGTGGTTGTTGATGTGAACGCCTAAACGCAGACTGATTTTGGCCAAACGCGGCCTGCTCTGTCGCTAAAGGGTCGAAAATCGCCTGCTAGGGGTGTTTTTCGGCCCTTTACACTGCTAGCCCTCCCTTAGGGAATGGGCCCGAGACCTGTATCCCTACAACAAAAGGCGATTGTGGGGGCTGCACCCCAAGCCGCAGCCCTCTGATTTCGTCAGACAAGGAGGGAAGTATGTTCAAGCGTATCATGATGCCTGTTGATTTGGCCCATGTGGACAAATTGAGCCATACTATGGCGGTGGCATCCGATTTGGCCCGTCACTATGGCGCGGCATTGACGTTCGTGGGGGTGACAAGCACCGCCCCCGGAAAAGTCGCCCGCTCACCGCAGGAATTTGGCGAAAAGCTGGCAAAATTTGCGGCCGATCAGGCGGCGCTGAATGGTGCCGAGACGGCATCACATGTGGTGATCAGCAGTGATCCGGCTGCCGAGTTGGACGCGGCTTTGATTAAGGGCTTGGGTGAAATTGCGGCCGATTTGGTCGTCATGGCAACCCATGTTCCCAATATGGCAGATATGATCCTGCCGTCAAACGGTGGGGCATTGGCGCGGCACACGGATGTTTCCGTTTTCCTTGTCCGCCACAAGTAACCCGCCTTTTCGCTCAATTCGACAAAGTTCGAAACATA
>CALAGN010000120.1 GCA_937891785.1 uncultured Octadecabacter sp.
TACATTGTTTCTGGGCGAAGTAGTTGATTTTTACGAACGCTATTTCTGGTGGGATATCGTGCTGCATTTCGGCAGTGCGATGGGGTTCGGCCTGCTTGGCTTTTTGTTCATCTTTATGTTGTTTGCCGGCGATCGCTACGCGGCACCCCCGCTCGCGATTGCATTTTTGTCGTTCTGCGTCGCTATCGCGATTGGCGTGATCTGGGAGATATTCGAGTTCTGCATGGATCAGATATTCGGGTTCAATATGCAGAAATCGGGGCTTGTCGATACGATGTATGATCTGATCATCGACACCTTTGGGGCAGCCCTTGGCGCACTTGCGGGGTTCTTTTACCTTAAGGGCCATCAATTTGGCGGACTTGGCGCGGGGATTGATCAGTTTGTCGCGCTGAACAGGCGGCTTTATCGCCGCATGCGCAAACCTCAGGAGTAAGACTTGTTCGTATTGGCGATTTGGTAAGGTTTTTGGGTCAAGTTGGGCCTGTGAAACGACCAAAGGACAAGCAGAATGCTTTCAATTCCTCAAAACGGCGCACATCTGGCGCAGACCGCCGCAGCCACCCGCCCTAGTCCAAACATGTCGGTGCAAAACACTACGAACAGGTTTGCGCAGGTTGGTGCAACATCTCAAACCAGCCCGCCACCCCCACCCGCAGCTAATGCAAACACGATCAGCCGCGCGGATCCGCAAGCGATCTTGCAGGGGATTATCGCAACCAGCAATGCCAACGAAAGTGCGGGAAATACCAACGGGCCGTCGCAGCGTTTGGTTGCAGATGCCCAGATCGGCTATGGCGGTGTAACGCCGTTGAATGTGGCGCTGTCTCGGTCGAAATAGGCGCAATTCGGGATACGAATTACAGTTTTAGGCCAATGTGTTAGAACGCTAGCGTCGTTTCACCCCTTAAGGCTGACAAACCGCCCCGCCTGAAACAAAAGTGGCAACCCACTACGGAACGCCGCCCGTTCAACCCGCCCGATCAAGATCACGTGGTCGCCCGCGTCATGGGCGACCTCAAGTTTGCATTCAAACCGTGCAAGGCAGCCGCGAATAAGGGGCGTGTTGTTCTGATCGGCCATCCAATCCAACCCGTCAAAAGCCGATTTATCGCGGGTAAAACTGTCGCAAAGCTGTTGTTGGTGTCCGTCCAACACATGAATTGCAAAATGCGGTGCGTCGATAAACAGATCGAACCGTTTGCTGACCTTCGCAGGTGACCAAAGAACCAAAGGCGGATCAAGCGACACGCTGGCAAAGCTGTTGGCGGTGATCCCGACAGGTCCGTCCACGCTATGGGTCGTGATCACCGTGACGCCGGTTGCAAAGGCCCCAAGGGCGTCGCGATAGGCGCGGGGATCGTCTTGTGGCGCAAAACCGTTCATGGCTGCAATGCTCCTTGCGTTTGCAGGGCTATCTCGTGGGACAAGGCCGCCGTGTAAAGGAAAAACCGAATGCTGTGGCTTTGCCGGTTGGCCCTGAACGGCGCTGTCGTCCTGTTTTTATGATCGTTACCTGTTTATACGATTTCCAAAACCGATTGGCCCAAACGAAGTTTTTTCGCAACATGCCCCACGGGTTTTTTGCGCCATCACGTATACAACGCAGGTGATCTGCACTATCGCGCGGCACAGAATGGACCAACAGCAAAGAACCGATAGGATGGACTTGAACCAGCATGCACGCCTGTCGGTCGCCCCGATGATGGACTGGACGGATCGGCATTGCCGGTATCTGCACCGTCTGATGTCGCGCGAGGTGTTGCTTTATACCGAGATGGTCACATCCCCGGCGCTGGTACGCGGTGGTGCGCTGCATCTGTTGGCGCATAACACAGCCGAGCATCCAGTTGCATTGCAATTGGGTGGCTCTGATCCGACTGAACTGGCGCAGGCGGCGCGGATTGGCGCGGATCACGGCTATGATGAAATCAACCTTAATGTCGGCTGCCCCAGTGATCGGGTGCAATCGGGCTGCTTTGGGGCTGTGTTGATGGAACGCCCCGCGCTGGTCGCTGACTGCTGTGCTGCGATGATTGCCGCCCAAAGTGCCGAGGTGACGGTTAAATGCCGCATTGGTGTGGATGATCAAGACCCGCAACAGGTGTTGCCTGCGTTTCTTGAAACCGTCGCTGCCACAGGTGTGAAGCGCTTTACGATCCACGCGCGCAAGGCATGGCTCAAGGGGCTGTCCCCCAAGGAAAACCGCGATATCCCGCCGCTGGATTATGATCTGGTGCGCGCGATGAAGCTGCAATTCCCCGATCTGCATCTTTCGGTCAACGGCGGGATCGAAACGCTGGATCAGGCCCGCGCCTTTCTTGATGCAGGGCTGGACGGAGTGATGATCGGGCGCGCGGCCTATCACAATCCAAGCGCCATTCTTCTGGCCGCTGATCCGGTGATATTTGGCACGGGCACCGCGCGGGTGGCGCAAGAGGTGGTGTATGACATGCTGCCCTACATCGACGCCCATCTGGCAAGCGGCGGGCGCTTGCAACAGATCACCCGACACATGATGGGGTTGTTCACAGGCCGCCCCGGCGCGCGGCAATGGCGGCGAATCCTATCAGAAAATGCGCATGCCGACGGGGCAGGCAATGATGTCGTCCTGCGCGCCCTTGATGCAGTGATGCAGGCAGGCTCCGCCACCTAAGGGCTTGCCGCCCGTGACCATGCGCGCCACAACAGGGCGAACCGCAAGTAAGGAACCCGCGCCATGCCAGATCCAACCCTATTGCTCAGCATGAGCGCCATGTTGCTGGTGATCGGTGCCTTTGCCGGTGTGCTTGCTGGCCTTTTAGGGGTCGGCGGCGGGATCGTCCTTGTACCGGCATTCTTTTATGTCTTCACTGTTTTGGGTTACGACAGCCCGCAATTGATGCAGATGTGTCTGGGCACGTCATTGGCGACCATTATTGTCACGTCTCTGCGGTCAGTGTTGGCGCATAATAAAAAGGGCGCAGTTGATTGGGGTATACTGCGTGGCTGGGCCTCGGGAATTGTCGTTGGCGCGGTGATCGGCGTGACTGTGGCAAGCGCTTTACGATCGGGCGTATTGCAGGCTATTTTTGGTGGATTAGCGATAGTTGTCGGGCTTTACATGGTCTTTGGGCGCGCCCATTGGCGGTTGGGCCCAGACATGCCGCGCGGACCAATGCGCTACATCCTGGCGCCGCTCGTGGGCTTTTTGTCGGTTCTGATGGGCATCGGCGGCGGATCATTCGGCGTGCCTGTGATGAGCCTTTATGGCGTGGCGATCCACCGTGCTGTGGCGACGGCTGCCGGATTTGGTGTGATCATCGCCGTGCCATCGGTCATTGGCTTTTTGATGGTTGATATGGCCGTCGCCCCGCCGCTGAGCATTGGTGCGGTCAATTTGGTGGCGTTTGGGTTAGTGATTACGATGACGCTGATCACGGCGCCGATGGGGGCCGCATTGGCGCATCGGATGGACCCGAAACCGCTCAAGCGGGCGTTTGGCATGTTTTTGTGTCTGGTCGCGCTAAACATGCTGCGCAAGGCGGCCGGTTTCTAAGAGCAGGTGCCTCCGGCGGGGATATTTCTAAGCAAGATGAGAGGTGCTAGCTGTCTTTGATGCGTGCCGCACGTCCGCCGCGTCGTTTGCGCAAAAGCGGCGCGCGGGCGGGTAGATCATCTATGACAGCCTGACGTGCGGCAGGGGTCAAACTGGACCATGCACCGATTTCGTCGATACTGCGCAGGCAGCCGGTACACAGGCGCGTTGCGGGATGAATCACGCAAACCTTGATACAGGGGCTGTCGATTTCGGCGCGTTTCCAGATTTCATCGCTCATGATGCAGCCTTGATATGGGCGAGCCGGTCAAGCAGGCCTTGCAGAATAAAAGCCGCGGCGATGTTGTCGATCACTTCGGCACGGCGCTTGCGGGATGCGTCGGCCTCCAGAAGGGCGCGTTCGGCGGCCACGGTGGACAGGCGCTCGTCCCAAAACGTGATCGGCAGGGGGGTCAGGCGTTCCAGATTGCGCGCAAATGCGCGGGTCGCTTGGGCGCGCGGGCCTTCGGAACCGTCCATATTGCGCGGCAGACCAAGCACGATGCCCTTGATGTCGCGCGCTGAGATGATGTCCAGCAAGTGGTTGGCGTCCAACGTGAATTTCTTGCGCTTGATGGTTTTCAGCGGGCTGGCCACGCTGCGCGTCACGTCCGACACGGCCACGCCGATGGTGACTGTTCCCAAATCAAGGCCAGTGACGGCCCCCATATCCGGCAGGACGGCGGCGAAATCGATCGGATCCTCTAGGATCATTCGATGAGGCCTGCTTGCTGAGCGGCGGCGGCGATCGTTGCAAGGTCCGCCTCTTGGCTTGCGAATGCGGTGCGGGCCTCCTCCCAGATTATCTGCGCGCGTTCGGTTTCTTCGATCACCGACAGCGCCACAATCAGGCGCGCCCAATCGCTGGCAGGGCCGCCCTCGTCGGCAAGACGTGTCGAGAGCTGTTCGATCATGCCCGCAATCATCTGCGAGCGGTCTTGGGCGCTCATCTCGGCTGCGGCGGCGATGTCATCAGCACTTGGCCCGCGCGGAGTAAGGCTTTCGAGGGTAAATTCTTCGCCAGCGGCAAAGGCCACGGCTTCGATTTGCGATTCGGCGAGGCTATAGTGGATGCTGGCCGGATCGCCGTTTTCAAGCACATCGCGCCATAGCTGAAACGCCATATCGGGACGGTCGGTCTGGGCATAAAGGAGGCCAGCGTAGTAGCGCGCTGCCACTGAACGCGGATCTTCATCCAGCAGGCCGAGCATGATCTGTTCGGCTTCGGGGGACACAAAACCATTGGTTGCGGCAACCATCCGGTCAAGCAGGCCAAGGCGATCAGCCGCAGTGACCGCGTCCCCTTTGAGCCGGAGCACTTGTTCTTGGGCGCGGGTGGCGGCGGAAAAGTTGCCAAGGCGGGCCTCGTGCAGCGCGAGGAGTTCCCAACCTTCGCGTTGTTCGGGGTTCTGCGGTACGATTTCGCGCAGGCGTGCGATCATCGCGGCGTAGTCTTCGGGAATCTCGCCAAGCGCTGCGATTTCGGTGCCAAATGCGATCTCGGCCTCAAGTTGGGGCATGCGATCGGCGCGCATCGCGTCACCAGCGGCAATACGTTGCGCGCGCGACATATCGCGGTAGGGGCCAGTACTATCGAAGGCACCCAAGGCAAAATAAACAGCAATCGCGCCACCAATTGTGCACAGCATCATCACGGCACCCGACCCACGGCTAAGACGCAGGGGGCCGCTGCCCAGCACCTTGCCTGCCGCCTGATCCGCAGATAGCAACCGGCGCGCGATTTCGGTGCGCGTGCGGGCGGCTTCGGTTTCGTCAAGCACACCGCGCGCAAGATCGCGATCAACCTCGGCCAGTTGGTCGCGATAAAGGGCGACGTCTTCGTGGCCCGTTTCTTCGTCGGTTGCGGGGCGCCAAAGCGGCGCGATCAACGCCAAAGTCGACAACACGGCAATTGCAATAATAGTGATCCAGAACAGCATGAAAACCTCATTCGTTGGGTGACATCTAACCTGTCATGTCGCCAGAAAAAAGGGATGAAGGTACAATCAGATGCGGCCAATCGTTGCGGCATCTTGGCCATGTCGTAAATTTGCCTTGAAATGCCGCAGGTAGTATCCTCTTTTTCCGGGCCTGCCCCAGAACGAATGGGACGCCTGTCCGAACTTCGAATCCAGAATGGGGACCCC
The DNA here is from genome assembly GCA_937891785.1 of uncultured Octadecabacter sp. Lineage (GTDB taxonomy): Bacteria > Pseudomonadota > Alphaproteobacteria > Rhodobacterales > Rhodobacteraceae > SW4. Next base: position 5,725 of record CALAGN010000120.1, read on the forward strand.
CGATGAAACGCTATTCCGTCTTTGCAATTGCGCGCGAAGCGATGCGCCAGCACGCGGGCTGGCCACGCGCTTGGGCCTCGCCGACACCAAAGGCCAAATATGACGTGGTGATCGTCGGCGCGGGTGGGCATGGCCTAGCAACCGCTTACTATCTCGGCAAGAATTTCGGCATCACCAATGTCGCGGTGATCGAAAAGGGCTGGTTGGGCGGCGGGAACACGGGCCGGAACACCACGATTATCCGCTCGAACTATCTGCAAGACCCGTCTGCGGCGATCTATGAAAAATCGCGGTCCTTATACGAGACAATGTCGCAAGACCTGAACTATAACGTGATGTTTTCCCCGCGTGGCGTAATCATGCTGGCCCAAACCCATCACGAGGTCCGCGGCTATCAGCGGACCGCCCATGCCAACGCATTGCAGGGTGTGAAAACCGAATTTATCAGCCCCGCGCGGGTCAAGCAGCTGGTGCCGATCATGAATATCGACGGGCCGCGCTATCCTGTCTTGGGTGGTTTGTGGCAAGCGCGCGGCGGCACAGCCCGCCACGATGCGGTCGCTTGGGGCTATGCGCGGGCCTGTTCAGACATGGGCATGGATATCATCCAGCAATGCGAAGTCACCAATGTCTTGACCGATGGAGGCAAAGTCACGGGTGTTGAAACCAGCAAGGGCAAAATCCTGTGTGACAAGCTGGGCGGTGTTGTTGCAGGACATTCCAGCGCTTTGGCGGAAATGGCGGGGTTTCAGCTTCCAATGGAATCTGTGGCACTTCAGGCGCTGGTCTCGGAACCGATCAAACCCTGCATGGATGTGGTCGTAATGGCGAACACAGTGCATGGCTATATGTCGCAATCGGACAAAGGCGAGATGGTGATTGGCGGCGGCACGGACGGCTATAACAACTATACCCAGCGGGGATCGTTCCACCATATCGAGGAAACGGTACGCGCGCTCATCGAAACCTTCCCGATGATTTCACGGCTTAAAATGTTGCGCCAATGGGGCGGGATCGTTGACGTGACAGGCGATAGATCACCGATTCTGACAAAGACACCGGTCGAGGGCATGTTCATGAACTGCGGCTGGGGCACTGGCGGATTCAAAGCAATTCCCGGCTCCGGCTGGGCCATGGCGGAACTGATGGCCAATGGGCATTCCCCGCTGACCGAAGAATTCTCCATGAACCGGTTTCGTGCGGGCAAGTTTATCGACGAAAGCGTTGCAGCAGGGGTGGCGCATTGATGGACCGAATCTTCATGACCGTCCCAACACACGACCTTAAAGGAGTGCGCAAATGCTGACCCTAGAATGCCCGTATTGCAGCATCCAAGCCGATGAAACCGAACTGCACGCTGGCGGCGAGGCGCATCTTAAGCGTGAAACTGTCGGGTCTTTGGACAATGATTTCGAGGACTACCTGTTCATGCGTGAAAACCCCAAGGGTGTGCATTTCGAACGCTGGCGGCATGTGGCCGGTTGTGGCAAGTGGTTCCACGCCGCGCGCTGCACGATGACGCTTGAGGTGTTTGGTACCTATTCGGCACAAACCCTCGCGCCACCAAAAGACTTGCGCGAAAAGATCAGCACCAAGCGACCAGGCTGGACATGGAGGGCCTTCTCATGAGCACACGTCTGGCAACAGCTGGCCGCCTTCTTGATCGCGCCTCCACGATGGAATTTACGTTCAATGGCAAACGGATGCAGGGGCATGAGGGTGACACGCTCGCCTCGGCCCTGCTGGCAAATGACCAGATGCTGGTTGGTCGCTCTTTCAAATATCACCGTCCGCGCGGTCTTGTAGCCAGCGGTGCCGAGGAGCCCAACGGGTTGGTGAACATGGGGGCGGGCGCGTTTTTCGAGCCCAACCAGCGCATCACGACGACCGAATTGTTTGAAGGGCTTGCGGCTGAAAGTCAGAACCACTGGCCCAGCCTTGAGTTTGATGTGGGCGCCGTGAACGCGAAACTGTCGCGTTTTATGCCGGCCGGTTTCTATTACAAAATGTTCATCCATCCGCGCCCGCTGTGGAAGCATGTTTATGAACCGTTCATTCGCAAAGCCGCCGGACTTGGGCGCGCGCCGACCGAAATGGATGGCAGCAGCTACGAGCATTTCTATGCCCACGTTGATGTTCTGATCACTGGTGGCGGTATCGCGGGACTTGCTGCAGCACTGGCCGCTGGCCGTGCTGGCGCTGATGTTCTGCTGGTTGAACAAACCGCCCATTGGGGTGGCCGCGCACCTGTGGATGGCGCACAGATTGATGGGCTGGACGGCGATACATGGGTGAAGGAAACCGTACAAGCCCTTGAAAGTATGGACAACGTCACGCTGCGCAATCGCACGATGGGCACGGGCGTTTACGATCACGGCTACGCACTTGCCTATGAGCGTTTGACAGACCATGCGCCAGATCAGGACGGCCCGCGTCACCGTTTGTGGCGTATCCGTGCCAGACAGATCGTAACCGCAACCGGATCAATCGAACGCCCGCTGTCTTTTGCGGGCAACGACATTCCGGGCGTTATGCTGGCAGGGGCCGTGCGTGATTATGCCGTCAACTTTGGTGTGTCCTTGGGGGATCGCACGGTTGTGGTCACCAATAACGACGATGCCTATCGCACGGCGATTACGCTAAAAGACGCAGGGCTGGACGTGCCGGTGATCTTGGACGCGCGCCCAACGGCGGACGGATCGCTTGTGCAGCAAGCTCGCGAAATGGGTATCCGCGTCGCGCTTGGCAAAGGTATCGCCCATGTGAACGGCGCCAAGCGCGTCACTGGCGTGTCGATCTGCTTGCAAGCGGGCGAAGGTTCTGAAATTGAGGAAATCGCCTGCGACGCGGTCGCGATGTCGGGCGGTTGGTCGCCTGTTGTGCACCTGTGGTCGCACTGCGGTGGCAAGCTGATCTGGGATGACGCGCAGTCGCATTTCCGCCCCGATGCCAGCCGCCCGCCTTTGGGCGCGGATGGGCTTGGGTTTGTGGTGCCCGCGGGGGCCGCCAATGGCGCGATGTCCACTGCCGAGGTTTTGGTCGATGCGTTCCAAGCCGGTGCCGCCGCCGCCAAAGCGGCAGGGGCAACCGGCAAGACGGGGCGAGGCCCAACAGGCGACACGCCCAAGGAAGAGCCGATGGCCCCGGTCTGGCTGATGCCGCAAGGTGCAAGCTACAAGCTGCGCTCCAAAATGTGGCTTGATTATCAAAACGATGTCAAAGTCAGCGACGTGCAACTGGCGGCGCGCGAAGGTTACGAAAGCGTCGAACACACGAAACGCTATACCACGCTGGGCATGGCGACGGATCAAGGAAAGCTAAGCAATATTAATGGTCTTGCCACGTTGGCAGGTGCGCTGAACGCACCGATCCCCGCCGTTGGCACAACCACGTTCCGCCCGCCCTACACGCCTATTTCCATGGGCGCGATTGGTGGCGAGGCGCGCGGCGAATTGTTCCAACCGCTGCACAAGACCCCGATGCACGACTGGCACGACGCCAACGGTGCCGATTGGGAACCTGTCGGCCATTGGCGGCGCGCTTATGCCTTTGTGCGCGGTGCTGAAACCGTGGAACAGGCGGTGCAGCGTGAAGTCACCAACACCCGTGAAAACCTTGGCCTGCTGGATGCCTCGACGCTTGGCAAACTGATCGTGCGTGGCCCTGACGCGGGCAAGTTTCTTGATATGCTTTACACCAACATGATGAGCACCCTGAAACCGGGCCGCTGTCGCTATGGTCTGATGTGTACCGAAAACGGCTTTCTGAGTGATGACGGCGTGGTCGCGCGGATCGACGACGACACATTCCTGTGCCACACGACAACCGGTGGCGCGGATCGCATTTATGCGCACATGGAAGAATGGCTGCAGACCGAATGGTGGGACTGGCAGGTCTATGTGACCAACGTTACTGAACAGTTCGCGCAGGTGGCCGTTGTCGGGCCCAATGCCCGTAAGGTTTTGGAAAAGCTGGGCGGAATGGATGTGAGCGCCGAGGCGCTGTCGTTCATGGACTGGGCCGATGGCACGATTGGCGGCTTTGATTGTCGCGTTTACCGGATTTCATTTTCGGGCGAGTTGTCGTTTGAAATTGCCGTTCCAGCCAGCCAAGGCCGCGCGTTTTGGGATGCGCTGCTGGAGGCGGGTGCGGAGTTTGGCGTTATGCCCTATGGCACGGAATGCCTGCATATTATGCGCGCTGAAAAGGGTTTCATCATGATCGGTGACGAAACCGACGGCACCGTGATCCCGCAGGATCTCGGCCTGCACTGGGCGATTTCCAAAAAGAAGGACGACTTCTTGGGTAAGCGCGCGCAGGAACGTGACCACATGACCGACCCGACCCGCTGGCAGTTGGTTGGCCTTGAAACCACCGATGGATCAGTCATTCCTGACGGGGCCTATGCTGTCGGCGAAGGTGTGAATGAAAATGGCCAGCGCAACACCCAAGGGCGCGTGACCTCGACCTATCATTCGCCCACGCTGGGGCGCGGCATTGCAATGGGGCTGGTGCTGCATGGGCCGGACCGTATGGGCGAAGTGATCGAATTTCCCAAGGTCGATGGGACCAGCGTGAAAGCCAAGATCGTCAATCCGGTGTTCTTTGACCCTGAAGGGGAGAAACAGAATGTCTAATGTTACCAGCGCATTGAATGGCCGCGAAGTGACCGGGGTTACGACCATCCGCGAGGGCGGCTTTCGGGGCATGATTACCTTGCGCGGAGATTTGTCCAACGCGAATCTGAAAAAGGTCTGCAAGGCCGTGACTGGTGTTGATATGCCCGCACAGCGCGGTGTGAACATGCACGGCGAAAGCGGCCTTGCGTGGATGTCGCCCGACGAATTGCTGTTGCTTGTGCCCCATGATGCAGCCGATGAATCGGTCGCCAAGATCGACGCGGCACTAAACGGCACGCATTATCTGGCCGTTAACGTGTCAGATGCGCGGGCACTGATCACTGTGCAGGGCAAGGGCGCGCGCGAGGTCCTGGCAAGGGTTTGCCCTGCGGATTTGCGCGCATCCGGTCTCCCGAAAGGTGAAATGCGTCGCACCCGTTTGGCGCAGGTTCCCACGGCGATATGGACACAAGACGGCGATGATTTCGCGGTGATTTGTTTCCGCTCTGTTGCGGGCTATGTGTTTGATTTGCTGGCCAATGCCGCCAAGACACCCGGACCCGGACTTCTGTAAGGCCACACGGGTGCACCTGATTGAGCGGTCATGTGGCGCGCGCGCAGGATTGCCCGTGCGTTCCTAGATGACAGGCGTTATACACAATGCGTGGCGTGGCCGTGGTGGCTGCAGGGGCTCAAAGGGTTGTTATGCGAATATCGTCGATTACTCCGATGAAAGACGAAGCGCCGTTCTTGCTGGAGTGGGTCGCCTACCATCGACTGATCGGGATCAACGACATCCTCGTGTTCTCGAATGATTGCACTGACGGCACGGATGTCATGCTTGAACGTCTGGACGAAATGGGCGAGCTGCGCCATTTCGCCAACCCGTCGATGGTAAACGGACAAACCAAACACCACTTGCAGGTCATACGCTATATCAACACCTCTAAGCGGTTATTTCGGTCCGATTGGGTCGTGTCATTGGATGTGGATGAATACATTTGCGTCAACTCCGGTGATGGCACCTTGAATGCCTTATTCGAGGCCGTGGGCGATGCGAACGTCATTGCCATGTCGCAGCATAATTTTGGCTGTGGCGGCGTGCGCGAATTTGCCGATCTACCCGTGACACAGCAATTTGTGCGCGCGGCCAGCTATGAAAAAGCCTATCATCGCAGGTTAAACCGGCGTGGCGTTAAAACACTGACCCATCGGTCATCAACCCCGCGCCGGATTCACAACCATTCCCCAACTTTTTTAGCCAACAAACTTGATCGCGTCACGATGGTCAACGGAAGCGGGCAGCCATTGACCGAGGTGGACCTTACGCGCGATGTGAAAAGCCTGCTCTACCCGAACTATGGCTTTGATTTGGTGCAGTTGAACCACTATGCGCTGCGCTCGATGGAGACGTTCCTTCTCAAGGCGGCGCGGGGCAATGCGAACCATGCGGATCATGCATATTCGATCCAATACTGGAACAAGTATAATCAGGGCGAACAACACGATGAGCGCATTCAGCGCTGGGTCGGGCGGATAGCGCAGGAACGTGACCGTCTTCTGCAAGACCCTGAATTGAACAGGTTGCATCAACGCGCCGTCGTGCAGGCGCAGGCCAAAATTGAAACGCTCAAGAAACAGCCTGAATTCGCAAAACTTTTGACACAGGTCGAAGCAGCGGAGGCCAAATCTGCGGCCAGTTAACGTGGCGCGCACCGTCGCCTAATTTGGTGGCCTAGCTAGCGGTGGTTGCCTTGGCCATTTCCGCCTCGGGCAGGCATTCGTTCACCCAATCGTCGTTTTGCGCATAGCCAAGTACCGCAAGTGCGGCCCCAAAGCGCGCCGCATATGCTGTCGCCACTTCGCGGGGGAGTTTTGCACGCCATTGTGCCGTGCTTGCCGATTTTACATGGGCTTTGACGTTGGGCTTTCGGTTTTCGGGATCGGCCAATGCGCCAAACAGGCTGTGATCCCAATAGGATTTCATCAGCCGGTCATGATCAAACGTCGGCACATCCAGTCGCCGGATTGCCCTGTCAAATAGTGCGCAATCGGTGTCGTTGATCAGGTCTTCATAACGTAAATCAACAACCTGTGGGTGGCCGTAGGGCCATATCAGCATTTCGGTCACGGTTTCGGCATGCTTGTTGTTCATCTCGAATAACAAGCCATCAATGCGCGATGGCAGGGCGTTCAGGTGCTCCTTGTAGGTCTTGCCGCCCAGATCCTTGCGCGGAATGCGTAGGAACTTCTCGTTTCCGGTAGGCGCTACCAGATGGTAGCGGTAGCCCGACAGCAGCACATCGCGCGGATCGCGGATCATGTGCAAGAACCGCGCTTGCGGGTGGTTAAACAGCGCCAGCGGAAATGACGACGACCAACTGACCACCAGTGCGGGGCCGTCCGTGGGCAATACGTTGAGCCGCGAACATTCATTTACCCGCGTCACGGGGATACCCTCGGCGGTGGCGAATTTGTGGAACGTGCGCCGCATCCAGACTGTGCCGGTCTTGTGATGGGTGCCGACACAAAGAAAGCGTGCAGGTGCACTCATTCGGCGGCGTCTTTCATTTTTCCGAAGATGCCCGTGTCGAGGAACGTGCGAAATTCCGGCACGGTCAGTTGATAATCCAACACGCGGCGCGAGCAATCCATGCATGACCGCATCAGGGCCGCCAAATCACCGTCTTGCAGCCACTCGTCCATCTGGGCGCGGATCCCATCGGTGCGGATCGTTGCGTCTTCGTTGGTATTGATGTCGTATTTGCCCCAATACTCCATATCAATCCGGTCTTTGTTCTTGGAGTTGGCGGTGCCGCGCAGACGCTTCAGCAAGAAATCCTCGCGCGATTTTACGGCGTAGTGATTCACCTGTGCAAATTCATTGGTGACATTGTCTTTGCTACCGCGCCAGCCGCCTTGCAGGTATTTGTCGCCCATTGGTTTGCCCGCGCCATTAACCATCTTGACCATGTCAGGGACGATTTCCTTGGTCTTGTGGAACTTCGGGCGATGCACGCCAAAGAAATCAAAACTTGCTGGGCGGAACAGGGTTTTAAACCCCCAAACCAGTCCGTTTTCGGGTTTTTCAAACGTTGATCCACGGGTAAAGCGTTCGGTAACAAGATCATCAGACATTTTTGACTGCCCGCACCCGCCCATGAGCCGCCAATTGATCGAGATCGAGTCCGTGTCCTCTGGGCAGGCGTCAATCAGGGCCTGCACCGAATGATCGCCCACATGCACGTTCAAAAACTCATCCGCGTCCACGATCAAAATCCAGTCGCTTGCGCGGACCCAGTCCATTTTGTTGGCGCGGCTATAGGCGGCGCGCTGCGGGTCCATGTTCGGCCCAAGCGGGTTATCAAAGTGTTTGATCACGCCCATCTGGTCAAGCCGGTTCAGGATCAAGTTGGTCCCATCGGTGCAATCATTTGAAAAAATGCAAAAATCGTCGACGCCGATGGATTTGTGATAGGCCAACCATTCAAGAAGGTAGGGCCCCTCGTTCTTCATGGTTGAAACGAGGGTCGTGGGCTGGTTGGCCATGTTTAGGCGTCCTTTTTCGCGGCTGTTGTTGCCGCTGGTTTGGTTGTCTTACGCGTCGTGGTGGCCTTGCGGGCCGTGGTTTTTCTTGTGGTCGCCACGCGTTTTTTCGGTGCGGCTGCAGATGTTTTGGTAGCGCTTGCAGCTTTCGGCTTTGCTGCTGCTTTGGGTGTTGCCTTTTGCGTGCTCGTCTCGCGCACAGTCGGTTTTCCGATCGCCTTGGAAGGCGTTGTTGACGGCGAGGCGGCCACAGTCCCAGGCGTGCTGTATATTTCGCTCGCGGCTTCGCCGGTGACCTCTTGGATGATCTGTTCCAGCGTTGGAGCCGGTTCGTTCAGGTCAACCCGCGCGGTTCGCGCATCGCGCACTTTGCGCGCCTGCGCAGCCTTTTCACGCAGTTTCGCGTCGCGTGGACCGTCGCCGCCCGCCTGTGCTGCAAGCGCAATTTTCTGCGCCCGTTCGTTCATAAGCGGCACACCCAGACCCGCAGCCTCGGGTGTATTAAGGAACGGGTTGTCGCTAAGGCTCATCGCCCTTTCTGTTGTTTTATCGCGTTCACGCAATTGATGTGCGTCCAGACGATCTTCGGGTTTTTCGCCAGCAGCCTCAAGCAACGCCTGGCGGGTCTCGCCTTTCTTGGCGGTCTGTGTCTGGGCGATCATCTTGGCGATCATTTTGTCAGGCACGCCTTGGGCCTTCATTTCCTTGACCTTGTCTTGCCATTGTTTGGGCAGGTGCTGGATGAACAACACTTCGTCGAGCCTATCAAGCGGCACTTCGCCAGCTTTTTTCAGCTCGGCGACCCAAGAGTCATATTCACCGGTGCTGCGCAGCATTTCGACACGGGCGGCGTGGAACGCCAACGCCTTGTCTTGCAAGTCGCGCATGATCGGGTCTGACAGGATTTGTGCCATCTTCTTTTTCGTGCCGCGGGCGTGTCGGGTCGCGTTGCTCGCTTCTTCCTCGTTGCGATCAAACAGGGCAAAATAGGCCGCGTCATACTTGTCTTCTTTGTTGTTCACATTGCCCCGCACGCGGCGCAGTAAATAGGCCTCGTATGATTTGACGGCGTAGTGGTTTAGCTCGACCAACTTGTAGCCCAGTGTCGGTTTTGTGGATCGCCAGCCCGAGAGGGAAAACTCGTCTGGCATCGGATCACCCGACCCGTTTAGCCACAGCTGGTCAAACATAAGCTTTGCATTTGCAGGCTCTTGCGAGGCTTTCTTGATATGTGGGCGATGGATGCCCAGCTTCATATCACGGTAGGGCTTAAAGATGGTTTTTACGCCCCATCCCTTTTTGAAAATATCGGGCGCGCAGTGGGTGTAGTTTTCAATGACAAGTCCAGGATTCCAGTCGGTCACACTGTTGGAGCCGAAAAACCGCCAGGTAATTGCCATCGCGTTGGCCTCGGGGCCCATCCGTTCGATCAGGTCTTCAATCCGTCCACGTCCACATTTGATGGACAGGAACTCGTCGGCATCCATCGTCAAAATCCACTCGCTATTCACGACGTCTTCGTTTTGCGTCGCCAGCGTTAGTGCGTTCGGCTGCGGTTTCTTGCCTTCTGGAACATCGTTGCGAAAGTGTTTGAGCCAGCCCATTTCCTCGAGCCGGATCAGCATGTCATCGGTGCCGTCGCTACAGTTGTTGGTGTAGACGCAAATATTATCAAAGCCGATGTGGTTATGATAGGCGACCCATTCGACAAGCGAATGACCCTCGTCCTTCATCATGGAAAGGATCGTATACGTGTGTTTGGGGGCCATTTGGCCTGCTCCTGCTCTGCTGCGCGCCAAGCGTGCCATCTTGGTGTTAAGGTGGCGTAAGGC
>CALAGN010000121.1 GCA_937891785.1 uncultured Octadecabacter sp.
TTTATTCGACGACCTTTGGTTATCGCACCGACCTGATCGACCAGCCGACAAGCGTCTGTGACATCTTTGACACCGAAGGCTTCCCAGGCCAGCGAGCACTTGAAAAGCGCCCAATCGGTAACCTCGAGTGGGCACTGATCTGTGACGGCGTCGATATCGGTGACGTCTATGATGCGCTGGAAACTGACGAAGGCGTTGCACGTGCATTTGCCAAGCTCGACACCATCAAGGACTCCACTGTTTGGTGGTCTGCTGGTGCAGAAACTCCACAGCTTTTGGCTGATGGTGAAGTCGTAATGGGCTCGACCTATAATGGTCGTCTGTTCGCTGCGATCGCCGAGCAAGGCCAGCCGATCGGCATGCTTTGGGATTGGCAGATGTTTGACCTTGACGGTTGGATCGTTCCTGCCGGTCTGTCGCCAGAGCGCGAAGCCCGTGCGTTGGACTTCATCTACTTTGCCACAGACACCCAGCGTCTTGCTGATCAGGCTGCATACATCTCGTACGGTCCTGCACGTCTGTCGTCGGCACCGCTGGTTGGCAATCACGCCGAGCTGGGTATCGCTATGGCACCACATATGCCAACCGATCCAGCGAACGCTGTGAACACCTTCCTGTTCAACTACAACTGGTGGGCAAGCTACCGCGATGATCTGGACGCACAGTTCCAGGCATGGTTGCTGCAGTAATCTAAATTCGGCGGGGGGCTTTGCGGCCCCCCGCCATTCTTGCATTTGGTAAGCCGCATCTGCGTTTTGCCCAAGACAAGTCAATGAATGACGCCGACCACGGCGCGCCAAGACCGACAGGGGAACCCAATGGCCGAGACCCACACCGATGCAAATGGACTCGTGCTTGCCGCCGATGGCACGCCACTTAAGAAAAGCTTGAACAGGGCGCTACGCGCTCAAAAGATCCGCGCCCTGTTGCTAATCGCGCCGCTGTTACTGTTCATCCTTATCAGTTTTGTGCTGCCCATCGGCGAGATGTTGTTGCGGTCCGTCCAGAACAAGGCTGGCACGTCGTACGTGCCTGACCTGATCCCCAACGTCGTTGTGACCCTCGAAGATTGGGACCCGGCCACTGGCGAAATGCCCCCCGAGGCGGTTTACCGCGCGCTGGCAATCGATTTCGCCGTCGCCTTTGAAGAGCGTAACCACACCCAACTGGGCCGCCGGTTTAACTACGAAACGCCTGGCATGTCGTCGCTGTTTCGCAAGTCAGGCCGCGCTGTGGCCGGCTGGGATATCGAAACCGATGGACCCTTCCGCGAGGCATTTCTTGAAATCGACGAGGACTGGGGCAATATCGAATATTGGGCCACTATCCAAAATAACATGGGCTATTACACCGGCGGGTATTTCCTTGCGGCGATTGATGCGCAGCGCACATCCGAAGGGGTGACGATGAAAGACGCCGATCAGCGCATCTATCAGAAACTGATGGTCCGCACGCTTTGGCTTAGCTTTGTGATTACAATTTGCGCGCTTGCACTTGGATATCCGGTGGCCTGGCTGCTGGCTGACTTGCCGGCGCGGCAATCGAACTTACTCTTGATCCTTGTGTTGCTGCCGTTCTGGACATCGCTGCTGGTGCGAACCTCGGCCTGGAAAATTCTGCTGCAAAACCAAGGTGTGATTAACGACTTCCTGACCTACCTTGGCCTTGCCGAACGATTAGCTCTGATCAACAATCAGCTTGGCGTGATTATTGCGATGACGCATATCCTGCTGCCGTTTATGATATTGCCGCTTTATTCGGTGATGAAAACGATCCAGCCGACTTATTTGCGGGCCGCCAAATCGCTGGGTGCGACCAATACGACAGCCTTCATGCGCGTCTATTTCCCGCAGACCACGCCGGGGATAGGGGCGGGCGCATTGCTCGTGTTTATCCTTGCGGTTGGTTATTTCATTACGCCCGAATTAGTGGGGGGCGCGGATGGCACGTTCATCTCGAACCGGATTTACTATCAGTTCTCAAGTTCCGGCAACTGGGGGCTGGCAGCGGCGCTGGGCACGATCATGCTCGCGGTGGTTTTGCTACTCTATTACATCTACGACAAGCTTGTCGGCGCCGATAACTTGAAGTTGGGATAAAATCATGGCTACGAAACTCCTCCCTTATTCGACCCTCGGCCAACGCATCTGGTTCTATACTTTTCGCGTGATCTGCGGCTTGATCTTTTTCTATTTGATCTTTCCGGTTCTGGTGATCATCCCGCTGTCGTTCAACGCGCAGGACTTTTTCACCTTTACGCCAGAGATGCTGCGGCTTGATCCTGATGGGTATTCAACCAAACACTATGCCGACTTCGCAGGTGCGAACGGTGATTATTCATGGCTTCAGGCACTAGGTAACTCGTTCAAGATCGCGCCATTAGCGACTTTGATTGCCGTGTCGTTCGGCACATTGGCCGCGATTGGCCTGACCCAGCCGCATGTCCCCTATAAGCGCCAGATTACGGCCTTGCTGATTTCGCCAATGATCGTGCCGCTGATCATCACATCTGCGGGCATGTTCTTTTTCTACGCCAACATCGGCCTTCAGGGCACGTTTACGGGCGTTGTGCTCGCGCACGCCGCACTTGGTATTCCGTTCGTGATTATCACCGTGACGGCGACACTGTCGTCGTTTGATACGTCACTGACACGCGCCGCGGCGAACATGGGGGCCGATCCGGTCACCACATTTTTCCGGGTGCAGATGCCGCTGATCCTGCCGGGCGTGATTTCCGGTGGCCTATTCGCGTTCATCACATCGTTTGACGAAGTTATCGTTGTGCTGCTTGTCGGGTCCGCCGGTCAGAAAACCCTGCCATGGCAGATGTTCCTTGGTCTGCGTGAGCAGATCAGCCCGACCATTCTGGCCGTCGCGACGATCCTTGTGGTGATCTCGATTGCACTGCTGACGACAGTTGAATTGCTGCGTCGTCGTTCCGAGCGCATGCGGGGCATGTCCCCGACCTAGGTCTAGGGCAGCACCGTTAACCAAAACAGCGCCGTGAAAATGGCCAGCCCCGTGCCTATCAGCACGGCGCTGGCCGCTACACGCCGCGCTGCGCCATACATATTTGCAAAGACATAAGCGTTGATGCCCGGTGCCATGGCCGCCGTGACAATCGCGCTGCGAAACGCTGGCGTATCAAGTCCTGTCATGCTGCCCATGCCCCAGACAATTGCCGGATGCAGCAGTAGCGACACCGCGCAGACGAACAAGATGGCGCGCAGATCACCTTCGGGACGGTAACGATACAAAACACCACCAAGACCGAACAAGGCCGCGGGCAAGGCGGCGCGGGTCAGCAGGCCAATCGCTTCGGTCAGGACCATTGGCAGGACGATCCCGCCAAGGTTGACGACAAACCCAAGGCTGATGCCGATAATCAGCGCATTGGAAAACATAGCAGTTAAAACAGTGCGGGGCAGGGCGCGCATCGGCTTGCCGCGCGCGCGCACGAACTCCATCACGGTGATGCCGACGCCATAGCAAAACGGCGAATGAATTGCGATGATCGCGTAGTTGGCAGTCAGGGCGTCTGTGCCATAGGCCCGCTCGGTGATGGGCAACCCAAGGAGCAGGGAGTTGGAAAAGAGGCAGCAAAAGCCGATCGCGACGCTGTCTTCCCACGGTCGGTTGAACAGGTATCGCGCCCCCAGCAAGCCGACGATAAAACCAGCAAGTGCACCAGTGTAGAAACTCAGCAGGAGTGCCGCGTCAAAGTTTTGGCCTAGATCCAGCGTCGAAATTGCGCTGAACAGCAACGCTGGAATCGCGAATTTCTGGGTAAAGGCCATTAGGCCGTCGACGCCTGCGTCACTAAACACTCCGCGCCAGACCGCGACATATCCAAACCCGATCAGAATAAAGACCGGCAGGATGACGCTGGTCAGACCGCCCATCTAGACGTCAAACGTCAGGGTCATCCCGTCGTAGGCGGGGGTCACTTGGTCGGGGGTCTCGGCAGCGATCGTGTCATGGTCCAGATCAATATGCATATTGGTCAGCACCGCATGGCGCGGCTTGACCCGTGCGATCCATTCCAGGGTGCGCGCCAGATGCGCGTGGGTCGGATGCGGTTTGCGGCGCAGGGCGTCGACAACAAACGTGTCAAGGTTGTCCAGCATCGGCCAGACGTTGTCGGGTATCTCCGAGACATCAGGCAGATAAGCCAGGTCGCCGATGCGAAACCCCAGTGCGTCGATACTGCCGTGGGTGACTTCAAACGGGGTCAGGGTAATGTCACCGCCCGCACCGCTGATCGTGGTCGGGCCGGTGATCGTGTTCAGCTCGCAGATCGGCGGGTACGACGACCCCTTGGGCTGCACGAAGGCATAGGCAAATCGTGCAAGCAGTTGGTTGCCAGTTTCGCCATCGGCCCAGACTTGCAGGCGCGCGCGATTGTTGAACACCACCATGCGCAGGTCATCAAGGCCATGCACATGGTCGGCGTGGGCATGTGTATAGATCACCGCGTCCAGTTCCCCGACATTAGCGGCGAGCAACTGCTGGCGCAAATCAGGCGAGGTGTCGATCAATACGCGGGTGGTGCCGTTATCATCATGACGCGAGACAAGCGCCGAACAGCGCGTGCGTGCGTTGCGCGGGTTTGCGGGGTCGCAATCGCCCCAATGCCCGCCCAAGCGCGGCACGCCGCCGGATGATCCACAACCAAGGATGCGAAAGTCGAGTGTGGCCATTACGCAGCCTTCCATGCAGCGGCTTTGGCGAACAATCGGTCAAAATTGGCCGTCGTTTGCACCGCGAACTCGGCGTAGTCCACGCCGAATACCTCGGCTCCTACGCGGGCGGTGTCAGCGGTATAGGCCGGTTCGTTGCGCCGCCCGCGGTAGGGTTTGGGCGCAAGATAGGGGCTGTCGGTTTCCACCAGCACACGCTCAATTGGCGTAGCGGCAAAGATATCGCGCACTTCTTGGCTTTTGGGAAAGGTCGCGATGCCGGACATCGACAAATAGAACCCCAGATCAAGCATCGCGCGCGCCAGTGCAGGGCTGCTGGAAAAGCAGTGCATGACGCAAGTAAACGGCTTGGCTTTGAAACCTGTCGTCAGGATTTCGGTCATGTCATCATCGGACGCGCGGTTGTGAATGATCAGCGGCAATCCGGTTTCTTGCGCCGCTGTCACGTGGATGCGCAGCGATTGCTTTTGCACATCGGCACTTTCGGCTGTGTAGTGGTAATCGAGGCCACTTTCACCAATGCCCACGAATTTGGGATGTTGTGACAGGGCGACCAATTCATCGACGCTCGCCATTGGTTCGTCAGCTGCACTCATCGGGTGGGTGCCTGCGGCGAAAAACACCGGATCATACGTCTCAGCCAGCGCGCGCACGGTTGGTTCGTTGCGCAGCTTTGTGCAGATCGTGACCATGCGGTCAACACCAGCCTGTCCCGCGCGTTCAATCAACGCCGCATGTTCCCCGTCAAAATCAGGGAAATCTATATGGCAGTGGCTATCGACAAGTGTCGGCGTGGTCATGGCGTGCCCTTAGGGTGTGACGGTCTTTTTCGCCGTGGTTTCGATCTTGAAAATCATATCAAGGATCAGCGCCGCAGGGTCAAGGTTCACGGCCCGCCCATGGCGCGCGCGCGCCGACAACTGCTGGCCCAGTTCGGCCCAACTGCGGGCGGCGCTATGCGTGGGGGACAGTTTGGCCAAGAGTAAGGATTCATGCGCGGCCCCTTGGGTCTGGGGTGGCCCCATGATGCCCGCGCGCGCGGTGCGGGCCAGAAATCGGTCAATCAAGTCCAAGGTCATGGCAAAGCGCGTCTCTGCACCTTTGCCGGCACAAGAATTGGCCAATGCGAGGGCAACCTGACGATCTGCATTGGGCAAACCCCCGAACAGCTTGACCAGATCGCCATAAAGCCCAAGGCCGTCGTGATTCAACAGGCGCACGGCCTCGCCAACCGACCCCGCCGACAGTGTCGCGAGGCTTTCGGTATTGGGCACATCCACGCCCGCCTGATGCAGCGCGGCGGCCATATCGTCGTGCCCCAAAGTGGCGCAGCGCAATTCGCGACAGCGGGAGCGGATCGTCGGGAGGAGCCGCGAGGGTTGGTGCGAGATCAACAGGATTGTCGTGAGTGCAGGGGGTTCTTCCAGCTCTTTCAGGAGGGAATTGGCGGCCGTGACATTCATCTCGTCGGCGGCGTCAACGATCACCAAGCGCCGCCCGCCATCGGCAGCGGACATGTGAAAGAACCGCTTGAGATCGCGGATTGGATCAGCTGTGATTTCAGTCTTAAGCTTGTCAGCCTTTTCATCCCAGGGGCGGCGCACGACAGACAGACGCGGATGCGCGCCCGATTGCACAAGCCGTGCGTCATTGTTGTCAGGCGACACGGCTAGCGACGTGGGGGCAGGCGGGACTTCGCCGAAAAAACCCGCATCGGCGGGCGGCTCCGCCAAAAGAAAGGTGGCTATTTTCCAAGCTAGGGTGGCCTTGCCAACGCCTTGTGGGCCAGTGATCAGCCAGCCGGAGTGTAGGCGGCCCGTGCTATAAGCCTCTAGGAAGTCGGCCTCGGCGCGCGACTGTCCAAAAAGGATCGGCGTTTGGCGCGGGTGAGGGGCACCTGCGATCTGATCGGGCTGGGGACGGTCTTCAACTGCGGTGCTCATGCGGGGCCGTCGCCGTGCGCGGCCACATGCGCGGCGATTTCGCTAGCGATCTGTGCGGGATCACGCCCACCATCAATTACCGCGCAACGCTGCGGGAAACTATGGGCAAGCGACAGAAACCCATGGCGCAGGGTCTCTTGAAAACCAAGGCCGAAATCTTCGAAGCGGTCTTCACCCGACTTGCGGGCAAGGCCGCGTTTCAGGGCCTCTTCGGGGTCCATGTCGATTATAAACGTAAGGTCCGGTTCTCGCCCTATCATCAGGGCGTGCAGCTTGTCGACGGTGGCGCGTAGATCGCCGCGTGTGGCGCCTTGATAGACGCGGGTGCTGTCGGCAAAGCGGTCGCAGATCACGGTACGGCCTGCATCCAGCGCAGGCTGGATCGTCTTTTCCAGATGATCGCGGCGCGCGGCATTAAACAGCAATAATTCGGTTTCCGCTGACCAACGGTCAGGATCGCCGGTGAGAACAAGCGCGCGGATTTCTTCGGCTCCGGCGCTGCCACCGGGTTCGCGGGTCAGCAGCGGATCACCACCATCTGCGCGTAGACGATCGGCCAGCAGGCGGGTCTGGGTTGATTTGCCGGACCCGTCGATCCCTTCGAAGGTGATGAAAAGCCCTGACAACGCCATCTGCCGCTAGCCCCCGTCCGCACTTGCGGGAACTGCATCATCAGAGCTGATCTTACCCATAAGCACAGTAAAGGCAGTGCGCAGCCGCGTGCCAAAGCCACCCTTTGCCACGGCGTATTCCGCTACCAGTGGCAGGCGTGTTTCGGGCAGGCCATCACGGGTGACGACAAGTTCGGCAATCTGAGCACCTGCCGCAATCGGCGCGGTAATCGGACCGTTATAGACGACCTCGGCGGCGACATCTTCTTGTTGTAGAACAGGGACCAGAAGCGATAGGTCCTCGGCAAGGGTCAATCCTACGTTAGGGCTGTCACCCATCCAAACCTCGGCCTCGGCGATGCGCGTGCCCGCCCGCGAAATATCGCGCTGCACAAACTGGCGAAACGCCCAATTGATGATCCGCTCTGCCTCTTCGGCCCGGGCCTGGGTGCTGTCGAGGCCGGTAATCACGAAAATGACGCGGCGATCGCCCTGCTTGGCTGATCCGACAAGCCCGTAACCGGCCTCTTGGGTGTGCCCGGTCTTGAGCCCGTCTGCGCCAATACTTAGGGCCAGTAGCGGATTTCGGTTGCGCACGTTTTGCGGCGCACGTCCGTCAAAGGTAAATTCGCGCTCGGCGAACAGCGGATAATATGTCGGGAAATCGGTCATCAGCCGGTTGGCCAAAATACCAAGGTCGCGCATCGACATACGGTGCCCTGCAGCGGGCCAGCCGTTGGAGTTGGTAAAGGTGGAATTCATCATGCCCATATCTTGGGCGCGCGCTGTCATCATGCGCGAAAATCCGGCCTCGGTGCCATCGGTGCTGAGCGCCTCGGCGATGACAGCACAGGCATCGTTGCCAGAGAGCACGATGATGCCACGCAACAGGTCATCGACGCGCACACGGTCGGTGGTGTCCAGAAACATCGTCGAACCGCCGTAATCCATTGCGTGTTGCGACACAGGCAGTGTTTCATCAATTTGCAGACGGCCATCGGCAATCGCTTCAAATGCCATATAGAGCGTCATCAGTTTGGACATCGACGCCGGTGGGAGCGGATCATCGGCGCTCTTTTCCAGCAAGACCGTCCCGGTCGTTTGATCATAGACATACGCTGCCGTCGCGCGCGTCTCGAAGGACTGCGCTGTTGCGGCAAGTGCGCCAACCCAAAGCAGGGTCAGCGCAAGGATCAGTTGGGCAGACAAGCGAGTGGGCATTGCGCGCATCCTTTCCTAGGCTCAGTTTGTCACAAAATAGGCATCCGCAAAGCCTTGGGCTTTGACTTTTACCAGTAGCTCTGCTCGTTCAGACGCCGACGTGGCAGGCCCGACAATAACCCGCCAGAACGTGCGTCCCTGGCTTTCCTGGCGCAACACGGTGGGCACGATGCCCGTTGCGCGCATTTGGTCTGCGGTGCGGGTGGCATTGGCCTCGACGCTGAAAATACCAATCTGGATGAATGGCCGATCAAGCCCGGCCGCCGTCGCCGTGGGCGCGGCGGCGGTTGGAGGCGCTGCGCTTTCGGCGGCATCAATTGCGGCGGCAGCACCGGCGATGGGATCAAGCGGCGTGGCGTCGATACCAGCAGGTTGCCCAAAGTCAGTGACGGCTTCGGTTGTCGGGGCAACAGGTGCCTCTTCACGACGCAAAGCCGTGACGTTCAACTCGGCAGGCGCACCCGCAAGCATTTCAAGCGTGGCAGCGGCGTCCGAGGAGACTTGCAAGCGCGGACCGCTGGCGTCGCGCTCGCGGCGAAACAGAGCACCAATGACGAACGTGCCATTGGATTCGTTGCGTATTATCACGCGCTCGGGACCTTGCACGTCAGGATGCGCGACCCAAACGCCGCCCAGTGACGGGCGACCGTCCCACAATCCGGCGTCGGTGACTTGAAAAACATCGGGCGCTTCAACATCGCGTTCAACTAATTCGACGCTGCGTGCGGCTTCGCCAGTTGTCGAACCGGCATCTCCATCGCCGCTTCCTGGGAACATGAACGCGCCATTTTCGTCACAGCCCGCAAGCGTGATACCGACTGCGATCAGAAGCGGGAATTTGAATTTATCCAGTCGTGTGAATGGTTTGCCAGACATGACTTGCCCCCTATTTGCGCCCGTTTGGGTGCGCGTGACCGTTGTTCGATCGTTTGTGCCCGAGTCCGCAACGCCTTGGTGCTACAGTGTTTGGCGTGACAATAGCGAGGACGGTTCGCTATTGAAAGGCTAGCAGCAGGTATGTCGGCAGATTTCCCCAAGTCGTGTTGGACCTTCCCGAATCGCAAAAGGCATCGTAAAGCTTCCCGCAACGGAGACTTGGCAGAGTGGTCGAATGCACCGGTCTTGAAAACCGACGAGGGTGAAAGTCCT
>CALAGN010000122.1 GCA_937891785.1 uncultured Octadecabacter sp.
CAACTTGAAAACGCCGCCTGATGACAGCCGTCACCAACTTTTGGGCATATCTCTGATCAACCTGTGTTTGATCCATGGTGACAGCGCTGAAACCGAACCGCGATCCCCTGACACGAAATCATAATTACGTTGACCGGCGTAATGCGCCCCAGTGCGCGATGCGAACTTTTCCAAACGCTCAAGTCGTGCGTGTTGCGTTGGTTCAAACGTGAAGATCTCAGATTGATGCGGGGCCATTGAAAAATAACCTGACGTCGTCATGAGACATAGGTGTCCTTTTTCACATCGGGAAGCTTCGCATTACGGGACCTTCGGCAACGCTCAGAACAATAGCGTACCTCGTCCCAAACCTTGGCCTACTTCTTGCGCCACGTGAATGGTCTCTCACATGTCGCACATGTCTTGACGGGGAGTTCAGACTTTTTCATTGGCATCTATCGCAGTAAAAAAACGATGGCTATCGTCTTGGATTTCTTGGCGCTTTTCGGCACTCATGCGATCAAGGCTTTTGTACATGAACCCCATGCGTGGGTTGCCCCTTAACTTGCCATCATTGCGGCCTATGAAATCCCAATACAAGTAATTGAATGGGCAGGCATTGGGGCCATTTTTAACCGATACTTTGTATTTGCATGCGCGACAGTAGTTGGACATCTTGTTGATGTAAGCCCCACTGGCCACGTAGGGTTTGGATGCCAATTGCCCCCCATCTGCAAACAGAACCATACCTGTGACATTGGGCAGCTCTACCCACTCATAGGCGTCAGCGTAAACCAAGAGATACCAGTTGTTGACCTCGTCAGGGTCAAGGCCGGCGATCAACGCGAAGTTTCCCAACACCATCAATCTTTGGATATGGTGGGCATACGCATTCTGTTTGGTCTCAGTGATGCACTGCCGCATACAGTTCATCTGGGTGTCTGCTGTCCAATAGAAATCTGGGAGAGGTCGTTTGGCCTCAAGGAAATTTGCAGACTTATAATCAGGCATTTTGAGCCAATAGATGCCTCTTACATATTCACGCCACCCTAGGATTTGCCTGATGAACCCTTCGACTGCGTTTAGAGGTGCCATGCCTTGGTGATATGCGGCTTCCGCACGTTCGATACACTCAAGCGGTGTGAGCAGTCCGCAATTGAGATAGAACCCGATATGGCTGTGATACATCCACGGTTCATTCTGGATCATTGCATCTTGATAATCGCCAAACAGATTTAGGCGTTTGGCGATAAACTGGTCCAATGCTGCGACAGCTTGGTCGCGTGTTACGGCAAAGTGAAA
This sequence comes from uncultured Octadecabacter sp., assembly GCA_937891785.1. Taxonomy (GTDB): domain Bacteria; phylum Pseudomonadota; class Alphaproteobacteria; order Rhodobacterales; family Rhodobacteraceae; genus SW4. Next base: position 1,282 of record CALAGN010000122.1, read on the forward strand.
GGGCAACAAGTCGCCAAAATGATCCGGAAAGTGGGTCTCTACAAGCGCCAGAACTTCTTGCGTGATTTCATCAGGCTGCACACGAAATGTATCGGGCACATCCAATCCTGAACCGGGCGGTTTGCGGTTTTCTGCGTCGTAATTCCACTGGCCGCCAATGGGGCCATTCTGATCCATTAAGACCGAATATTTGCGACGCATTTCGCGGTAAAAATATTCCATTCGCAACTGTCGCCGGCCCTCGGCCCAAGTGGCGAATTCAGCGGGAGTGCTCAGAAAACGATCATCTTCTTTGATTGTGACTGGCAGGTTAAGGGTTGCTGGCCAACCCTCGATTTCTGTTTTCAACCTGTGTTCACCGGGTGCGGTTAAAACGACTGCAGTAATTGCATTCTGGGAGATTATACGTGCCACTTCGCCGATCAACGATCCGGTGTTGTTTGGGTCGTCATATTTGATGTAGCGAATGTTATATCCTTCGCCAGACAGTTTCTTTGCAAAATGACGCATCGCAGAAAAAACGAAAGCAATCTTTTTCTTATGATGTTTTACGTAGGTAGCTTCACTGCGAACTTCGCACATCAAAAGGATGTCGTTTTGTGGGTCGAGACCGGTAAGGCTGGATAAGGTCGGGCTCAATTGATCCCCGAGTATCAGGCACAGCTTCATGTGCGGTTCCGATCTATCGGCTTGGGGCGAAAGCTTGATTGGTCAAACTCGTTAAGCTGTGTGGTGCATGTCTTCATCCAAGGTGAACTGGCCCACCGAAACGTTAAATCAATGGGATATCGTTTCTAAATGGCTATTCAAGCCAGTCTGACTGAGTCTCGAATCGAGATGGAGCTTTGATAACAGCTCAACGGACAACAAGCATTACTTGTCTGCCATTGATTATTTTGGTCGCGGTGCCACAGCAGACATTCGCGGCGTCGCAGAATTTCGGTGAATTGAGCTCGAAGTTGCCGTTCGCTGCGATGACGTCGAACGGCGGCTAGTCGGATACGAAGAAAACTAGCCTACCTTTGGTCGGCCAGAACACTGCACAGCCACTCAAATGCCCGCTTTGGGTACGCTGCATTGCAGCGCATCTGTTTAAGACGAGTGTCCGCTTAGGGCCGTTCGCCTACTGCTTAAACGGGACGACGTTTGAACCACCGTTGGCAAAAGCTACTGCGCCTTCATTGCGAATGATGCTGATTGCCTCTTCGAATGCGGCCCGGTCGTCTTCAAAGAGATCGTCCCAGACAATGGACGTCCCGTCTTCGGTCACAACTTCCAGCGACCAACCGTCCCCGCCTTCGAGTTTGTAGATGTCCACCTTGAATGGCACCCCATCCTCAATGATGCGCTGCGAGGCGCTGGAAATGACAAGGTTGGGTTCGCGTTCCATCTGAATACCTCTTTGATCTGCGGTAGATGAAAGAAGCACTGATCACGGAAGCCAATGTCCGCAAAGCGGGATGCGGTCGCAGCATCTTGAGCAATCGACGAAAGGCCGCCCTGGGCCAATTTTGTGGAAAAACACCGTGTTGCCGGTGCAGAAAGTGGGGTTCCAAACT
>CALAGN010000123.1 GCA_937891785.1 uncultured Octadecabacter sp.
ACCGCCATGATATGCCGCCTACTTCAGACCATCACCAACTTTCGGGCATAACTCGTTGATCACTGAAGAAGACGTACTGACCCAAACCCTTGCGCATCATAGCGCATCATAGCCTCTCGGCATCAATGACATTTGTTCTACGGCCACGGTGTCGCGCTGCTTGAATTATCCCGATCAAATCGCAGAACACACGCGTCTGAAGGTGCAAGATGCCGTCGAAGCACTGGGCTATTCTCCAAACTTTGGCGCCAGAGCGATGGCGGTGCGGCGTACCAACACCATCGGCGCGATCATCCCCACAATGGAGAACGCGATCTTCGCGCGCGGATTGCAGGCGTTTCAGGAAGAATTGCGTCGCCATGGGTTCACAATGCTTGTGGCCAGCACGTCTTACCGCCCCGATATCGAAGAAGAACAGATCCGGACATTGGTTGCACGCGGGGCCGATGCGCTACTCTTGATTGGGCACGAACGAGCGCCTGAAATTTACGACTTCCTCGACATGCAAGGCGTCCCATCGTTGGTGACCTGGGCGTTTGACGAAGACGCAAAACGGCCCTCTGTGGGGTTTGACTACGCTGCCGCGATGCACGAAATGGCCACAAAAGTTATTGATCTCGGGCACCACAAACTTGGCCTGATCTCGGCTGAGGTGGCGTGGAATGACCGTGCGGGCGCACGCTTGTTGGGACTTCAGCGCGCGATGACGAGTTTGAATACAGGCGATCTGCAAGTGATTGAAACCAAATATGGCATCGAAGAAAGGGCTGTGGCCTTTGATCTGATGATGCGCTCAGGTCCGCGACCCACGGCTGTGTTCTGTGGCAACGATGTCCTCGCCATGGGCGCGCTACGCCGTGCCGCGAACTGGGAATCAATATCCCAAACGACGTTTCGGCAATTGGGTTTGATGACATTGAACTTGCACATATTACTCAGCCAGCCTTGACGACAGTGCATGTTCCCCACCGCGAAATGGGTCGACGCGCAGGGGTGGCCCTTGCTCAGGCGGTGAAGGATGGCACTACGCTTCAAACGGTTGAATTGAAGACCCATCCGGTCATTCGCGAAACGCTGGGTCCGGTCGCGAAGCCAAGAAGAACCTGACCAAGCAAACGCAAGACGCTTTCAGACGAATTGGAACTCGTCATTCGTGGATGGGAATCACATGATCGTTTCGAATGGCGTTTATGTAAGTCACGGCGACATACCGTCGGATCAAGGTTGTGATACATAGCCAAACCTACACAGCTATGAGTTTTCAAATTTCTGTGAAAAATCCGCTCGCAGACGTCTAAAATGAGATACATCGGATAGTGCAGTTAATCGTGTTCGCCATTGTCCCGCCGACCCAACGCGTTCATGAAAAAGTGTGGTTTTTTCGCTGCAGCCGTATAAGTTGCTACAGTAACCGCCGCAGCTGCAATCAATACAGCATGACCAAGAATGCTTGCAGCAAATACTGTATAACTTCCAATAGCTATGGCAGAACAAACCGCCCACATGAATCCCAACATCTGCAAAGCGTAATGTCGTGTAGCTACATCAGGAATATGCCTTAGGGGACTAACATCCGAATTAAATATGAAGTCCCAACCGTTAACTATTAATTGTCTCATTAGCTTTCCTTCAGATTTGCCAAAATGTTAATATTAACGCCATTTTGCTTCGCAGCCTAATCGCTCTTATATTTATTTTTACGGATATATACTTGCTTTGGATCACTTTGACTCACGTAAATGGGGATCGTACCGGTGTCCTTAAGCACCGCGCCGCCTCAATCAACTGAACGCGGCTGCCCTGCAATGGCATGGCACAGAACGAGGTCCGGCTTCAGCTCCATGCACTGGCCTACAATCTTGGGGTTTTCCTGCAGGGCGCTGATCTGCCCGAGGAGATATCCGACTGGTCGCTGACCAGCCTGCAAACACGACTGATGAAAATCGGCGCAAGGGTTGTCCGCCACGCTCGCGCAATCACCTTCCGACTGGCCGAGGTAGCTGTCAGTAAGCGTCCCGAAGCGGCTATTGGTCGAGTGTAACGATGCTGTGGCGCAGTTTGCCTGAAAGCAGCCATTGGCTACCCATCGGTAGCCGAATTTGTTCAAATAGAAGCTTTGCGGTCAAGTTCATTGACACGGCCTGAATGTCGCATTTGAGAGTTCAGAGTTCCGGCCAGGACGTTAACGTGCATGGAAAGACTCCTTTGATAGGCCCGAAATGACATCTATAACACCGTCCACTTCCACAGCAGATGCCCACAAGTACGGTGTGCTTTTCGTCTTTGCGGCTGGGGTTCTTTGGTCAACGGTCGGTCTTGGCATTCGCCTGATCGAAGATGCTGTCGTGTGGCAGATTTTGCTCTATCGGTCGATCAGCATGTCACTATTTCTATATATTGTCATTCGGGTGCGGTCAGGCGAAAGCCCCTTTGTCCAGATCCGCCGCATCGGCTTTCCCTCTGTTATCGCCGGGTTATCACTGGTTGCGGCCTATTCCGGCGGGATCTACTCGATCCAGAATACCTCGGTCGCGAATGCTATGCTGCTTTTTGCAACAGCGCCGTTCATGGCTGCGGTACTGGGTTGGATCATACTGGGTGAACGGGTGCGCGTCGCAACCTGGGTTGCGATTGCCGTCGCCATCGGTGGGATTGCGATCATGGTTGCCGATAAGTCTGGCAGCGTCGTCCTGAAAGGCAGCCTTGCCGCGCTTGGGTCAGCATTCGGCTTCGCGGTCTTCACTGTTGCCTTGCGATGGGGACGGACGGGCGAAATGCTCCCATCGGTTTTCTTGTCTGGACTGTTCGCTGCCGGCATCACATTTGGTATATGCCAATTCTCGGGGCTGTCCGTTGCTCTCAGCTTGTACGATGGCGCTATAGCCATGGGCATGGGGATTTTCCAAGTGGGTGCAGGATTGATCCTCTACACGCTGGGATCACGCAGTCTCCCCGCTGCTGAGCTTGCCCTACTATCGCTGGCCGAGGTCCTGCTTGGCCCGCTTTGGGTGTGGCTTTTCCTTGGAGAAACAGCGAGCCTCAATACGCTGATCGGCGGTGCCGTGCTGCTTGTGGCGATTGCAGGAAATGCAGCATCAGGCAAACGTCGCAAGCCTCCGCCAATCACCTCACCTTAAGCATGCTGTTGGCCCTTTTCGGAGGTTAAGGGACTGACAAGCGAATGTCAGCTTCAAGCCCGAGTAGACTTCATGGAGCCAAACGCTCGCAACGATCTTTCTATTGCCTTACTATTCGCTTGTTAGCAAAGGCTGAGAGCCGCAATACGATTGGAGCGACCTATGAGGCTGCGAGCCCGCATGCGATTAGTAAGTAGACGCATAAATAGGGGTACTAAGCGCGCGTCGGAGGTATTGGCCCGTCGCAGAGCCTTGATTTGGCAGCAGCTGTATGGCACGCGCTTTAGGTTTCTTGTCTGGAAGCAACGGCATGGTGCGATAACGGTTGCGATCATCCTACTGTCGTTGATCGGCCTCAGTGGCTTCAGTGGGGAGTATCCGAAACTCTGTGTATGAGGCTCAGCCCATGCGGTTTTGACGGG
>CALAGN010000124.1 GCA_937891785.1 uncultured Octadecabacter sp.
TCGTTCGAAATACTGCCCGCCTTTGCTCCTACTTTATTCGGCAGTACCTCACTTCAACACTGCCAGTTTCTAAAAAAAGACCACTTTACACAAATTCGCCCTCTTCGTTGTATTCCGCGATGGTGCCACTGATCGCGTTATAGACCCCAGCTCGGCGTGTCGTAAACGTCGGATTTCTGCGCTTGCTGCGTCCCGCTGCATATGCAGCATTGGAAAAATAGCCATTGGTCAAAAGACTACCAAGGTCGGTTCTGTCCGCTTCGGCGACCTTCGCCAACACGATGATGAGTGACCGCTTTTGCGTCGGTGCAGCCCTCCTAACTATCACTTCTCAAAATTCCTAAAACGCGCGCATAGTCTTCGCTGACCGCTCGCGCCTGCTCAAACACCTCAAGTCGCTCCTCGTCCTGGCACCGAAAGTACTGCTCGACATCGTCGAAGTATGTCTCTGCGTCGCGTTTCAACAAATCAGCATACGCCCGAACATCTTCGGCATCGGCGGGCATAAAGGGCGCTATCGGAGGTAAACAATTCCCTGCGATTGATGCAGATCCCCAGCTCAACACCGCCAGAACCGCCCGTGTCTGTTTCAAAATTACCATATTATCTTGGCTCAGCCACTCCGTTGCAGTAAGTTCGCGTCAACGCATAAAGAGCGCATCAATTCAAAATGCACCTCTTGATTGCAAAATTATAATCATGTATCGATTTGGTAGTCCATGAGGGACTGCCGGGTCCATGCACAGTTCTGCAAGGCTCGTTTCAATGAATTTGATGCAAGACGCCCCCAATGTTGTTAGTGAAGAAGGGCTGCGCGCACTGCTTGCCGAGGGACACTCGGCGGATGTCGTGTGCCGCGCTACGCCCAAACGAACAAGTGCTCAGTGGTCCGGGGTATGGACCGTGCATTGCGTCTCGCCTGACGGCGAGACGCGCCGCCTGCTTGTCACCGCACGCAACAACATGGCCGCGCGAGAATTCAAGACAATCAACGGCTTATCGAGCTTCCTTGCGGGGTTGGACGTATCGATCATTTCGATCCCGATGGTCGAAGGCAAAGTTGCTTCTCACAAGCCAGGCGACACCGACTAAAGCACTTGCCGTCCTTGCTGCACTCATCGCAGCTCCAGCTGGCGCTGAAGGTTTCGTGCTCTCGATGCGGGCCGATGGCCAGTTGGAAACGAAAGCCCCTCAGTCTGGTTTCGCGCAAAGCTACATCGGAGGCATGGGCGCGAATGCACCAGAGCCGACCGTCTTCGCAGCGCCTCAACCGCAAGCGCCCCGCACTGCACCTGCGCCGACAATCCCCCGCCCCGAAATCCTCGCCGCCCTTGAAAGCACCGCGCATCGCTATGGTGGGCACCCTGCCCTGCGCCGCGCCGGTCTGTCTGTGTCCGAATGGCAGACGCTATTTCAAGCGAATATCGAGATCGAAAGCGCCTATCGCGCAAACGCGCGCAGCTCTGCAGGCGCGATCGGTCTCGGCCAATTGATGCCAGCCACGGCTGTGCAGCTTGGTGTGGACCCTCACGACTGGCAGGCCAATCTGGATGGGTCCGCCCGTTACCTTCTGATGATGCTTGCGCAATTCGGCACGCCGGAACTTGCACTTGCGGCTTACAACGCGGGGCCTAACGCGGTCGCGCGCTACGGCGGCATTCCCCCTTACCAAGAAACCCAAAATCATGTGCGCCGTGTCATGGCCGTGCGTGATCGACTGACTGGAGCCTCATGATGCACACACAAATCCGCATGATCCTTTCGCTGGCTTTGGCCAGTTTGATGATTGCCAATCCCGCGCTCGCGCAAAGTATCGACCTTTCGCCGGTACAGAACCTTCTGCAAGGCATCGTCGACACGATCACCGGCCCCTTGGGTATCGTGATTGGCACCTTGGCTTTGATCGGTGTGTTGCTACGATACATAATTTGAACGCACACTTTAACGCATTGTTGGATGAGCTGG
>CALAGN010000125.1 GCA_937891785.1 uncultured Octadecabacter sp.
GCTACCGGTTACGGCAAAGTAAAAACTCTAAAACACAGAGTTGAAAACACCAAACGGAACACGCTGGCCTTCCGCAAACGCGCCTTTGAACGCAAAAATGACCAAGTTAACGTCACCACTAAAATCGGCGGGCAGGTTGACAACATCTTTGTTGAGATTCTGAGATTGGATAGACGGAAAGACCGAATTTTGATCATCGGCTATCGCTGGGAGGGTGACGGCAAAAACGATCAAGCTTGCTAGAATAATATTGCGCATGGGTGACTCCTTTTTTGGCAACACGCAAGCCGCCACCAGTTAGATCAAAATTCGTTAGAAAATCCGCCTTTCGACCCGCTGGCACGCAATAGGGCGTTAAATAAAGGGATCATGCGACCACTGCAAAAGCGCCTGACGCTGTTTTGGTCTGCAAAAAACATCACCCGGATAGCAATTTGCACGAATTTGCCCCGCATGTCGGGCAAACCCCCGCCATCGACCAATCTGAACCGCATCGATTTGCGCCAAACGACGCCCTTGATAATATCGGCAGTACCATTGAAACCAACCGCGCGGGTCCGGTCCGTAAATCCAGCCTTTTTGACGCCACACCTCAAGAGGCTGCCGGCTTTTGATGCCAAAATAATTTAGCTCTTGATCTGGTAGCAGGCTGGTTTTGGCGTTTTCAAACCAATCAGGTGGAAACTCTGCTTCGCAATCGTTCATGTAACGGCCCTCGAAAACGCCCATTTCGAGCATTTCCTTGGGTGCGTATTTGGGTGCAAAACCTTCGGAAAAGACATCGCCGGTTTCAGCCGATAAGTCGTAACTATAACCGGTTTGCATTCGGTCGCAGACCACAACGTAGCGGGAATGCAATTCTATATCCGAAACAGAGGTTGCAATAGACGCGGTAGAAACGTCGAAAAGCGGAGCTGTGCATCCGTTGCCGCCAAGCAGATGCAGGGCGGGCCCGCGTCTGCGGTTGGTGTATGCTCTAGATGTTCATCGGCGATCTCAAGGTCACCGACGCCGAACCACCCGGTGTCGTCGCTAAAGCTGCCCTGCAATACCAATGTTAGCTCAAGACCGTTGTGACTATGATCGGGTACCGCTTGGCCGGGTGGAATATACAAAAGCCGCACCGAACCGGAACTGTTCGATGATATGATATTTTGACGAATGCCAACCCCGAGTTTCGTCCAGCGCGGTGGCTGTCCCTCAAGTAATTCCATCACGGGACCAGGATAAACCCCCGATTTTTGAAACACTGGCTGTGGCGTCACCGGTGCATCCAGCAGCGCAAAAACGTTGATTTTCAACTCGTCCGACAAGTCCGTCGCGGGCGTAGCGTCAAGCATAGTACCGCCAACAGCTTGATGGGCCTCAAAGGACGCGCGACATTCCATGCACATGGAAATGTGCGTCGCCACAACAACGGCATAGGGTTGGGGCAGGCTGCCCGCCGCATAGGCCGCTAGCATTGCATCGGGGGTATGGTGTGTGATCGCCGACATTAGCGTAGTTCCTTTAACTCATGCCGCAGCTTTTCCAGCCCTAGCCGGATGCGCGATTTGATTGTGCCAAGCGGCAAGTCGGTTTGGGCGCTGATCTCCTGATGGGTCAACTCGCCCAAATAGGCTTTTTCGATGATTTCTCGCTGTTCTGGTTTTAGCCGTGAAAGCGCTTGTTTTAACTTTTGGCCTTCTTGCTCGACGGCCATTATTTGGTTGGCATCGGGTTCGGTGCCGGGATCTTGGGCCAACTCTTCTGGCAAAGGGCGCTGTTCTTTGCGGATCACGTCGATCTGACGGTTACGTGTGATCTGATAGATCCAAGCCGAGACTTGCGCGCGATGCGGATCAAACAGGGCCGCTTTGCGCCAGATCGTCAACATTACATCCTGAACAACCTCTTCGGCCTGCGACGACGACATGCCTGATCGCATGACGAAACCTTTTAGACGTGGGCCGAAATAATCAAACAGGGATGCAAACGCAACTTTATCTCGCTGGTCGCGCACCGCCAGCATCCAGATAGTCTGCTGTGAGATTTCAGAGGGCCCTGCCGCTGCCACTACTATGTCCTTCCGAGGCGTGCTTTTGGCGAGCCACTCGATGGGTTTGATATCTGAACTTGCTGTCAACATAGCCCTATTACGGCGCAAGTTGAAAGTTAGATCATTTTTGATCCAAATATTTATTTGGCACGTAACACCTTTAAACAAATGATCGGAAATTGAAATGTCGTTCGACGCTATGCCCATTCGTCCTCAAGTTATTGCTGTCATAGGCGGCGGCATCTCTGGGCTTGCTGCGGCTTATCTATTGGCACCCCATCACGCGGTGACGTTGTTTGAGGCCGCGCCGCGCTTAGGTGGCCATGCGCGCACCGTCATGGCGGGCCTGAATGGGGATCAGCCTGTCGACACTGGGTTTATCGTTTTCAACTACGCCAACTACCCACATCTGACGCGTATGTTTCAGGACCTTGATGTACCCGTGGCCAAAAGCGACATGAGCTTCGGGGCGTCGATTAACGATGGTGAAATCGAGTATGGTCTGCGGGATCTGCGCGCGCTGATGGCGCAAAAGCGCAATCTATCACGGCCTAGTTTCCTGCGGATGGTGCGCGATATTCTGCGTTTTAACGCCAAAGCCGAGGCATTTGCGACAAACGACTGCGCCACAATTGGCGAGCTGATGGATGAGTTGCAGTTGGGTGACTGGTTCCAACGCTATTATCTAATGCCGATTTGCGGTGCGATCTGGTCCACGCCGCCAGCGGAAATTCGCGGGTTTCCGGCGCGCTCACTGGTGCAGTTTTTTCGCAACCACGCGTTGCTTAGTACGACCGGCCAACATCAATGGTGGACCGTTGACGGTGGCAGTATTGAATATGTGCGCCGTCTAGAACGGCATTTACGCGGCAGAGGGGTTGCTATCCACAAAAGCACCCGTGTCCAAAGTATTGAGCGTACACCAAACCAAGTTTTGGTGCACAGTCATGGCGCGCAGTCCAAGCCTTTTGATCAAGTGGTTTTTGCCTGCCATTCAGATCAAGCGCTTCGCATGCTTGCGCAGCCAACACCGCAAGAACGCAGCGCGTTAACGGCGATCCGCTTTCAGGATAACCAAGTTATTTTGCACCGGGATATTTCCCAAATGCCAAAACGTCGATCCGCTTGGTCGAGCTGGGTTTATAAGGCCGACACGCGCAAACCCGAACCTGCCATCGGTGTGACGTATTGGATGAACCGGCTGCAAAATATTCCACATTCCGATCCGATGTTTGTTTCCCTAAATCCGTCAGAAACCGTTCCAGATCATCTTATCTATGACCAAAAAACCTTTCGCCATCCGGTTTTCGACGCGGCCGCATTTGAGGCGCAACGACAAATCACGGTGCTTCAAGGGCAGAATAACACGTGGTTTGGTGGGGCCTACACCCGCCACGGATTTCATGAGGATGGGTTCGCAAGTGCCGCGCGCATTGCCCGTCTGATGGATCGGCAAACGGCATGAAAAGCGCTGTTGAACATATAGTGGGGGTCACAACCCACGCCCGAATGGGCCAAGTCGGCCACAAGTTTCGTTATGGTGTGGATTTTGTGCTGTTGGATGCCGAGGCCGCCATCACCGGCACGAGCTTGTTTTCGCGCAACCGCTTCAACCTCGCCTCCGTTTATAACGTTGATCATGGTGGGCCGCTTAAAGCAGGCTCCGGTGCAGTTTGGGTGCGCCGCGCGCTTAAATACGCTGGCCTAGACGCACCGCATTTAAAGCTATTGTTGCTCACCCAGCCGCGTTTCATGGGGTATGCGTTTAATCCTGTCAGTTTTTGGCTGGTGATGGATCAAACGGCTCTGGTTGCGGTTATCGCCGAGGTTTCAACACCGTTTGGGGACCGCCATTCCTATCTGTGCCACGCGCCTGGATTTGCGCCGATCACCCGGGACACAAGGATCACCAAGCCGAAAATGCTGCACGTTTCACCGTTTCAGCAAGTGGCAGGGCGTTACGAGTTCAGTTTTGATATTTGCGCGGATCAGATCGCTATCCGCATCCTGTTTCGCAACGGCGACGAAAGCCTTGTGGCGACGTTGTCCGGCCCGCGCGCACCGGTGAGCAATCTTGGCATGCTTACAGCGGCCCTTCGTCGCCCATTTGGTTCATTGCGCACCACCATTCTAATCCATTGGCAGGCGCTTCGCCTGAAACTACTTGGAGCGTCTTACAAAGCACGTCCAACCCCACCAACAAACGAGATAACTTGATGATGTTTTTAAGCAAACGCGTGAAGTACGATTTTCTTGAAACCTGCGAGCGCATTGAACACGGAAGTCTGCGGCTACAAACGCCAGAGGGTGAAATATACGATTTTGGTCAAGGTGCGCCGTTTGCTCAGATGCAAATCAATGACTGGTCGGTTGTAACGTCTATTGCGGCACGCGGTGATATCGGTTTGGGCGAAACTTATGTAGCGGGTCTTTGGGACACGTCGTCGATCTCTGATTTGACGTCTGTCGCGCTTAAAAACCAAGCCCATTTTCAAGGCTACATCTTTGCGGGTTTCTGGAACACTCTGAAATTCCAAGTGGTCAATCGGTTGATGCGAAGAAATTCCCAACGCGGTGCAGCACGCAATATTCGTGCCCATTACGATGTTGGCAATGAGTTTTATCAGCTGTGGTTGGACGACGGCATGACGTACTCTTCGGCAATGTTCGCAACTGGGGATGACGATTTGCAAAGGGCGCAGAACCGGAAATATGACCGTATTCTTAACCGTCTAGGCTGTTCTGAACGCGTGTTGGAAGTTGGCTGTGGCTGGGGTGGATTTGCGGAACGCGCGACAAATATTGGCCACCACGTAACAGGCCTGACGATCTCACCTAGCCAAAAAGGCTATGCAGACGCGCGGCTTGACGGGCAAGCTGAAATCCGTCTTCAGGACTATCGGAAATGCGCTGGGAAATTCGACAATATCGTCTCGATCGAAATGATCGAAGCAGTTGGGCAGGATTACTGGCCAACTTATTTCGCAATGCTAAAGTCTCGCCTTTCCCAACAGGGCCGCGCAGTCATCCAAGCGATTACCGTACCGGATGCCTATTTTGATACGTATCAACGCACATCCGACTATATCCGTCACTACACCTTTCCGGGTGGGATGCTGCTGTCGAACGAAGTCATCGCCCAGCAAGCTCGCAATGCAGGACTGGTCGTGCGCGATAGCCATCCTTTCGGCCAAGATTACGCCAAGACCTGCGCCATTTGGGGCGAACGGCTCGAGCAAAAGTCGAAGCGAATTCGACGCCTCGGTTATGACGAAGGTTTTTTGCGTAACTGGCGCTACTATTTGGGGGTGTGCGCTGCCTCGTTTGCCGAAGCACAAACCAATGTTGTGCAAGTGGAACTAGCGCATGCTTGACCGGGAATATATCTGGATAATCGGCGCAAGCGAGGGCATTGGGGCGGAACTGGCGCACGCTTGGGCCAAATGCGGTGCACGGCTCGTGTTGTCTGCACGTTCCAGCACGCGTTTGCAGGAACTGGCCGCAACACTAGGGGCCGACCATATTGTTGTGCCACTTGATCTAGCAGACCGTGCAAGTATTGACGCCGCCGCTGCCCAAATTGCTAAACTTGGCCCGATAGATCGCGTGATAAATATGGCTGCACTTTACGCCCCTGGCAAAGTCGCTGAGTTATCTCCAGTAGACGTCGCCAAAATAGTATCCGTCAATCTGACCGGTAGTTTTCACATCGCACAAATCGCGCAAGGTTTGCTGCGTAAGGGGGGACAATTGGCGCTGTGTGGCTCGGTCGCCGGATATGTCGGCTTACCTCAGGGGCAGATTTATTCGGCCACCAAAGCGGGGGTGATTAATCTGACGGAATCGCTGCGCGCCGAGCTGGCAGGGCGCATTGATGTGCGCCTAATCAGCCCGGGTTTCGTCGACACGAGACTGACCCGGCGCAATGATTTTACCATGCCTGCGATGGTCACACCAAAAGTCGCGGCCCAGGCAATCATAGATGGGTTGTGCTCTAATCGCTTTGAAGTTCATTTTCCACGCCGCTTAACACTGGCCCTTAAGGTACTGAGAATTTTACCATATTGGGCCGCATTGCCACTCATGCAAAAGCTGGCACGATGACGTCACTTTCTAAAGGATATACTATGCAACCGAGATATCTTGCTGCTATCGTGGCGGTCTCTGCGCTTACATTCGCGCTGTCGCCACTGGCAACCATAGGCTTTGGAGGCTTCACCGAAGGGCAGTTTCCAGTGCCGCAGATCAACCCACCGGTGCAACCCGCAGGATACGCCTTTTCGATCTGGGGCGTGATCTACGCGTGGTTGATCATTGGCGCGGGTTTTGGGTTTTGGCGTGCCGTAGATAATCCCGATTGGACCGCGATGCGCAGGCCGCTGTCGATCAGCTTGATCATCGGTACATTTTGGATATCAGTGGCAAATCGATCGCCCGTCCTAGCGACCGTTATGATAACATTGATGGCCGTAACTGCGATACAAGCGATGCTGCGCGCGGGCAATGATCGACCGTGGCTGCTGGCGCGACCGACAGCGCTCTACGCGGGCTGGTTGACCGCAGCGACGGGCGTTTCGTTCGGCGTTTTGCTCGGTGGCTATGGCATATTATCTTCGCAAACCGCCGCACTGACTTGCATCACTGGCGTGCTAGTCGTCACGCTTTTGGTCCAGTCGGCGCGACCGAGTGAATTCATATATCCCACAGCAGTCATTTGGGCATTGGTCGGCGTATTTGTTGCAAATATGAGCGCTCAAAACTGGCCGGTCGTCGGATTGGCAGCTATCGGGATCGTCGCGCTTGCCACGCGCTTTCTGCAAACAAAAATCAAGGAAGTAACCGCATGAAAATTTCGATTCTTTTTATCTCGACGGCGACAATCTTTTTTATAGCTGACGCCATTGGCCTTCGCCTTTGGATCAGACCGGTTTTTGACCGCCACGTTTCGCATCTTTTTGCTGACCCATTCCGCGTGGTTCCAGCTGCGTTGTTTTACCTTGGTTATGTCGCGGGCATGCTCTGGTTCGTATCCGCACCTGCTTTACGCGAAAACGATCCTATGTCTGCCTTTGTCGGTGGGGTTGGGTTAGGGCTTTTGGCTTACGGAACTTATGAGTTTACGAACTACGCAACACTCAAGGATTGGTCGATAGAACAGGTCGCCGTAGATACCATTTGGGGCGGCGTTCTAACCGGGTTTTCAGCTTGGGCAGGAGTCATGATCACCCGCAATTTCAGTTGAAGTTTGAATGTATTTGTCTGGGTTGTGGATCTTGCTCTTAGCGCTAACTCAGGTCAACTTAGAATTGCAAGGTTGGGGGGAACTTGGGTGGGTCCTCATTCATCTTGATGTTCGCCGCAAATTGGGCGCAAGATCGCAATGAGCCGAAAGTTACCCTTTTC
>CALAGN010000126.1 GCA_937891785.1 uncultured Octadecabacter sp.
ATTCGCGTTGGATACATCTTAGCACGCTGTCCGAATTTGCCGGACCACTTCACAGAAACGCGCGTATCTGGTTGATCGTCGCCGTTCGGCGCGACACCAAGCGCGATCGGACCCAGTGTAATGCCTGAAGATCGAGCTGGTCTTGTGTTTTCTCGGAAACCACTTTCAGGTTCGGACGCAAAGCCGCTTCGGCGATCGCTTCTGCGTCATTGTAATCGTTCTTTTGCCCCTTATTGAAAGGCTTAACGTAGATCGCTGGGATGATCCGAGGCTCAAAGCCCATTTTCCGCAATGTCCTGCTGACAAAATGCGCACTCAAACATGCCTCCATTCCAACAATACACCGAGGCAATTTCTCAAAAGTCGCAATCAACGCAAGCCGCTTGATCTGTTGGCGGATCACACGTTGCCCGTTGGGATCGAAACCCACCAAATGGAAAGTGTCTTTGCCAATATCAATGCCAACCGACATCAGTTCATCGAATTCAATCTTCGCCATGCTACTTCTCCTATATGCAGGTGAAACTAGGCTAACCTAACCTGCGGGGTGGAGCAGCCGGTACATCCCATTAGCTGCCGTTCGACCTACGCTCACGATGCTGCGGTGCAGCCCGTCGAAGCGGCCATTGGTGCTGAGCGCAGCATTTTGTTGCCTGAAATGTCGGTCCGCGGGGCAAACCAGACTTTGCCCTTCACGCAGCCAAAGACCGTTTTTCAAAACATAGCACCTGCGACGAGAAAGCGAAGCAGACCGTAGTTACTGTTGCGAAAGTTCGACCCTTGACGTCTATTATGAGATCCGAGGTTTTCACTCCTTTGGGCCCTGTTGGCTCCAAGCACTACACAAAAACCTGACCCTATCTATTCACGAAATTCTGTGACACAACTATTTTTCGTAAACACGATGCCTGTTGCCTTTCCTGGAATTTGTATAAACATATCGAAGGAACTTCCCATGAAATCTATAGCGTTAGTCTCCTTGTCATTGGTTTTTGTGCTTCAAACAGCCCCTTCGCGTGCCGAGGAGATTTGTATTGATGGTTTAACGGCACGACAGCAGTGTGTGTATCACAACGAAGAATATCGAAGTATTTAATTGCTTAGGGCCAACAACCATTGCACGAGAATGCAGTACCCTGAGGATCAGCCGTTTGCGGTGGCGTTTTTTGCATGTATGGAAGCGATGCGGTTCTTTTCTGAGGAGGTTCTCCGGGATCCGGAGTGTTATTGGGCTGTCGAATGTGAGTGACATTCGCCACTCCGATCGCTTGTCGGCATGTTAGGAGCACCCAAAGCGGTTCGCCAAACCGTTTTGCATCAGATCCAGAATATGCACCATTCGGTAAAGCGCGGCAGGCTGGGAGTGTCAGCAATTTTCACGTTATTGACGACACCGATATTGCCGGAGCAATTCCTTACCTTCGGGCTGGCTAAATGCGAAAGGATGCTCCGACTGAACGCAGCGGGGGCATCCATCAGGCTGATGCCTTGGGCTTGGTCGTGAAGGACCGTTTTTGAGGGCGGTCAGCCGCCCTCACGCAAAGTGGCCAACTTTTTCTCCGCCTCTCGGATCGGTTTTTACTCCGCCGTTGACAAAATCGCCGTGGTAAATGCAATTTTGTTTGAGTGCTCAAATATATATTGCTAGCGTAGCCCATGACAACGCTATCCCATTGGAGGCAACCGAATGAAGTCAGCGCAGATCACCCCCCCGCAGGACTGGGACCGAACCGGATTGCCGGCTTGGAGCTTTTTCAGCGAAGAGATGTTGTCGTTGGAAAAAGAAGTTCTTTTTCGTAGCCATTGGCAGGCCGTGTGTCATGTCAACGATATCCCGAACACTGGCGATTTTGTAACTCTTGACTTTGTCGGCGAGCGGGCCCTGGTTATACGTGGGCAAGATGGCGATGTGCGGGCGTTTCACAATCTGTGTCGGCATCGTGGATCGCGCGTCGTCGCCGAGCAGAGCGGCACCTGCAAGTCGGCCATCATTTGTCCGTTTCACGGCTGGGCCTATAATCTGGATGGAACCTTGCGCGGAGCCGCGCAGCCCGCGTCCTTGCCAAAATTGGACCCAGTGAAGATGGGGCTCAAGTCCTTGGAAATGGACGTTTGGAACGGGTTTGTCTTTGTGCGCTTCAAGCCGGGGCCGCAGCCAAAAATCTCGGACCTTTTGCGACGATTCGCCCCAGAATTATCGCAATATGACCTCGCTGACATGGTGCCTGACGGAAACGGGTTTTGGACCACAGAAGTCGAGGCAAATTGGAAATGCGTTCGCGACGTCGACAATGAGGGATACCATGTGCCCATGGCTCACCCCGGCCTTGCAGACTTGTTCGGAGACAACTATTACGACGAACCATTCTCCGATGGGGCATCGCGTTCGTTTTCGAAATTCCGCGAGGGTGCGGCGCGGCTCTGGTCTGTTCGCGCTTACAAAAATATCCTGCAAGCGCCGCTGGCCCTTGACGATGATCACAAGCAGGCTTGGCTTTATATCGGGATGTTTCCAAACTTGGTTTTTGGGATCTACCCAGATAGCGTGATTTTCTATCAGGAGTTTCCTTTGGCAAATGGCAAGACAATCCAACGCGGCGCTACATACCGGTTCAAGGACGAAGACCGGCGGATGCGGTTGGCACGGTATTTGAGTATGCGGATTGACCGGATCACCAGCAAAGAAGATGAACAACTGATTGAATGGACATGGGAGGCGGCGTTCTCTTCCGGCTATGATGGGGTTATGTTGTCTGATCTGGAATATGGCGTAAAAACTTATCACGATGCCTTAAGAAAGCTGTTCCCTGTGCTGAAAGAAGATGAGCCGCCCGCCGGAACGCTGGCGGATCGAAACGCCGCGCTTTTGTCGGAAGTGCAGGCCGTCTGAGATGGCGCGGGGCCTCAGCCGGGAAGACAAACAGGGGCTTACCCTGATTGGCCTGCCATTTGGCTATGCGCTAATTATGTTAGCAGCCCCATTGGCGATGGTCGTGACCTTTAGTTTCTGGACCCAAAACTACCTCGATATTGACCGCACACTGACTTTGGAAAACTACAGGGCGGTCTTTAGCCAGCCGATCTATCAAACGCTGCTGTGGCGGTCTTTGCGTATCTCGCTGATCGTCACGGTCGTTACGGTGGTATTGGCCTTCCCGATTGCATATTACTTGTCTTTTCATGTGAAAAAGAACAAGGCGCTATGGCTGTTCTTGATCACCGTTCCGTTCTGGACAAGCTATCTGCTGCGGGTGTTCTTGTGGAAGGTGATTTTGGGCTACAACGGTGTTCTAAACACCGCGCTGTTGAAGGCCGGAATCATCGAAGAGCCGCTGACCTTCATTTTGTATAATGCCAATGCAGTGGTGCTGACGCTGGCCCATGCATGGGCACCCTTCGCGATCCTACCGATTTTTGTCGCGCTGGAAAAGATTGACCGATCTTTGCTGGAAGCGGCAGAAGACCTCGGCGATGGTCCGTTCCGTCGCTTTTGGCGCGTGACATTTCCGCTGGCCATTCCCGGCGTGGTGGCTGCGACCCTGATCGTCCTGATCCCTACGGTTGGTGATTTCATCACCCCAAAGCTGGTCGGCGGAACAGACGGGCTGATGGTTGCCAACATGATCCAGATCCAATTCGGAAAAGCCAATAATGCCCCCCTTGGCGCGGCACTTGCGGTTACTTCAATGGTTGTCGTCGCGATTATCAGCGTTGGTATTTACCTGGTTGGCCGCAAAATCGGCGGGAGGGTCGCACGATGAAGCGTGGCACGGCACCGAATTGGCTCACGATCTATGCCGTTGCCTACATGGTCTTTCTCTATGCGCCTGTGGTTCTGTTGCCGTTGTTTGCATTCAACGATGCAACGATTATCGCTTTTCCACTCAGCGGCTTTACGACTGAATGGTTCAAAGTGCTTTGGTCGACCGACGCCCTGCATAGTGCGGTGGGCAATTCCGCTGTCGTGGCATTCGTGACTGCACTTGTCAGCACGTTCTTGGGGGCCTGTGCAGCCCGTGCGTCTTCGCGCTACAGCTTTCCCGCGCAAAAGGGCATAACGGGATTTATCATGCTTCCGCTTGTCTTGCCTGAGATCATCGTGGCAGTTTCGTTGATCGTGATGTTGATGCAACTGGGATTGTCCTTGTCGCTGTTGACGGTCGTGGCCGGGCACGTTTTGATCTGCACACCTTTCTCGATTGCGATCCTGAGCTCCGCTTTTGCGGGTCTGGATCAAAGCCTAGAGGAAGCGTCGTTTGATCTGGGTGAAAGCCGTTGGGGTACTTTTCGGCGCGTCACCTTACCGCTGGTGATGCCGGGGGTGATTTCCAGCCTGTTGATCTGTTTTACGATCTCGTTGGATGAATTTATTATCGCCTTTTTCCTGACCGGAACTGACGCGACCTTGCCCGTCTACATCTGGAGCCAGTTGCGGTTCCCGACCAAACTTCCCTCGGTCATGGCGCTGGGGACCATACTGCTTGCGCTCTCTGTTGGCCTGCTATTGCTTGCGGAATGGTTTCGGCGCAGGGCCGTGCGGCGTCAGGGGCTGGACGCATCTTCATCGGAAGGATTGCTTTGAACATGTCTACGACCAAACCCATTATTGAGCTGCGAGACGTCCGCAAAAGCTTTGGCGCGTTCGAGGCGCTCAAGGGCATCAACGCCGTTATCAACGAGGGGGAATTTTTTTCCCTGCTGGGCCCGTCGGGTTGTGGTAAAACCACGCTTTTGCGGATGATTGCCGGCTTTGAGCCACCAACAGCCGGCGACATCTCGATTGATGGCAAATCCATGGACGGTATTGCGGCAAATGCCCGCCCGACTAACATGGTATTCCAAAGCTATGCCATTTTCCCGCATCTAAGCGTTGCCGACAATGTTGGCTATGGGTTGAAAACCAAGAAGTTACCAAAGGCCGACATCAAACGTGAAGTGGATGGGGCGCTAGCGATGGTCGACTTGGTCGGATATGGTGACCGAGGGGCGCATGAGTTGTCAGGTGGTCAACGCCAACGCGTCGCCTTGGCCCGCGCGCTGGTGATGCGCCCGAAGGTCATCTTGCTGGACGAACCGCTCTCGGCGCTCGACAAGAAATTGCGCGATCAGATGCAGTTTGAACTGCGTGAATTGCAGAAATCGCTCGGGATTACCTTTATCCTCGTGACCCACGATCAGGAAGAAGCGCTGATCATGTCCGACCGCATAGCGGTGATGTTTGAGGGCGAAATCGCGCAACTTGCAACGCCTGAGGAGCTGTATCGAAGGCCCGCCACGCAGCGGGTCGCCTCCTTTATCGGCGTGATGAATTTTCTGGAAGCGAAGCTTGAATCGTCTAGCGATCAGGGGGTGACGCTTGATATTGCCGCATTGGGCAATGTGACGCTGCCCTATCAGGCGGTGCCACAGGGCATGAACCCCGCGCAGATTGCCAAAGTGGGTATTCGCCCCGAAATGCTGACGCTGCTTTTTGACCCGACAGACAAGGCTGAAAACGAGGTGCAGGCCGAGGTCGTCAGCAGCGATTACTACGGGGACATGACCTATTACAGCGTGTCGCTGCCCAATCAAAAAGACCCTGTCATCATATCGATGCGCAATACTGCAGGCCGTTCCATTGCTGCACCGGGAAGTCCGGTCCGCGTCGGTTGGGGCGTCGAATCTGTTGTCTTGTTCGAATAAATTGTAGGAGCGTGCCGTGAAGGACTTGGATCATCAGACCACTGATATTGGAACGCTCGTCGCGGCCCAAGAGAAAGGCTATGCGCTGGCGCAGCCGTTCTACGTTTCTGATGCGATCTTTGCGCAAGACGTCGAAAACGTCTTTTATCATGACTGGCAGTTGGCGGGGCACATCAGCGAAATCCCAGAAGCGGGTGATTATTTCCTGTTCGAGATGATGAAGGAAAGCGTCATTGTGGTGCGTGGAAAGGGCGGCGACGTTCATGCCCTCGCTAATGTTTGCCGCCACCGTGGATCGCGCGTTTGTATTGAGCCACGCGGCAACACAAAGCGGTTTACTTGCCCCTACCATGCTTGGGCGTTCAACCTTGATGGCAGCCTGTTTAACGCGCGGATGCTGGACGAAGAACATGACCGCAGCAAGCTGGGCCTCAAGCCAGTCGCGGTCGAGGTGTTTCACGGGATGATTTATGTGTCCCTGTCAGATGCGCCCGCCAGCTTTGATCGCCTGCGCGCAGATCTTAACCCGGTTCTTGCCCCGTTTGGCCTTGAACGGACCAAGATCGCCCACCGTGAAAGCTATCCGGTGCGGGCGAACTGGAAGTTGCTCGTGGAGAACTACAACGAATGCTACCATTGCACCGCAGCGCATCCGGAATTCGCGCGGTCCCACGTCACCCACATGGCGGCCGAGCGGATTGAGCCGCTGAACGCAGAAATGCAGGCGCGCTCGAAGGCGGCGGGCGTTCCCACAGACTATTTCGACTGTATCGGATCAGCGCGCCCCAAAGGGTCGCCGGACTATGCCTACAATCGTTATTCGTTGTTCGAAGGATACATGACCGGCAGCGAAGATGGCGCCGCGCTGGCCCCGTTGTTGGGTCACATAACCGCCTATGACAGCGGCGCATCTGATGTCTATATAGGCATCCTCAATCCAATGCTGATCTATTGCGATCATGCACTGATCTATCGCTTCATTCCCGTGGACAAAGGCACATCGATTCAAGAAATCATCTGGCTGGTGCACGAAGATGCCGAGGAAGGTGAGGACTACGATCTGGAGCGGCTGAAATGGTTGTGGGACGTGACCACCGTTGCGGACAAACGGATCATTGAGAAGAATCAAGAGGGCGTCAATTCTCGGTTCTATGAGCCTGGTCCGCTTGTTGCCATGGAAGCTTACACGCAGCGCTTCATCGAGGCTTACTTGACGACGTTGACCAAAGACTGAGGGCAGCCTATGAACGAAGATGCCGATCTTTACGACACACAACACATCGCTTTTCTAGAAGCAATTTGGGGCGAAGGATATCTGTCCCCCGGTGGCCCCGATGAGGTGGTACGTGTTTTGGAGGGGTGCGATCTGACCGGCAAACGCGTTCTTGATATTGGCTGTGGTTCGGGGGCGATCACTCTGTCTTTGGCGGTGGATCATGGCGCGGCACAGGTGGTTGGCGTCGATGTGGAAGCGCCAGTATGCGAGGCCGCACGGGCGCGGATCACTGCTGCGGGGGCGGCGGACCGCGTGACCATTCAACAGGTTTTACCCGGCCCATTCGCCTTTGCTGACATGACCTTTGATGTGGTCTTTTCCAAGGACTCCATCATTCACATTCCAGACAAAGATTTTTTGGCGCGAGAGGTCATTCGCGTGCTGCGTCCGGGCGGCTGGTTCGCGGCCTCTGACTGGTTGATTAGCCATGACGATGCGCCCAGTCCAGAGATGGCAGCCTATATCAAACTCGAAGCCCTTGAATTCGCCATGGCCTCGCCTGTGCGGTATCGGGATGCGTTAGCGGGCGCAGGCTTTTCTGAGGTCGGCTTGCGCAACCGGAATGATTGGTACGCGGAAATCGCCGGCGGCGAATTGGCCTGGCTGACCGGCCCTGAACGCGCTTCACTGAGCGACAGATTTGGCCAAGATTTTATCGATCACAGTGTTGAGACTTGGTCGGCGATGGTGGCTGTGTTGAGGTCGGGAGAACATTGCCCGCATCATATTCGCGGTCAACGGCCTGCCTAAAAGCAAAGCGCCCCGCTGATCCCAGCAGGGCGCAATGATGTTCAGGCTTGGGGCTTTTAGAAACCGGCTTTGATAAGCTCGAATTCCGCAATCATCCGTTCTCGCAGTTCAGAGGGAACGGGCGCCTGCCACAGCGTGTTGTCCCTGTGCGCCTCTGTGCTGTCCAGACCGACATAGGCCAAATCTTCGTTACTCATTGCGGCCATCGCGACAGCATTGCTGTGACCATAGCCCCATGAATTGACAAGATAGTCGGCTGTCGCAGGCTCAAGCCATGCGTTGATGAAATCATAGAATTTTTCCTCAGACCCAGGTGCGTCGGCCAGATGTGAATAGCCGCAAACCCAGCTAGACGATCCTTCTTGCATGTTGCGGGTCATACCAATCGGGTGGCCCTCATAGCTCATCGTTGAAAATGTTTCGTTCCATGCCCATGCAATCAGAACTTCACCACTTTGCATCAACTGCGCCAGCGATGCGCCGTCTGCCCAATAGGCGCGCACATTAGGGTGCACGCTGCGCAGGAACGCGGAGGCCGCGTCGAACTGTTCGTCAGTCGCTGTGGTCCAGTCCTTGACCCCAATCGCAAGAAACGCCAGCGCGTAGGCGTCGTCAACGTTGTCGCCAATCGAAATGCGCCCCTCATACATCGGGTCCGCAAAAACCTGTAGCGTGCTCAGATCATCCTCGGTGAGTTCATCGGTATTGTAGACGATTGCGGTGTTGCCCCAATCGACAGGGACAAAATAGAACTCGCCGTCTTTCATGAAAGCTTCGATGTCGCGGAAGGAGGGTTCAAGTTCATCCCAACGCGTGATCCGGCTGGTATCGAGCGGTGCCAAAAGGCCGGCCTCTATCCATTTTGGAATCGATTGCGAGCAAGGATGCGCGACATCGGCGCGAAAGCCAGAGCGCAATTTTTGAAATGCTTCTTCTTCATCGCCAAAGAATGCAAAGGTAGGGCCTTCGCCGTGTTGTTCAACATAGGCCGCGAAAAACTCGGGGTCCTCGTAGCCCGCCCAGTCAAAGACCGTGAGTTCCGCATCGTCCGCAAAGGCGGCAACACTCGTAAGCGCCATGGCGGCTGCGGCGATTGACGCCGTTTTTACAAAGTAATTCATGAATATCTCTCCGTTTCTTTTTTGCTGGCCTCGTCCACCAAAATTAAGAACACGACCTTACGAAAGTCTAACGGCATCTAGTGTTGACACAAGGTTTAATTGAGCGCTCAAATAAGTTTAGGAAATAGAAACCCATAAAGGCTCCTATGCGCGACCCCAGACACGACATCTTGTTCGAACCGCTACGGATCGGTCCAGTCACCGCCAAAAACCGGTTCTATCAGGTGCCCCACTGCACAGGCATGGGTTGGCGGCGGCCTAATGCGCTGGCGGCGATGCGCGGGATAAAGGCGGAAGGTGGCTGGGGTGTTGTGAACACGGAATATTGCTCGGTGCATCCCACTTCCGACAACGAGGCATTTCCTAATGCCGCGCTTTGGGATCAAAGCGACGTGCGGGCCAATGCAGCGATGGTGGATGCCGTTCACTCTCACGGGGCGCTTGCCGGTGTAGAACTGTGGTTGGCAGGCGGAATGGTCACAAATTTGTCCACGCGTTTGCCCGCGATGGGACTGCGCGACAGACCTCAGACAGATTATGGTGAAGTCACCCAAGGCCAGTCTCGCAAGATCGACAAGTCCGACATTCGTGACATCCGTAAGTGGCACCGCGATGCAGCCCTTAGGGCGGTCGAGGCCGGGTTCGATATCGTCTATGTCTATGCAACCCACGGCTACTTACTGTCGGAATTTCTAGACGCCGACACAAACACCCGCACAGATGAATATGGCGGGAGTCTGGAAAACAGGGTCCGGCTTATCCGCGAGTTGATAGAAGAAACCCACGAGGCTGTGGCCGGTCGCGCCGCCGTTGCCACGCGGTTCACCGTCGATTTGAACGAGCCCGAATCCTATGATGCCTTTGGTCTGTTGGCCGAATTACCCGACCTCTGGGATCTGACTGTCGGAAACTACGACATCGAAATGGGTCACTCGCGCTTTGTAAAAGAAGGTGCGCTGGTCTCGGACGTGGCCCGCGCTAAAGCGATGACAACCAAGCCAGTCGTTGCCGTGGGGCGCTTTACATCGCCTGACACCATGGCACAGGTTATCCGTTCGGGCGGCCAAGACATGATTGGCGCGGCGCGCCCGTCGATTGCAGATCCGTTCATCCCAAACAAAATTAACGAGGGACGCAGCGACGACATCCGCGAATGTATCGGCTGCAACATCTGCTACGCGTCAGATAGCCTGCACGTCCCGATTCGTTGCACACAAAACCCGACAATGGGCGAAGAGTGGCGGTTGGGTTGGCACCCCGAACACGTCCCCGCCGATCCCGACCCAGCATCGGTGCTAGTGGTTGGCGCCGGCCCCGCGGGGTTGGAAGCGGCGCGCGTTTTGGGGATGCGCGGCCACCGCGTGATGTTGGCCGAAGCTAGCCGCGATTTGGGCGGGCGCGTCACACGCGAGGCGCGTTTGCCGGGCCTGTCAGAATGGGCGCGGGTGCGCGACTGGCGTGTCGGTCAGATCGAAAAGCTGGATAACGTCGAAGTGTTTCGCGAAAGTCGGATGAAATTGCTCGATGTGCTGGAGCTTGGCGTTGATCATGTGTTGGTCGCGACTGGCGCCCGTTGGACAACAGATGGCATCGGACGCCATAGTGGTCTGGGTCTTAGGGATGCGGAACAATCCATGATGCTGAGCGCCGAAACCGTGCTGAACGGAGATCAGACACCAAAAGGCCATATCGTGATCTACGACGATGATCACTACTATCTGGGGCCGGTCATTGCGCTTGAATTGATCAAACGTGGCAACAGCGTGACGCTTGTGACACCGCAGGGGCGCGCTTGTGCCTTTGGGGGTATGACCCAAGAACAAACCCAAACAATCGCCAGTCTATTGGACGCAGGAGTGGTCATTTGTGCGAACCAGACGGTTGCAGGGGTTAGAAATGCCACCGCGACCCTGTCTTGTGTGTTCACTGGCAGGGAAACGCAGCTTTCTTGCGACGCAGTTCTGCCGCTCACCCGTCGCAAACCCGTGACGGACCTTTATGATGCTTTGCTCGCCCACACCGCAGTTGATCGCATCCAATCCGTAACGCGCATCGGTGACGCCGAAGCACCGTCTATCATCGCGGCGGCCGTTTATTCCGGCCATCGTGCGGCGATGGATCTTGGAAAGTCGATTGATCTTGCGGCACGTTATGGCAAACGTGAACACCCCAGATTGGACTAACTGGCGCTGGCCGCCATGTCCGCGGAGACCTTCGCCAAGGCCTGCTCAAGAATATCAAACATCTCGTCAATCTGATCCTTTGTGATCACAAGCGGCGGCGAGAAGACCGCCATGTTGATCAGCGGACGCACCATCAGGCCAAGCTCTTCGCAAGCGGCGTCGATCTGCGCGCCTAAGGTGCGCTCGGCCTCAAGGTCGTCGGCCTTGCAGTCAACGCAGCCCAGCAAACCCATCCCGCGCGTATCGCCGACAATGTCAAAGCGGGACAGCGCAGCAAGGCGCGCCTGAAAATGCGGTGACACCTCGCGGACATGTTCCAACAGACGTTCGTTTTCGAATATCTCGATGTTCTTGAGTGCTGCCGCGCAGCACACCGGATGCGC
The DNA here is from genome assembly GCA_937891785.1 of uncultured Octadecabacter sp. Lineage (GTDB taxonomy): Bacteria > Pseudomonadota > Alphaproteobacteria > Rhodobacterales > Rhodobacteraceae > SW4. Next base: position 11,396 of record CALAGN010000126.1, read on the forward strand.
GGAATAGGTGTAGCCATTGGTAAACGACGATGCTTCGTCCAACCCGGTCATCTGTTCCATCACCCGATCAGAAATGATGCACGCCCCAAGCGGGAGGTAGCCAGACGTCAGCCCCTTGGCCGATGTGATCATATCCGGCACGATCCCGAACACAGCCTCGGATGCGAACCAATGGCCCAGACGGCCAAATCCAGTCACGACCTCATCGGAAATATATAGGATGTCATTGGCGCGGCAGATGTCCCATGTGCGTTTGTGGTATCCTTCAGGAGGAACAATCACGCCGCCTGAACTCAGGATCGGTTCAGCGATAAAGGCCCCGATCTTATCGGCGCCAAGCTCGTCGATCGCGGCTTGAAGATCAGCAACTTTGGCATTGCACCATTCGGCCACGCTTGTGCCTTTGGGTCTGCGATAGGGGTTCACGTCGGGCAGAAAATGCACAAGCCGTGTTTCGAAATCAAAGTGGCTTTCGTCGCGCTCCTTGCCGGTCACGGAATGTGCCAGATAGGTGGACCCGTGATAGCCTTTCTCGCGCGCAAGGATCATCTTCTTTTCCGGAAGTCCGCGCCGGTTGTTGAGATATTGCATCGTCCGCAGCGCCGTATCGACCGCCGTGGAGCCGCCGGTGGTGAAGAACACATTGTTCAGATCGCCCGGTGCCATTTCGGCAAGCTTTTTGGCCAAAACAGCCGAGGGCTCCGTCGCGTTGGTAAAGGGCGAAGTATAGGATAGTTTGATCACTTGGTCGGCAATGGCTTTGGCCATCTCGTGGCGCCCATAGCCGATCTGGCTGCACCACATGCCACCGGGGCCGTCGATATAGCGTTTGCCCTGCGCATCCCAAAAATAGATGCCTTTGGCGGAATCGACGATCATGTTGTCATAGCCGCGCCAGTCATCCATCGCTGCCCAAGGGTGGATTTGATGCTTACGATCCCATTTGGCCAAGGTTTCGGTGGAAGGCGTGTTTGCGCGGTCATGCAGATTTTGGCTTGCCTTGGTCATAACGGGCTCCGGATCAATAAGGACGTGGCGGTGTTGCCCGCGCACGCGTATTTGAAAAGAAGGGCTTGTCTTGCTGCGTGACGGAGACCAATCGTTTGTCCCATTTGCCCTCTTCGTTGACGTAGATTTCTGCCCAAATGTCGTCGATGATATCGACGCCGTAGGGGGCTCTTAGCTCGGCGAGGGCGATGTTGCTTTTCATGGTGGGCGACCAGACGCCCGAGGTCACAAAGCCGACCTCTTTCTTCTTCTGGTGATAGAGCAGCGCACCGTTGGCAGGTTTGAAACCCTCAATGTCAATCTTGACCAACGCGTATCGCGCACCGCTTTCGCTTTGCTTAAGCAACGCGCGGCGGCCATTAAAATGGCCCTTGTCAAAATGAACCATTTTGCCGAACCCCAGTTCAATCGGCGTGCGACCACGGTGCAGACGCATGGCCGCGTGAACTGGTTGAAAATCAACGCCCGCAGCGATGAACCCTGCCTCGATCCGGCACATGTTCAAGGCCTCGAACCCGATGGCGCGAAGCCCCCAATGATCTCCCGCCGGCCAAAGCCTGTCCCAAAGGGAATTTGCTTTATCCCAAGGCACCCAAATTTCGTAGCCCAGATCGCCCGTGAACCCCGTGCGCGAGATCCAGATGTCGGGCTCAATTTCGCGCCAGTCGAAAGGTTTCATCGTTGCAACGTCGGAAAAGCCTGCGTCTTTTAGCACGGACCATGACGTCGGACCTTGCAGGGACAGGGCGGCGATCGTATCGCTTTCGTCAATGATCCCGACGTCATAGCTCCATGCAGCATCCAAAAGCCATGTGAACATCGGTTCCTGGCAACACAGGCGAAAATCAGTCTCGCTGAAGCGGAACAGGGTGCCGTCATCGATCAGCATCCCGTCTTCGTCACACCACATGACATAGCCCACACGCCCATCGCGGATTTTCGACACATCGCGCGTAACCAACCGGTTCAAGACGGCCAGCGCATCGGGTCCGGTGATGCGATATTTGTGCATGGGCGAGATATCAAACAGCGTCGCCTGATTGCGAATCGCGAAATATTCAAACTCGACTGTGTCCAGCACCAAAGGCGAAATATATCCTGCCCAACCGGTCCAGGATTTCGCACGGCTGAGCGCGTTTAGGCGATCAAAGAACGGCGTCTCGATCAGCCCCATCGGAACGTGCTTGGGTTTGGTTGCTTCGCGTCTTGCCATTAGCCCAACACCCCATCTTTGATAACCTGCATCGCGGCATTACGCCCTGCGGCCCCCATCACATCGCCGCCGGGGTGTGCTGACGCCCCACACAGGTAAAGCCCGCCCACGCCAAAGGCGTAGCGCGACACCAGATTGGCGGGTCGCACGGTCAGAATCTGGTCAATGCCCATTTCCGCGTGGTGCCAATGCCCACCCGGTGCACCGGTCATTTTTTCGATGTCGACTGGCGTCAAAACCTGTGACTTTGAAACCAAGCTGCCAATCCCCGGGGCATAGCGCTCAAGCGTTTGAATCACGTTTTCTAGCAACTGTGCGCGTGCCTTTTCCGTCCATCCGCCTTCCAGCGCATAAGGTGCATAGCTGACGACTGCCGACAGGATATGCGTCCCGTCGGGCGCAAGGCTGGAGTCAGTCAGGGTGGGGATGACGGCCTCGATCAAGGGTGCCGGTGACATTTCGCCGTATTTGGCGGGGTTAAATGCGCGTTCAACGTCGCGAGCCGATGGCGCGACAAGCAGTCGAGCGGCTGATTGTTCCTTGTTTAGACCAGTGAAGGTTGGCGCCGCGTTCAGGACAAGATTAACTTTGGCGGTCGTTCCCTTGTTGCGCAAATTGCGCATCCGGCGGGCGGCTTCGACATCAAAGTTGGCTACGCCGGCGATTTGCATAGTTTGCATCGCACCCGCGCTCGACAGGACGGCATCTGCATGCAACGTGGTGCCATTCGTCAGCAAAATGCCCTGCACCCGATCATGCGCGATAACGATGCGTTCAATCTGCACGCCGGTGCGGATGTCCACGCCTCGATCACGTGCCGCGCTTTCAAATGATGCCGCGACGGCCCCGATGCCGCCCATAGGCAACGTCACAACGCCACCATTGCCCAACCGATACATGAGCGAAAAGGCGGTGCCTGGCGAACGCGGACCAGCGTATCCACCGCGAACAGCATCGGCGGTCAATGCGCCTGCTAGTGGCCCGTCCGATATCTCGTCTAAGATCAGATCAAATGCGTTAGATAGAATAACGCGCAAAAATTCACGCATGTCTTTCTTGCCCAACCGCTTCAGGCCCCACCCGAGTTTCCCCAGCTTGGCCAGTTCTCCAAGGGTTGTGGGATCCAGAACGCCGCCAGACAGGGCAGGCGGCGGCCCATCTGCGAGTTGGCCCAACAAACCGGCAAATTTCTTAAGTCGTGCATATAGGGTTGCGAAGGCCTGAGCGTCGGGATGAACGCGTCCATCTGCGAAAGCGGCGGTTCCATCGTTGATAACTACATGATTGCCATCTGGCGAAAGTGCCACCGTAGGCAGAGCCCAGGTATCAAGCTTTAGACTGAGGTCTTTTGCGACGCTTGGATTCAAATTGTATAACAGATGCGCTATTTCGGGGACTTGTGCGCCATCAAGATCGGCCGTCTTTGACATACCGCCAATGCGATCGTTACGTTCAAGGACGCAGACAGACTTGCCTTGGGCGGCCAATGTGGCCGCGGCGGTCAGGCCATTGTGGCCCGCCCCAATCACAATCGCATCGAACCGATTTTCTGACATTGAGCGTCCCCTCATGACGCAAAACTTGGCATTGATTTCGCCTTGCCGATGTTGCGCAGGATTTCTCGTGCTGCGTTCGCGCCCGGTGCTGCCATGACGCCGCCGCCGGGATGGGCGGATGACCCGACGATGTACATTCCGCGAATGGGGGTGTCGTATTGCGCGTATCCGGGGACGGGGCGGTTGAACAGCAATTGATCAAACGTCAATTCCCCCTGGAAGATATTGCCCTCGGTCAATCCAACCTCTTGCTCGATATCCCACGGCGTGCGGATTTCGGCATGCACGACACGCTGACGGATGTCTGGGCAGGCCACTTCGAGTTTGTTGAAAACGCAGTCCGCGAAAGCCTTGCGCGTTGCATCGGTCCAGTTCTCGCCAGCACGCACCCCGTCGACTTCCAGATCATAGGGCGCGTACTGCACAAAGACCGTCATCATGTGTTTGCCCGGCGGCGCCATTGTCGGGTCAATCTGGCTGGGGATGAGCATGTCGAAATAGGGGTCAGCCGACCAACGCCCGTCTTTCCAGTCGTCGTAGGCACGTTCCAATTCGTTCAAGGACGTCGAGCAATGCATATCGCCGCGCAAGAAATTGGCGCCCTTCGGGGCGGCGGGAAATGATGGCAATTGGTCGAGGGCGATGTTCAACTTGGCCGATGATCCACGGATCTTAAAGCGTTCCACGGCTTTGGTGAAGTCCTCGGGCAGATCTGCGCGGTCGGTATGATGCAAGAAGGTGCGTTTCACATCCATGTTCGATGCCACGATTGGCGCGTGATATTCATCGCCGTTTTCCAAAGCGACCCCAGTGATCTTGCCGCCTTTGACGACAAAGCGATCAACGCCTGATCCCTTAATGATCTCGCCACCAGCTTCTTCAAACGCAGCGCCAAGCGCATTGGAAATCGCACCCATGCCACCGCGCGCAAACCCCCAAGCGCCAATCGCGCCGTCAACATCCCCCATATAATGATGCAGCAAGACATAGGCCGTTCCAGGGGAGTAGACACCGAGGCCCGTGCCTATGATGCCGGCCCCTGCAATATGGGCTTTGATCAAATCGCTCTCAAAATATTCATCGAGAAAATCACCAATCGACATGGTCCAAAAACGCAGGGTCTCCCCTAGTTCTTTTGCCCCAAGTCCGTGGGCCTTTTTGATCAGAAACAACAGCTCTGATAGGTCGCGCGGCCTAAGTGATGTCGGGTCCGGTGCATTGCGCAGCAGGAAAGGCCGGATAAAGCGGCACTGACGGATCACGGCCTGAGAGAACCTGTCATAGGCATCCGCATCACGGGGGCTGTGACGTGCCAATTCACGGCGCAACGCATCATGGTCTGACATGTAGGCAAAGTAATCACCCTCGGGTGTAAACGTCGCTCCGCCCTCGTAAGGTATCACTTGCAAGCCAAAGCGCGGCAGCTCCAGGTCGCGCACGATTTCACGGCGCAACAGGGAACAGACGTAAGAGCAATTCGAATAGGTCCAGCCGTCAATAAGTGAACGGCTTACGGCCGCCCCGCCAATCCAATCATTCTTTTCGACCACAAGTGTTTTAAGGCCCGCCTTTGCCAAATAGCACGCGGCCGTCAGCCCGTTGTGGCCCGCGCCTGCGACGATGGCGTCGTATGTATCGTGTTTTCCCAAGTCAGGCCCTCTTGTTGCCATGCCAGCCTAGCGCGGGTGTTGCGGGCGGTAAAGTTCTTTGAGCGCTCAAATAAACTTTTTTGAGCTGACAGTCAGGTGCGAGTATGGGACAACGTTGGGAACAAAAAAGGAAGATAACACGGTGACGGTCAAACCATCTTCGCAACGCCCGCGCAAGGAACGCAAAGAAAATGCCGATATGCGCCGCACTCAATTGCTGGAAGCGACACGTCGATCCATTGTTGCAAATGGATTGGCCAAGACCACTTTGGCGACCGTTGCAAACGAGGCGGGACTGTCACAGGGAGTCGCCGTCTTTTATTTCAAGTCCAAAACAGGGCTTCTAACGGATACCCTGCGCGATCAGTATCAACGCTACGATCAGAATTGGAAGAAGGCATTGGCGGATGCCGGAGATGATCCGCTGGATCAACTCATCGCAATGATCAAAGCCGATTTCGCGCCAGAAATATGCGATTCCGACAATCTTGCATTGTGGTTTGCTTTTTGGGGCGAAGAGAAATTTACGCCGCAATATGCTGCGATCTCCAGCGAATTTGATATGTCCCACAGGGATGTCATGCGGAGCATTTGCACGGTGCTGGCGGAAGAATCCGACTCTGACGGCGACGACGTTTCCGACTGGATCGAAAATGTGTCGGACGGATATTGGCAAAAGCTACATCTGCATCCTGGGAGCACTGATCCAGAGCTCGCAACCGCAGCGACCCTTCGACTATTTTCGCAACTCATGCCGAAATATGCAGCGCGAATTACGGAGTTGTCCGACCAGTCGCTATTATGATGGGCCCTTTGGAGGGCACCGGGCGGAAACCATGGGCCTTGTTGCGCGGATGCTCTTGAACTCGGAACGCGCCCTACCCGAGATGAATTTCAAGCGGTACGCTTACGACGCGGGCGACCAAGTCCAGCCATCTGGTTGAGAACCTAGACGTCAATCGTGGATTCTGTTTTCTGATTTTCGAAGGTGCGCGCCTTTCGCTTTGGCCCAACATCTGTCTTCCAGCTGCCCATGAGAGTTTCGCTCCGCCTGCGTTGGGTCTAGCCGGTGGGTTTCTGCCAGGCCATCCGCCCGCGGGCTGCGATCTCGGCGATATGGCAGTCATGTGTCGTCGGAAATTCGGCCGCATGGGGGCTCAGGATAGCGTTTATGGGAGGTGGGATCGTCATCTCGATCATCAATCCGAACCGGGCGGCAAGTATTTTTAATGTTGGTTCTCCTTCGTATGCTCCGTCTGCGGGGAACAGATCAACCGGACCGTCGACTTGACCCAAGAGACTTGGCAGCGCTGTCGGATCGCCGACGTCATCGTTGGTGAGGTCCGCGCAGACGATCGCGCCACTAACAAGGTGAAGACCGAGGTGGCGCTTGTGCCAAGAGCGCCGTTTGCGCTTGGTTTTATGTTTTTTCTCAAGCTATTCGACTTCGCCGAAGATCTTCAGGCGGATACTATCCACTGCCAGATGAACCGGATTAGATGGGGCCGTTTTGCGCGTCACGTGCAAAGTCAGGCACTCGCCCCGGCGCGATAAGGTGGAGAAATCCGGTACCGCGATCGCAACCCCCAGCAAGGCGGCGATGGAGCGAATCAAGCCTTGGGCTTGCCGCAGCGGTTGGTGGAAAGCCATCCCTAGCGTCAGATAAGTTTCAACCGCCAGATCTAAGTAGCGCTGCTGCCCGCCTGGCGTCGTTCAGCGTGGCGCTGACCACAGGCCAAGCGCATCTTCGTTGATCCTATCCCTTTGTTTGAGAACGGCTTTGTCGCGCCTGAAGTGGTTGTCTGATGGTGTGACGTTGTTCATGCTCTCATGACAACGCTGATGGTTGTAGTGATCAACGAAGGCTTCGATTTGTGCTTCATGATGTGCTGGGCACCCCACATTCTCGCTGCCATGCTGGCCGTCGCGTCCATAGGCGGTGTAGTGGTGTGGCGGATACCAACGTCAGCGCCACAGTAAGGGCAGGGTTCGGGGGTATCTTGGCCATGGCGTTTCCATGGGGTTGAGCGGCGCGGGCGGCAAGCGGGAATTTATCCTGCGCAAGGACGAGGCATGCCCGATGTTGCGCTAATTTCTGTCAGAAGGTCTCATTGGAGGGGCGAACATACCCGCTGCCACAAACCGCGCTGACCAATTGGCGGTCACACAGGAAGACTATGCCAAATTGCGCGCGTTGATTGACACTATGCCAACCGCGCAAGCGATGCTGAAACGCGAAGGTGGCACCAGCATCAAAGACGTTGTCGGCCATCGTACCCATTGGCAAGCTGGAAATGAGCGGAAATTCCTGCCCCCGGCTACAAGTGTAACTAACCCAAGGCGTATAACGCCGACCTACGCGCTGCCCAGTCCGATCTGGATTGGAACGATGCGCGCGATATTATTGCGGTGAACCACGCGCGGCTGGTTGCGTTCATCCAAGCGCGCGATAATGCAGTGCTGTACGGCGGCCCGATGCGGGGCGGTGGTAACGTACGGACAACGGGCCGCTGGGCCGAGGCCAAAGGGCAAACACACTACCGTTCAGCCGCCAAATGGGTGCGCACTTGCCAGCGGGCCAACGTCGCCTGAATTCGCGCTTTGCATTCGGCGCCCTGTGGCGTATCCATTCGCCATGACCAACGCACAGACCCAGATCAGCACCCGACGCCGACGCTAACCGCGCCGTGTTTTCTGTTGATCGGTGTTCCGCACTGTCATTTTCCTGGATAAATCGTTGACTTGGCCTTGCCCCTACGCCACCAACAGGCCTTCATTTTTTGCAAAGGCATCACACCATGATCCCCACCGTCCTGCCGACCTATAACCGCGCGCCGCTGACTTTTGTCAAAGGCGAGGGTAGCTGGCTTATCGAGGCAGACGGGCGACGCTTTCTTGACTTTGGAGCAGGGATCGCCGTGAACTCGCTTGGCCATGCGCACCCTGCCTTGGTGCTGGCGCTGACCGATCAGGCGGGCGCGCTTTGGCATACCTCGAACCTCTATCACATTCCTGCGCAACAAAAATTGGCGGATGCATTGGTCGAACACACTTTTGCGGACACGGTGTTCTTCACTAATTCAGGCACCGAGGCCTGTGAGCTTGCCGTGAAAATGGCGCGCAAATACTGGCACGATCAGGGGCAGGGTCGCAGTACGATCGTCACATTCACAGGCTCGTTTCATGGCCGCTCTGCTGCTGGTATTGCGGCAGCTGGATCGGAAAAGATGACCAAAGGCTTTGGCCCGCTCTTGCCCGGTTTCCAAAGTCTGCCGTGGGGTGATCATGATGCGCTGACTGCCGCTGCCGCTGATCCTTCCGTTGGCGCCATCTTAATCGAACCTGTGCAGGGTGAAGGCGGCATTCGCCCGCTGCCTGATCAATGTCTCAAGGGGCTGCGCGATCTGTGTGATGAACACGGGCTGTTACTGATCTTGGACGAGGTTCAATGCGGCGTCGGGCGCACGGGCCGCCTGTTCGCGCATGAATGGGCCGGGATTGAACCTGATATCATGATGATCGCCAAGGGCATCGGTGGGGGATTCCCGCTTGGTGCGGTGCTTGCGACTGAAAAAGCCGCGAGTGCTATGACGGCAGGCACCCATGGGTCGACCTATGGTGGGAATCCACTGGCCTGCGCAGTCGGCGCAAAAGTGATGGAAATCGTCGCGACTCCCGAATTTCTGGCGGACGTGAACCGCAAAGCCGGGCTGCTGCGCCAGAAACTCGAAGGGCTGGTTGCCCAACATCCCGATGTCTTTACAGGTGTGCGCGGGGCGGGGCTTATGCTTGGCCTGATCTGCAAAGCATCCAACCTTGATATCGTCAAAGCCGGCTATGATGCGGGCGTGCTGACGGTGCCCGCCGCAGATAACGTGATCCGATTGCTGCCGCCCCTTACGATCAGCGACGACGACATCTCCGAGGCCGTCATCCGTCTGGATCAGGCAGCGACGCAGATTGCGCGGTCCTAACTTCTTTTGTTCACATACACTCCTGGGTCTGGGGCCGCGCCCCAGTCCTCCCGAAGCAGAAAGCCGAAACCATGAGCCATTTTCTAGATATCCACAAAACCGCACCCGATGATCTGCGCGCAATGATCGATAGCGCGCGTACCATGAAGGACGCGCGAAAAGGCAAACCCAAGGGCACGCTGGACGATGATCGCCCGCTCGCGGGTCAGATGGTCGCGTTGATTTTTGAGAAACCATCGACCCGTACACGCGTCAGTTTTGACGTTGGCGTGCGCCAGATGGGCGGCGAGACGATGGTGTTGTCGGGCGCAGATATGCAGCTTGGCCACGGTGAAACCATCGCCGATACTGCGCGCGTGTTGTCGCGCTACGTTGATCTGATCATGATCCGTACCTTCGAAGAACAGACCCTGCTTGATATGGCCGAATATGCGACCGTTCCGGTGATCAACGGGCTGACTGACCGCACGCACCCCTGCCAGATCATGGCGGATATCCTGACGTTCGAGGAACATAACGGCCCGATCAAAGGCAAAAAGGTGGTCTGGTCTGGAGACGGTAACAACGTCTTTGCCAGCTTTGCCCATGCCGCAAAACAGTTCCAGTTTGACCTGACATTTACTGGCCCGGAAACGCTTCAGCCCGAAGCCGCACTTGATGGGCTATACACCACCGAGCGTGACCCGATGAAGGCTGTCGAAGGTGCGGATCTGGTCGTAACGGATACCTGGGTGTCTATGCACGATCCACAATCGGCCCGCGAACGCCGCCACAATCAGCTGCGCGGTTATCAGGTGAATGATGCGTTGATGGCCAAAGCCAAACCAGACAGCCTGTTCATGCACTGCCTGCCCGCGCACCGCGACGACGAGGCCACAAGTGCGGTGATGGATGGGCCGCATTCGGTGGTCTGGGACGAGGCTGAAAACCGCCTGCACGCCCAAAAGGCAGTCATGCGTTGGTGTTTGGGCGTTTAGCCTTTGGGGTGATTCACATGACGATCCGAAAACACTTTTAGCCAGACCAGCCTTTGGGATGCTCTGGACGCTGGCGCATACCCTTTCGCAAACCGCTTGGCGATCTGATCGCTACATATGGCACCGTAACAAGCGGTTGGAACGACAGCGTCCGCTATTGCCCGTTGGCGGGCGACGAAACGCTGGTTCCGGCACTAGGGTATCCGCTTGCGGTGCAAGTGCAATCGGGCAGTGATCTGCTCCGTTCGCCAATGGAGCTGGTGGGCTGCGGTTTCAAAGGGTCGCTGCAACACAGGCTTCAAATTTCTCTGCTGGTGT
>CALAGN010000127.1 GCA_937891785.1 uncultured Octadecabacter sp.
GACGCGTGCTTTGGCGTGCGACAGTTTTTCAACCTGCGTCTTGTCACCGGGCCTATCTCATTCAGTTGCTTTCGAAGAAAGAAACGATTTGCTGCGTCGCTTCGTGACGATCAGCGCGCCGCACAAGCGATGCGCGGGCTGGATCAATGATGTCGCTTGGCATGTCTTTTTCCATTTCATCAACCAAGGCCGCGATGAAACCATCTGTCATTTCGGGGTGGTACTGTGTGGTCAACACATGCCCCCCAATCGTGAACCCCGCGATAGGGCAACCCGGCGTTGTCGCGGAGATCGCCGCCCCGTTCGGCAGCGTCATCACCTGTTCTTTGTGCGCCCCGTAGATCAGTAAAGATGTGTCTGCATCAATTGTGGTCTCCACAGTCCCCAACACCCAACCGCCAGGATTGTAGCCAATCGTCCCACCCAAGGCCGCGGCAATCGCCTGATGACCGAAACACGCGCCGTACATCGGTGTCTTTTTCGCGGCGATATCGCGAATCAATTCCGCCAGCCGATCAATCCAACCGTCGCCGTCGCGCACTGACGCAGGGCTGCCTGTGATAACAAAGCCATCAAAGCCACTAATGTCGTTTGGGAAAACGCCATCCTTCGCCGTGAATATCTCAAACGTCCAGTCTGGGCGGGCTTCGTTGAGCAATATTTGGAATTTTTCGCCATCGCGCGGATGGTCGTCAGCGAAGGGTGTTTCGTCGGTATTTGTCATCAAGATGGCGAGGTGCATGCGAAATTCCTTTACATATTTCTGATACTCTATAAATATATTTATGAAGATAGCAACTATATGGTGCGGCAGACATGACGATTTGGACCCCAACGGATGACGGGCACGCAGACCTGACCGACCACGACACATTTACCAACGGCGCGCCGCACAACACGTTCGCGCGCCTGCGCCGCGATGACCCGATGCATTGGACGGAATGGGATGGCGGCAAGGGTTTTTGGTCCGTTACGCGCCACGCTGATATTCTTGAGTTGAACCGCCAAAGCGACCTGCTGTCATCCGCGCAGGGCATTCGGATCGAAGACCAATCGCAAGAAGAATATATGGCGCGCCGCACGTTCCAGGAAACCGACCCACCCGAACATATGTCCACGCGGGTCAAGGTCGCCAAGGCGTTCTCCAAACAAGTCATCTCGGGCTTCGAGGATGATATCCGCAGCCTTTGCGTCGATATCTTAGACAGCGCGCTTCAGGCAGGCACGTTTGACGCCACCAAAATGATTGCACGCGAACTGCCCATGCGGATGTTGGGCCGTATTCTAGGCACACCCGAAGAAGACCTGCCGTGGCTGGTCGACAAGGGCGACGCTCTAATGGCCAACACGGACCCCGATTTCACCGATCACGTGATGGATAAGCTTGAAACAGATGAATACCGCCTGATGCCGTTCAACTCCCCCGCAGGCGCAGAACTGTATAAATACGCTGACACCTTGATGGAACGCAAAGCGGCGGCTGGTGATACCAGCGGCATTCTACACATGATCCGCCAACCCGGGCCCGATGGGAAATGCATCAACGAGCGTGAGTTCAAGAACTTCTTCTGTCTGCTCGTTGCCGCAGGCAATGACACAACGCGCTATTCGCTCGCCGCTGGCATGCATGCACTTTGCCACCAGCCCGAACTTTTGGGACAAATCAAAGAGGGTTCTGTTCTTGATACGGCACCGGATGAAATCATCCGCTGGGCGTCGCCTGCCTCGTATTTCCGACGCACCGCGACCCGCGATTTCGACATGCACGGAAACACAATCAAGGCAGGCGACAAGGTTGCCTATTGGTTTATCTCTGGCAACCGTGACGAAACCGCGTTCGATGATCCGTTTCGCGTGGATCTTGCGCGAACACCGAACAAGCATCTGTCGTTTGGACAAGGTGGCCCCCATGTTTGTCTCGGCATGTGGCTTGCGCGTCTCGAAGTGCGCATTTTGTTTCAAGAACTTGCCAAGCGCATCAAATCTATCGAACCGGCCGGAGAAGCAAAATTTTTGCGGTCCAATTTTGTGAGCGGGATCAAAAACCTGCCAGTCACTGTCCAACTTACTTAGGGAAAACCATATGACCGATCGCCTGCGCGCAGTTTTTTGCGACCATCTGAGCCTGATCCGTGGCAAATATTTGCCCGCCTCCAAAATCGGGACCAGCAATACGAATTTCTGCCGTTCAACTTACGGTGTCCACTTCGACAAGGATTTGTTGCCTTCACCGGGTTCAATGATGATGGAAGGGCTGCCCGATATGGAACTACGCTGGAACGCGAATGACATTCGTGACAGCTGGCAGGACGGCACAAAAGTTGTCATCGGCGATCTGTACGGCATGGACGGCACGCCGCTGCCGATGTGCGGACGTGGTGCATTGAAGCGTGCGGTCGCTGCGTGGGTTGAAGATGGCCTGACGCCCATGATTGGGATCGAGCTTGAGGCATTTGCGTTTCAAAAAGATGAGAGCGGCAATTTGGTCCCCTACGATGCACCGGGCGCTATGGTGTACGGCACTGGCCCCGGCACTGACCCGCTTGGTTTCAATGATGCGATCTGGGAAGCCGCCGAAAAGCTTGGGTTCCGCTTGGACATGATTACGGCGGAATACGACGCGCCGCAGTTTGAATACACGCTGACGTTCGACAATGCGTTGAAAGCCGTGGACGACATCGTGCTGTTCCGCCAAATGGCCCGTGAAATCGCATTGGGCTTTGGCATCGTCTTGACGTTCTTGCCCAAACCATTTGCCGAAGCTGGCGGATCAGGCATGCACATCAATTTCTCCTTCCAAGACGCGGACGGCAACAACGCCCTGCCCAAAGACGGCAAAAGCGGCCCCGATCATCTAAGCGACTTGGCCAAAGGCTGTATTGCGGGGCTGGTACATCACCACAAAGGTCTTGCAGGATTGCTGGCCCCCACCGCGAATTCCTACAAGCGCCTGCAACCTGCCAGCCTGTCGGGGTATTGGCAAAACTGGGGTGGCGACCACCGCAACGTGACCACGCGTGTATCTGAAGAAGGTGGCACCAAAACACGTCTTGAACACCGCATGGCTGATGCATCTGCTAACCCCTACACAGCTGTCGCTGCTGTTTTGCAAGCCGCACGGCTTGGCCTCACAAACGGGTACGACTTGCCCGCGCGTGAAACGGGTGACGGGTTTGAAGTGACTGACGCCACAACCGGTGTTGCAACCGATCTGAACGCTGCGATGGACGACCTTGAAGCAGACACAGTCCTGCGCGCCGCGGTCGGTGAAACACTCGTAGACAATCAGATTTTCATGCGTCGGGCCGAGGTCGAAAAGACCGCTGATCTTGACGATGTCGCGTTACGTGACTTTTACATCCACTACATCTAAAGGCAGACCCATGAACGTAACTTGGACCCTCCCCGATGGCAGCACAAAAACCGCAATGGTTGCCGAAGGCACGAACCTGATGGAAGCGGCCGTCGCCAATAACATCCCCAACGTCGTCGGCGAATGCGGTGGCTGTTTGTCATGTGCGACCTGCCACATCATAGTGGACCCAGACTGGGCCGCAAAAGTCGGCGATGTAGGCGATTTTGAAGATGCCATGCTGGACGCAACCGAGGCAGAACGCGGCGACAGCAGCCGCTTGTCTTGCCAGATCACAATGTCGCTCGACCTTGATGGGATAAAGCTCATCGTGCCTGTCCCTGAATGAACAACCCGCAAAAATCAGTGACGGAAACGATCTTGCATCAGATCGACACTGGGGCCCTAAGCCCCGGTGATATAATTGATGAAGACGCACTGATTGAAACGCTCGGAATTTCGCGCACGCCACTGCGCGAAGCCCTAATCAAGCTTGAAGCGCACGGGCTGATTCTACGCCAGCCCCGCAAAGGGGCGTATGTTTTCAGACCAACGATTGAGGAATTTCTTGGCATTCTTGAGATTCACGCAGGACTTGAAGGGCAAGCAGCTGGGCTTGCGGCGCGGCGCCTTTCTGCCGCAAGTGGCAAAGCGCTAGAAGCAGCAGTGGCAGCGTGTAAGGCCCACTCTGATACCAAAGGTGACCGCGACCCCAACGGGTATTACCAGCTGAACATGACGTTTCATGCAGCGATCGTTGAAGCTGCGGGTAATCGGTTTCTAACCGATCTAGTCAAGTCGAATGCCCGCAAACTGATGGCCTATTACCGTGCGCGTTATCAGTACAAGGGCACCATCGCGACATCGGCACAAGAACACGCCGACATTGCACAGCTGATCCTTGACCGCCAAAGCGCCGAAGCTGAGACCGCGATGCAAACCCATGTTCAATTTGGCCACATCACCGCGATGGATTTGCTGACAGCGCTTAGCTAAAGACGCGAAAATGGCTGAAGCCATCCAAGTCTTATTGTAGTTATACTTGCGGTGATGCAAGCGCCGGGTTTCTAGTGTTTTGCGTTTGATCCTTTCCCG
>CALAGN010000128.1 GCA_937891785.1 uncultured Octadecabacter sp.
AATGGCCGCGTAAGTTCTACAGCCGCACCCCGCTAGAAATGGGGGGATTACCCTGTGATGGTTGGTGATCCGGTGAAATGCAAATACCTGTCGGACGTGCTGATGGACCAACACGGCATCTACATCCAGCCGATCAATTACCCGACTGTCCCCAAGGGCACGGAACGGCTGCGCATCACGCCGTCGCCCGTACATAGCCAAGCCGATATCGACAATCTGGTCGGGGCGTTGGAACTGCTTTGGGGGCAATGCCAATTGGCGCGTCTGCCGATCGCGGCGCAGTAAAGCATTAAAGCCCTTTACGAACGGGCGCAAAGCGGCATATCAATCTTTAGCACAGTGGGAGAACTGGTTCGCCAGTGCCGAAGGAGCAACCGCCCCGGTAAACTCTCAGGCCCAAGGACCGCTGTGTTGACGACACTCTGGAGAGAGGTGCGGATGCACCCGCCGAAGGGATAACGATCTCAGGCGCACGGACAGAGGGGGCATCGCAGTCGCGCAACCGCGCGTAATCGGTGCCGCACGGGATTCCCGACGGTCAAGGACAGGGGAACGGGATGGACGATCTGAAACAAACGGCACTGCATGGGCTTCACCGCGAATTGGGCGGCAAGATGGTGCCATTTGCGGGCTATGACATGCCGGTGCAATTTCCGCTAGGCGTGATGGGCGAACACCTGCACACCCGCGAAAAAGCGGGGCTGTTTGACGTCAGCCACATGGGGCAAATCCTGCTACACCCGAAATCTGGCGATCTGAACGACGCGATGCGGGCACTTGAAACGCTGGTGCCTGTGTCGATTGCTGCTTTGGCTCAAGGGCGGCAGCGCTATGGCGTTTTCACCAATGACGCAGGCGGAATCAGCGATGATTTGATGATCGCCAATCGCGGCGACCACTTGTTTTTAGTGGTGAACGCCGCATGCAAGGGCGCCGACGAGGCGCATTTGCGTGCGCACCTGTCCGACATTTGCGAGATCACGGCCATAGCTGACCGCGCGCTGTTGGCTCTGCAAGGGCCGATGGCCGAAGACGCGCTGACGACTCTCGTGCCAGACGTGCGCGCGATGCGGTTCATGGATGTCTTGACCGTAGATACCGTGTTCGGCGAGGTGTGGATTTCACGATCCGGCTATAGCGGCGAAGACGGGTTTGAAGTGTCCGTGCCCAACGCTGCGGCGGTTGAATTTGCGCGGGCAATGTTGGCCGTCGACGGTGTTGCGCCGATCGGTCTTGGCGCCCGCGACAGCCTGCGGCTTGAAGCGGGCTTGTGCTTGTATGGGTCTGATCTGGACGAATCTACCAGCCCCATCGAGGGCAACATTGCATGGGCCATTCAAAAAGTGCGCCGCGCAGGCGGAGAACGCGCGGGCGGATTTCCCGGCGCGGATCGGATTTTGGATGAATTGAAAAATAGTCCTGCGCGGTTGCGCGTCGGATTACTGCCCGAGGGCCGCGCACCGATGCGCGCAGGCACGCAGATTTTCGCAGATGCGGCCAGTGGTGACGCCATCGGCCACGTCACATCCGGTGCATTCGGCCCCAGCATCGGTGCGCCGATGTCGATGGGCTATGTCGCCACCGCTTACAGTGCCACAGGCACGGCCCTTTGGGGCGAGGTCCGCGGCAAACGCCAGCCAGTCATGGTCGCGGACATGCCGTTCCGCGCTACAACATACAAACGCTAACCCAACGGAGAGACCCGAGATGAAATTTACCGAAGAACACGAATGGCTAAGGGTCGAGGATGGCCTGATCGTCGTCGGCATCACTGCACATGCATCCGAGCAATTGGGCGATGTGGTGTTTATCGAACTGCCCGATGAAGGCACCGAAGTCGTCAAAGACGACGAAGTCGTCGTGATCGAAAGCGTGAAGGCCGCGTCGGACATCCTTGCGCCGCTCGATGGCGAAATCGTCGAAGTAAATACCCCTCTGGCCGATGACCCCGGCAAGGTGAACGAAGACCCGATGGGCGATGCGTGGTTCTTTAAGATGAAAATCGAGGACATGTCTGTGCTTGATGATCTGATGGACGAAGCGGCCTATCAGAAATTCATCGGCTAGAATTTGGGGCTTTTGCCGGAGCGTCCGGCGGAAGTTATTTTGGAAGAAAAAGCTGTCATTCAGTCGCCCAGCAAAGGAGCGGTCATGTCGTTTACGCCCACGGATTATCTGCCTTACGATTTTGCAAATCGCCGTCACATCGGCCCCAGCCCCGCCGAAATGGAGGATATGCTGGCCGTGATCGGTGTGGACAGCCTTGCGCAATTGATTGACGAGACTGTGCCAAAAAATATCCGTCAGGCCAAGCCGCTGGACTTTGGTAAGGCCAAGTCAGAGCGTGAATTGCTGCATCACATGCGCAAGGTTGCGAGCAAGAACAAGGTCTATACCAGCCTGATCGGGCAGGGTTATCATGGCACGGTGACGCCACCGGCGATTCAGCGCAATATTTTGGAAAACCCGGCGTGGTATACCGCCTATACCCCCTATCAGCCCGAGATTTCGCAGGGGCGGCTGGAGGCGCTGATCAACTTTCAGACGATGATTATTGATCTGACAGGGCTGGATATTGCCAACGCATCATTGCTTGACGAGGCTACGGCCTGCGCCGAAGCTATGGTTATGGCGCAGCGTGTGGCCAAATCAAAGGCCGGTGCGTTCTTCGTCGATCATCACTGTCATCCGCAAAATATCGCCGTGATGCAGACCCGCGCGGCACCTTTGGGGATCGAGGTGATTGTTGGTGATCCGGCAGATATGGACGCCGATGCAGTGTTTGGTGCTGTGTTTCAATATCCAGGCACCTACGGCGAGGTGCATGATTTCAGCGTGCCGATTGCGGCGCTGCATGCGGCCAAAGCGATTGGCATTGTCTGTGCTGATCCGCTGGCTCTGACTTTGCTGAAGGAGCCCGGCGCGATGGGGGCGGATATCGCCGTGGGGTCTACACAGCGGTTTGGCGTGCCGGTTGGGTTTGGTGGTCCACATGCCGCCTATTTCGCCTGCAAGGACGTCTATAAGCGCACCATGCCGGGCCGCATTGTCGGCGTGTCGATTGATAGCCATGGGCATCAGGCTTACCGGTTGTCGCTGCAAACCCGCGAGCAGCATATCCGTCGCGAAAAGGCGACAAGTAACGTCTGTACCGCACAGGCATTGTTAGCGGTGATGGCGTCGTTTTACGGGGTGTTTCACGGACCCGAGGGTCTCAAGGCGATTGCCCAACGCATTCACCGCAAGGCCGTGCGCCTGGCCAAGGGGCTGGAAGAGGCGGGCTTTGATATTGGCACGGAAGCGTTCTTTGACACGATCACCGTGCATGTTGGCAAGGATCAGGCCAAGATCATGCAGGCGGCCTTGGACGAGCATATCAATCTGCGCCGCGTCGGAGACGACCGGATCGGGATTGCATTGGATGAAACCACACGGCCCAAGCGGATCGAAAAGGTCTGGAAAGCCTTTGGAATTGACCGCAAAGATAGCGATTTCGGTGCCGAATATCGCGTGCCTGACGAATTGCACCGCCAGACCGAATACCTGACCCACCCAGTGTTCCACATGAACCGCGCCGAAACGGAAATGATGCGTTACATGCGCCGTTTGGCTGATCGTGATCTGGCGCTTGATCGGGCGATGATCCCGCTTGGATCTTGCACGATGAAGCTGAATGCGGCTGTTGAAATGATGCCCGTCAGCTGGCGTGAATTTTCGCTGATCCATCCGTTTGCGCCCAGCGATCAGACCGAGGGTTATCAAGAGCTGATCGCTGATCTAAGCGCCAAACTGTGCGAGATCACGGGCTATGATGCCATGTCTATGCAGCCCAATTCAGGCGCGCAGGGCGAATATGCGGGGCTGCTTACCATTGCCGCCTATCACCGCGAAAATGGCGATGGTCAGCGCAAGGTTTGCTTGATCCCTGTTAACGCGCACGGCACCAACCCGGCCTCGGCACAGATGTGCGGGATGGACGTGGTTGTCGTGAAATGCACCGAGCGTGGCGACATTGATACGGTTGATTTCCGGGCCAAGGCGCAGGCCGCTGGCGACACATTGGCCGCGTGCATGATCACCTATCCCTCGACCCACGGCGTTTTCGAGGAAACCGTTCGCGAGGTTTGCGACATTACCCACGAGTTTGGCGGGCAGGTCTATTTGGACGGTGCCAACCTGAACGCGATGGTCGGTCTGTCCAAACCGGGCGAGATCGGGAGTGACGTCAGCCACCTGAACCTGCACAAGACGTTTTGCATTCCGCACGGCGGTGGCGGGCCAGGCATGGGGCCGATTGGCGTTAAGGCGCATCTGGCCAAACACCTGCCGGGCCATCCGCAAACGGGGGGCCAACAAGGGCCGGTGAGTGCCGCGCCTTATGGATCGCCGTCAATCCTGCCGATTTCATGGGCGTATATCTTGCTGATGGGCGGCGAGGGTTTGACGCAGGCGACGCGTGTGGCAATCTTGAATGCCAACTACATCGCCAAGCGGCTTGAGGGGGCATATAATGTGCTGTTCACCGGCTCCAAGGGCCACGTAGCGCACGAGTGCATCCTCGACACTCGCCCCTATGCCGAAAGCGCGCATGTGACGGTGGATGATATTGCCAAACGCCTGATGGACTGCGGCTTTCACGCGCCGACGATGTCGTGGCCCGTAGCAGGCACACTTATGGTGGAGCCCACCGAAAGCGAAACCAAGGCGGAACTTGACCGCTTTTGCGATGCGATGCTGGCGATCCGAGCCGAGATTGCCAAGATCGAAGCGGGTGAGTGGCCAGAGGACAACAACCCTTTGAAACGCGCGCCGCATACGGTGCAGGATCTCGTCAGCGACTGGGATCGCCCGTATTCGCGCCAAGAGGCCTGTTTCCCACCGGGATCATTCCGCGTCGACAAATACTGGGCCCCAGTCGGGCGCGTTGATAACGTTTATGGCGACCGTCATCTGGTCTGCACCTGTCCGCCACTCGAAAGCTACCTCGACGCGGCTGAATGACCCACAACATCTCGCGCGCTATAGACGCGCGCGGGGTGCTTGCTGATCGTATCCCTTGATGGGATAATCGCGCCAACACGCAAGTAAAGGTGCAACACTATGACGTCCAATGTCACCCTGTTCGAAATGTCGCCGCGTGACGGCTTGCAAAACGAGGCGCGCGCGATTGCGACGGCTGACAAGATCAAGCTTGTGAACCTGCTTGGCGATTGCGGGTTTTCCAAGATCGAGGTTGCCAGTTTTGTTAGTCCCAAATGGGTGCCGCAAATGGCAGATGGTGCGGCGGTCTTGGCGGGGATCACGAGGCGTGCGGGCGTGTCTTATGCCGCTCTGACGCCCAATATGCGCGGGCTGGACGCGGCTATTGCGGCTGGCGCGGACGAGGTTGCGATTTTCGCCTCGGCCTCGGAGGGGTTCAGCCAGCACAATATCAACTGCTCGATTGCGCAAAGCCTTGAGCGTTTCGCGCCGATGTTGCCGGTGATCAGGAATCACGGCCTGCCGCTGCGTGCCTATGTGTCCTGCGTCACCGACTGCCCCTATGATGGCCCGACGGCCCCGTCACAGGTGGCGGACGTCGCGGCAAAACTCTACGCTATGGGCGCCTACGAGGTCAGTCTTGGCGACACAATCGGCGCGGGTTCGCCTGACAGCATCGACGCAATGTTGCGCGCCGTTTGCGATGTGGTTCCTGCGGCGGCTCTTGCGGGGCATTATCACGATACCCATGCGCGGGCGCTCGACAATATCCGCGCCAGCCTTGAACACGGGCTGCGCACTTTTGATGCTTCTGTGGCGGGTTTGGGCGGTTGTCCCTACGCACCTGAGTCAAAGGGCAATGTCGCAACCGAAGATGTCGTGGAAATGCTGCATGGCCTTGGTTATGACACTGGGCTTTCGCGCGCGGCCCTTTCCACCGCCGCTGCCTTTGCACGTTCATTAACGGAGCCTTCCTGATGCCCTATGACACCATCACGGTAGAGACCGATCAGCGCGGCGTCACCCATGTTCAGCTTAACCTGCCCGACACGCGCAACGCCCTGTCGGGGCAGATGATCAACGATTTGACGGATTTCGCCGTTGGGATCACGGCAGGGGGCGCGACCCGGGTGGTGGTCCTGAGCGGGGCAGGCAAAATGTTCTGCGCCGGCGGTGATCTGAACTGGATGCACGAACAGATCAACGCCGACCGCGCCGCGCGCATGGCAGCAGCGCGCAAACTGGCAATGATGCTCAACGCGCTAAACGAAATGCCTGTGCCGTTGATTGGCAAGATCCACGGCGGGGCCTTTGGCGGCGGCGTCGGGCTTGCGTGTGTCTGTGATGTTGCCTTGGCTGAGGCGGGTACTAAATTCGGCCTGACCGAAACCCGCCTTGGCCTGATCCCCGCGACCATCAGCCCATATGTGATTGCGCGTATGGGTGAAGGAAACGCGCGGCGTGTCTTTATGTCGGCACGCGTGTTTGGCTCTCAGGAGGCGGCATCGCTTGGTATCACTGCGCGCGCCTTGCCTGCCGATGCGCTGGGCGCTGCAATCGAGGCCGAAGTCACGCCATATTTACAGGTTGCCCCCCATGCCGTCGCCGCCTCCAAGGCCCTCGCGCGCGCCCTTGGTCACGTGATTAACGCGGCGGTGATCGACGACACGATCTCGCGGCTTGCCGATACTTGGGAAGGCCGCGAAGCCGCCCACGGCATCGCCGCGTTCCTCAATAAGGAAACCCCTGATTGGGGTTAGCTGTGAGCGCCGCAATCGGATGGCTGGGCTGTTTTCCCGATAGGCGCGCGCCATAGTTGCGGCGCCGCGCTTTTGTCACGGTTGGCGTATTGCACCAAATGGTATCATCATCGACAGATGATTTAACAATCACAGGCTCAGCCAAGCGATGTGCAAAAAACTGCCCCCCAAAGCCATTGTGCCGGCGCACCAAGACAGGCCTTTGGCTGGGCGGTTTGATTCAACATGCGCCGCGCGGTAAAGATCTCAGCCGTTGGAACGCATGGTTCAGGAGTGGTTTTAGCGGCATATTGCCAAGCGGTGCGTTTCTACCGACATTTGAGTCTTGCGAAAACAGACAAGATCATCGCGATTGGCGGAGAGAAAGAAGCGAGGAGCAACGGCAATGCGAAGGTGGCCGCACTCGCCTACAACAACCGACCACGTTGACGATCCCGCCAAACGATCAATAAGCCACCGGCGGCGATCAGGATCGCGCCGGGGAAGAGATCTTGAAACGGCGCTTCGCCAAAGAACACCCATCCCAAAAAGAAGGCCATTGGAATGCCAAAATAGCTGAACGGGGCGAGGTTGCTCTGTTCGGTCATTCTGAACGATATGATCAGCAGCAAAACAGCAGTTCCCCCGAATACGCCCATGGCCACAATCCAGGCGAGATCCGACGCGCTTTGAACTGGGGAAAAGCCGCCCAAGAAAACCGCAAGAGCCACTGACCCGAGAACGGCAAATCCCGTTGAGTACAAGTTAACCAGCGCGCTTGGAACGTCCTCGTCGATGAGCCGAGCGGTCACGCCAGTCAGCGCATAAAGGGCCGCTGCACCCAGCGGAAGGAGGGAGGTAGGTGAAAATGTTTCGCGCCCCGGCCCCATAACCATCACAACCCCGACAAAACCGATCAACACCGCCGTCCAACGCACGATGCCCACCCGTTCATTGAGAAGCAGGACGGCAAAAGCTGTCATAAATAGCCCGCTAGAATAGGAAATTGTTGTCGCACTGGCGAATGCAATCAGGCCCAGAGACAGATAAAACATCAGCTGCGCAAGGGTGACGATCAGGCCACGTGCGCAAATCAGGGCCCATTGACGGACACGCAGGCGACGACCGTCACGGTGCCAGGCTTGCGATGACCAAAGCGCGATGAAGCTGGGTATCAAACCGAAAACATTCCGGTACGCGGACAGTTCAGCCGCGCTGTAATCGGACGACATACGTTTGATGACCAGTCCCATAAGGTCGAAAAACATCAGTGAAACAAGACTGAGGACAATCGCAAGTGTGACGGAACCAGTCGGGATTGCCGGAGGTTTCTGGACATCGGTCATGCGGCGTTCCTATGAGGTGCTTCGATACGGAATGTATGCATAAAAGCCTGCCGATGACATTCAGTTTGCGACTCGAGGTGTTATTAGAGCCAATGAAGGTACGCACGCCAACCAAGAATTGGCTCTTCATCATGACCAGCTCTTTCGCCAGAACTCTCATGGTCGAAGAAATCATCGAGGCTCTTTACAGAAACTTCCGCTAGGAAAGATCTCCCTTTTGCAAGCGCTGTCCCGTCAAATGTCACGAGGGTTGAATGTATTGTGTTCCCTTCATACGTCATCGGTCCGGCACCAAGCCCCGCCTCGGTGAAATCCGATCCATCATCATTAATGGCAAGTGATCCCACGAAAGAACATCATGGCACATGTTGACCTTCCAAAGTTCCCGACGCGATCCGGGTATATGACCGAAAAGATCCAACGCGATTACATTCAGGCTGCGATTGCCAAGGGCCTATTGCCGGCGGAAGCCCACCGGATGGCTGACATACTTTCGCTGACCGCGCCAAGTGATGTGGCCAAGCCGATTCAGTTCTGGCAATTGTATTCTGCGCTGGGGCAGGGCCCTATCGTGGAGATCGTCCAAAGTTTCTATCAACGCGTGTTTGAGCAGGAAGATTGGTTCAAGTCGGTGTTCGAGCGTGTCGGTGACATCAATCATCACATCAATACGCAAGCGTCGATGTGGATCGATGTGATGGGCGGCGG
>CALAGN010000129.1 GCA_937891785.1 uncultured Octadecabacter sp.
AGCGCATCGCGACGCTGGTTGGAGCAAGAGCCATCCACCCCATCAGCAATCCGCCAGAAGTGTCGAAATGTTTCGGTTGCAACATTGAACCCACTGGACTCGTTGCGGACCTTCGCATCACTCGCTCACCAAAAAACCAACAGATCAATACCTATCGCCCCGGGCAAAATCGCCGACGGCGCTATTCCGTCTGGACCGCAATGGGCCCACGACGCTACAGCCTAGGGCATCAACTGTTGCTGCGGCACGGACCTGACAGATTTTGGATTATTAATGATAATGCGGACTTCATTCACAGCAGCGCCCCTATGATCCCAAGGATAATTCACCAGACGTGGAAGACCGCCGACATTCCGGAACCGCGCGAGTGGCCGGAAAGCTGGAAGCGGTTGAATCCGGCTTGGGACTATCGGTTGTGGACGGATGACGATCTGCTTGAACTTGTCCGCACGCATTACCCTGCCTTGGAAGAACTGTTCTCGTCCTACCCTAACCCAGTCCAAAGGGCCGACATGGGGCGGTATTTGGTGCTGGACCATTGTGGCGGCATTTATGCTGATCTGGATACAGAATGCTTGTCGTCGCTCGAAGTCATAGCGCAAGAAACACGCGTCGTGCTTTGCGAAGAACCCCCTGAGCACAATTATCATGCGTTGCCACTTGGGATGAACGCGCTCCTGTTCAACGGCGTCATGGCGAGCCCGAAAGGGCATCCGTTTTGGGCGCATCTGTTAAATGTCATGATCAGGTGCCGCCACGCGACCGATTATGTTCTTGAATCGACTGGTCCACTGGCCCTTACCGGCGCCGTCCAATCGTTTGCAGCACCCGAAACCGTTTCGATCAGCTCATGTCATCTTTTCAATCCGATAACGGAAAGGGGTACCGCAAGCGCCTCGCCGGTTTTCGGAGAGTACGGCACGTGTCGGATCAGCAATCACTACTGGAATGGGTCATGGTTTTCCAAGGGTGCGAAGTCACGAACACAGAGTCTGAAGCGCGCACTTCGCAAGGCCAAATACAAACTGACCCGCGGCCCGTATTTGTCGCGTGATGACATTGCCAAACAAATCAATAAAACGCGGCTTCATCGACCAATTTCACCCGACGACCAGAACGTAACTGTCCTCGTTCCTGTGCGGGATGCCGCACCGTTTCTGGACCGCTTTTTTGAACAGCTTGTCGCCCTGGATTACCCCAAAGATAAACTGCGCGTCGTGTTTTGCGAGGGCGACAGCGTTGATGGAACCGCCACCAAGCTTGATGCTTTGGTCCTTCAAAACAAAGATAAATTTCGCGACATAACCGTAACCCACTTGGCAACTGACAACAAAATTCCGCGCGAAGATCGTTGGTTCCCAGCGCTGCAGCTGAAACGTCGCGCAGCGCTGGCAAGGGTCAGAAACCACCTTGTTGATGTCGGGCTTGCGGAAACGGTTGATTGGGCGTTGTGGATTGATGTCGATATCTGCGACTTTGCCCCCGGTATCCTAAAGCGACTGCTGGCCGAGCGCGCAAAAGTTGTGACACCAGAGTGCGTGCGCGAATGGGACGGTCCAAGTTACGATCTCAACGCATTCAACGATACCAGTGAACAACGCGACCATAAGTATTACAAACATGTGCTGCACGGTCTTTATATGCCGCCAAAGAACCATCACCCGCGCAAGCATATGCAGGTTTTTCGGTTCGTGGATCGTGTGCCGCTTACGTCGGTCGGTGGCACGATGCTTTTGGTGCATTCATCGGTTTACCAAGGCGGCATCCGGTTCCCCGAGATCCCTTACGATAACCTGATCGAGACAGAGGGTTTTGGGCGCATTTGCCACGATTTCGGGGTTCAGCCAATTGGTCTGCCCAACGTGCAAATTCGTCATGTACAGTCTTAGGCATTGATCGCTGTCTTATTGCGAAAAGGGCACGGGACAGACGACTTGCTTTAATAAAAACTCTGCGGGTCGATATCTATCGCCAGGCGCAGTGTGCTGGGCAGTTTGAACTGTGCCACCCATGCGGTTAACGCGGCCTGCAACGGCGCACCTTTGTCGGCCTTGACCAGCAATCGCACGCGATGCCGCCCTCTGATGCGCGCAATAGGTGCCGGGGCTGGCCCGAACACTTGCGCACCGATTCGGCGCAGCGGCGCGTCGTTGCGGGCCATTTCTGCGCCAAGGTCGAACACCTCCTGCACGTTCGGGCTGCTGAGAACGATCCCTGCCATGCGCCCATAGGGCGGCACGCCCGCGGCTTTACGCTCGGCGGCTTCGGCGGTCCAGAATGCCTCCTCGTCACCGCCCAAAATTGCGCGAATGACGGGGTGTTCGGGCTGGAAGGTTTGCATCAATGCCTCGCCCGGCGCTTCGGCCCGCCCAGCACGTCCCGCGACCTGTCGCATCAATTGAAACGTGCGTTCGGCGGCGCGCAGATCGGACCCTTGCAAACCAAGATCGGCATCAATCACGCCAACCAACGTCAGCAGCGGAAAGTTATGGCCCTTGGCGACGAGTTGCGTACCGATAATGATATCCGCGTCGCCGCGCGTAATGGCAGCGATGTGTTCCTTCAGCGCGCGGGCCGATCCGAAGTGATCCGAACTAAGAACTGCAATCCGCGCGTCAGGAAACAGCGCGATCGCTTCCTCGGCCATGCGTTCCACCCCTGGCCCGACAGGCGACAAACGATCCTCGGCCTCGCAATTGGGGCAGACTGTTGGTATCGGTTTGGTTTCACCACATTGGTGGCACATCAGGCGTTTCAGAAACCGGTGTTCGACCATCCGCGCATCACAGTGATCGCAGGCAATCTGGTGCCCGCAGGCACGACAAATCGTGACGGGCGCGTAGCCGCGGCGGTTCAGGAACAGCAGCGATTGTTCGCCCTTTTCCAACCGCGCCCTGATCGCCGCTTGAAGGGTGGGCGAAACCCAGCGCCCGCCCGGTAAATCCTCGACCCGCATGTCAATCGCGCCCATTTTCGGCATCACCGCAGGGCCGAACCGCGAGGTCAATTCCAGCTTCGTATACTTGCCAGCCTCGACATTCGCCCAGCTTTCAAGGCTCGGTGTGGCGCTGGCCAGCACCACCTGCGCGTTGTTGATCGAGGCGCGCAGCACGGTCATATCGCGGGCGTTATACAACACGCCGTCCTCTTGTTTATAGGACGTGTCGTGTTCTTCATCGACGACGATCAAGCCCAGATCGCGGTATGGCAAAAACAACGCAGACCGCGCGCCAACGACCAGCCCCGCCGCCCCCTGCCCGACCATGCGCCAGCAACGGCGCCGTTCGGTCATTGTCACGCCAGAGTGCCATTCGGCGGGATTGAAGCCAAAGCGCGCCTCGACCCGCGTGATAAATTCGGACGTCAGCGCGATTTCAGGCAACAGCACCAGCGCTTGCCGCCCTTGGCGCAAGCATTCGGCGACGGCTTCAAGATAAACCTCGGTTTTGCCCGACCCTGTGACGCCCTTCAGCAACGTGGTGCCATAGGTGCCGGACGCCACGGCGCGTTTCAAAACCTCAGCCCCGTCCGCCTGATCTGCCGTCAGTTCCTTGCCACCATAGTCGGGGTCCAACGCCGGATAGGGCGTATCGCGCGGCGCGTCTTCTTCGCTGACCGCGCCATATTTAACCAAGCCTTTGATCACAGATGACGTGACCCCCGCCATCTCGGCCAATTCGCCCAGGGTAAACGACAACCCGCCATAATCGCGCAGCACATCCAAAACCTTGGTGCGGGCATCGGTAATCCGATCCGGTGTGCCGGTGCCAAGGCGAAAAACTTTGCGCATCGACGGCGCGTCGCCAAGGCCCGGGGCACGGGTTGCAAGGCGCAGCATCGCCGACATTGGCGTCAGGGTGTATTCGGCGGCACGGGTCAGAAAGTCATGCATTTCAGCGCGCATTGGGGCGACATCCAGCACGCCGATCACGCTGCGTACTTTGGCATAATCAAAGTCGCCCTTACCCGATCCCCAGACCACACCCAACACCTTGCGCGGGCCCAGCGGCACCTCGACGAAAGCGCCCAACATGCAACCGCCTTCGGGCGCTTTGTAGTCCAGGATCCGGTCCAATGGCTGTGCTGTCAGCACGCCAACCAAATCACCTTCGTGAAAGAACTCTGGCACGTCTTAGGCCGCCTTGCGCAGGGTTGCCGTTAACACGCCCATCGCAATCATAACGCCGCCGCCTGCGCGCGTTATCCATCCCAAAACGGCGGGCCGACGGATCGTGGCGCGCATCCGGTCCGCAAGCAGCGCATAGGCCAGCGCGTTGATCGCGGCGAGCGTGACAAAGGTTGCGATCAGCACGGCAAATTGAGGCGCAAGCAGGCGATCAACGGCCAGAAACTGCGGCACAAAGGCGATGAAAAATACGATAGATTTCGGGTTCAGCGCCGTGACGACAGCCGCATTGCCAAACACACGGCGCCGCGTCAGTTCTGGCACATCATCCAATCGGCCCAGCGTCTGCCCCCCAACCGGGCGGATCATGCCGATGCCCATCCACACCAGATAAGCCGCCCCGACCCACTTTAGCGCGGTGAACACCGATGCCGATGCCAGCACCAGCGCGCCCAATCCTAACAACGACGCCGTCATCGCGATCAGATCACCCGTTGCCACCCCCGCAGCCGAGGCCACGGCGACCCTGCGCCCCTGCGTCAACGCATAGGTCAGCACCAGCACGACTGTCGGACCGGGAATCATTAACAACACTACGGATGCCACGACAAAGGCCAACCAAACCTGAATTTCCATCACACATCTCCTGAAGGGGTTCCAGCTACGCCCGCCATAGGTTAAACGCTGCATCAGCAAACGCCACCCTTCACCGGAGAGAGCCATGAAGTTTTTCGTAGATACCGCCGACATCGCCGCGATCACAGAGTTGAACGACCTTGGGATGGTGGACGGGGTGACAACCAACCCTTCCATTATTGCCAAATCAGGCCGCAACATTCTGGAAGTCACCAAGGAAATCTGTGACATCGTTGACGGCCCTGTGTCGGCCGAAGTTGTGTCGCTCACCGCGGACGAAATGATCGCCGAGGGCCGCAAGCTGGTCAAAATCGCTGATAACATCGCCGTCAAAGTGCCGCTGACTTGGGATGGTCTGAAAGCCTGTAAAGTGCTGTCAGATGAAGGAAACATGGTCAACGTGACGCTGTGTTTCAGCGCCAATCAGGCACTGCTTGCCGCCAAGGCAGGTGCCACATTCATCAGCCCGTTCATTGGCCGTCTGGATGATATTAACATTGATGGGCTTGAACTGATCGAAGACATCCGCATGATTTATGACAACTACGGCTTTGCGACTCAGATCCTTGCTGCGTCTATCCGCAACGCCAACCATATGTCCGAATGTGCCAAAATCGGTGCTGATGTGGCCACCGCACCGCCAAACGTGATCAAAGCGATGGCCAACCACGTGCTGACTGACAATGGTCTGGCGGGCTTCATGGCCGATATCAAAAAAGCCGGCATCAAGATTCTGTAAAGCCCCACGATGAACGCGCTTGCCAAGGCGGATGGCAGTTTTGCCGTCCGCAACCCCGACCGCATAACCCCGGACATGGGCGTGGTATCGCTCGCGGTCAAAGTGACGCTGGCCAATGGTACTCAAGTGCCTGCTGTCATGGCATTGGACGCCGCCATCGGCGATATTCCGCAGGCTGCGCATTTTTGGGTAACGAACCGTTGGTTTGAACCCGCTAGTCTTGATGATCGCGCGGCAATGGCCACCGCGACCGGGCTAAAAGAGACCGGTATCTTTCCATATACTTGGGCCACGCACATCCCGATGGACGTCTCACAGACCACCGCGCGCCATTGCATCCAAGCAACAGCCCGCCTCGTGCGCAAATAATCCTAGCCGTGCGCCCCATTGCTCTGCTAAACTCTGGTCAATCAACAAACGAGCCGAGCATGAGCAGTTCTCCCCTAATGGACGATCTTCGTTCAAAGATTATTTCAGACCCCGAGTCCCTTCTCGAGGACCATGATATTATGCGCGCGCTTGTTGCCGCGAACGAGAAATCGCTGGGTGGCAATATCGTCGATCTGCGCGGTATCGCTATGGAACGGCTTGAAGCGCGCCTTGACCGGCTGGAAGACACGCATCGCAGCGTGATCGCCGCTGCCTATGAAAACCTTGCGGGCACCAACCAGATCCATCGCGCCGTGCTGCGGATGATGGACGCGACCAAGTTCGAAAGCTTTTTGCGTGATCTCGGCAGCGATGTGGCCGAAATCCTGCGGGTCGATTGCATACGCCTTGTGCTTGAGTCCGTGACCAATACCGATGATCCCGCCGTTGCGCGGCTTGGCAATGTGCTGAACGTTGCCGAACCAGGGTTCGTGGATGATTATCTGACGCTGGGCCGCAATATGCCGGTGCGTCAGGTCACATTGCGTCAGGTGCAGCCCGAAGATCACAACATCTATGGCGACAAATCCGACTACATCCGCTCGGAGGCCTGCATCAAGCTGGACCTTGGCGATGGCCGCTTGCCCGGCATGTTGATCATGGGGTCCGAAGACCCACATCAGTTTACCCCGCAGCAAGGCACCGATCTGCTGACCTTCTTTGGTGGCGTCTTTGAACGTGCCATGCGGCGCAGGCTGTCATAGGCCGTTGATTTCCCCCGCCCTGTCGGATGCCCTGCGCGGCTGGCTGGATCACCAGAAGGCGCTGAACGGTGCCGCCGATAACACGCTGACGGCCTATCAGACCGATCTGCTCGGGTTTTTGTCGTTCATGACGCAGCACCACGGCGAACAGCAAGGGCTGGGACCGATTTCGGCGATCACTGTCGCGGATATGCGCGCGTGGATGGCCCATGAACGCGGGCGCGGTGTGGCGGCGCGATCGCTTGCGCGGTCGCTCTCGGCTGTGAAATCATTCTATCGCTGGCTTGCCGAGCGCGAGGGGTTTGAGCCCACCGCCGTGCTGTCCACACGATCACCCAAGTTCCAGAAAAAACTACCGCGCCCTTTGGCTACCGATGCGGCACGCGCGATGATCGACACTGTTGAACTGCAAGCGCGCGATCCTTGGGTTGCTGCCCGCGACGCTGCGGTGATCACGCTACTTTACGGCTGCGGACTGCGTATCTCCGAAGCCTTGGGGCTGCGCGGCGACGATGCCCCGCTGCCCGACGTGTTGCGTATCATCGGCAAGGGCGGCAAGGAACGCATCGTGCCCGTCCTGCCTGCCGCACGCGCCGCCGTGGATGCGTATGTGCGCGCCTGCCCCTACAAGGGCGAGCCCGACGGCCCGCTATTTCGCGCCGTTCGTGGTGGCCCGCTTGCCCCGCGCGCCATCCAAAAGGTGATGGAGCACGCCCGCCTGCAACTGGGCCTACCCGCCACGGCGACGCCCCATGCGCTGCGACATTCATTCGCAACGCACCTGTTGTCGGCAGGTGGCGATTTGCGCACCATTCAGGAACTGCTGGGCCATGCGAGCCTGTCGACGACCCAAGCCTATACTGCGGTCGACACGGCCCGCCTGATGGAAGTCTATGACGCCGCCCACCCCAAATCTGCCGCCAATTCCTGATTGCCCTGCCCGCGCAATTGCTACATGAGAACCCCATGACACTTTCCCACAAAGCCCTCCTCGTCCACCTCCTGACCGGCACCGGCGCGATATTCGCGATGCTCGCCCTTTTGGCCGCTGTCGATGAAAAGTGGAGCCTGATGTTCTTGTGGTTGATCGTCGCGTTCTTCGTGGACGGGATCGACGGGCCTTTGGCGCGCAAATACGACGTAAACACCAACGCGCCGGAATTTGACGGCGAATTGTTGGACCTGATTATAGACTACCTGACCTATGTGTTCGTGCCTGCATATGCGTTGTTCAAGCACCCCGATCTACTGCCCGGCTGGACTGGTTGGATCGTGATTATCGTCGTGACGTTCAGCAGTGCTATGTATTTCGCCGACACCCGCATGAAGACCCGAGACTATTCGTTTTCCGGCTTTCCAGGCTGTTGGAACATGGTTGTACTAGTGCTTTTCGCGCTGAACCCCGGTTTCTGGGTGATCCTTGGGTTGGTGGCTATGCTGGCCGTCGCGATGTTCTTGCCGATAAAATTCGTGCACCCGGTGCGCACACAACGCTGGCGTATCGTCACATTGCCAATGGCGCTGGCGTGGACTGGATTTGCAGGTTGGGCCGCTTGGGTTGATTTCCACCCGCAAAGCTGGGCGCATTGGGGGTTGATGGTGACGTCGATCTACCTGCTGGGAGCCGGCGCTTTACAACAGGTTCTTTACCGCGAGAAGCTCTGAGGCATTTCCAATCAAATTGAATTACTGGCAACGCGAGATTGGAAATGATCTAAATCAGCAAACCTGCCGCGCCTTCATGGCGCAGCAAGGCGACCTTGGTTTCCACGCCACCCTTGCCGGAAAAACCCGTCAGCCCTTTGGCTCCCATCACGCGGTGGCAGGGAATAATCACCGGAATCGGATTGCCGCCACAGGCATTGCCCACGGCCTGCGCCGATTGGCCCAGCGCGCGGGCGATATCGCCATAGGTCACGGTTTCACCAAATGGGATCGCCGCGATTTGGTCGCACACTGCGCGCTGGAAATCTGACCCTGCTACACGCATCGGCAGATCGAATTGGGTAAGTGTGCCAGCGTCATAGGCGCGCAACTGGCGTGCGGCCTCGGTCAAAAGCGGGGTGTCGTCAGCGTGGTCCCCATCCCACTCAACGCGCTCAATTGCGCCGCCCTGTTCAAACAGGGTCAGCGGGCCGAATTGGGTGGGAACGGTGAGGGCAGGCATGACCCATCTTCGCGCGCAGCGGGGCGCGCTACAACCCGAATGATGCGCATAGCCAGTTACGCCAGCAGCGCTGTGACCGACATCATCGTCGCCTGCATGGTCGATATCAGAACGCCGTCGCTATATGCCCGCCCCTGCGTCACGCTGATCGTGCGTCCCGACTTGACCACATCACCCTCGAACCGAAACAACCTGCCTTTGGCAGGAGCAAGGAAGTTCGACTTGAATTCAACGGTCAGCACCTCGGCGTCCGCGGGCATCAGGGTAAAGGCCGCAAAGCCACAGGCACTATCCAAGACAGTCGTCACAGTGCCCGCATGCAGAAACCCATGGTGCTGGGTGAAATCGGGTTGAAACGGCATGGTGAGCACCACACGTCCCGGTTCAAGCGATGCAATGCTGACATCCAGCGTGCGCATCGCCGCCTGATCGAAAAAGCCCGCCTCACAGCGGGCTTTCCAATTTTCGTTACGCGGCCCCATTCAGCGCCTCGTCGCAGCGCCCGCAAACGCCTGCGTGGCTGTGCTTCCCTACATCCGGCAGGATTTTCCAGCAGCGTTGACACTTCTCGCCGGCAGCCTTTTCGAACACGACGCCGATACCGTCTACTTCTGGCAGGCGGAACGCTTCGGCGGGGGCAGGATCGGCCGTGACCGAAATCGCGCTGGTGATGCACAGATCATCGAAGGCGACCGTGCGCAGGATTGCGGCATCATCCGCGCCCACATGCACCACGGGGGCAGCCTCTAGGCTGGCACCGATCACCTTGTCCTGACGCTGCACTTCCAATGCGGCGGTAACAACGCGGCGCACGCAGCGGATCGCTACCCATTTTGCGGCCAGCGCATCGTCACGCCACGCGGCAGGAGTTTCGGGGATATCAACCAGATGGATCGAGGAATCCGCACCGGGGAAGCGCTCGAGCCAGACTTCCTCCATCGTGAACACCAGCACCGGCGCAAGCCACGTTGTTAGGCGATGGAACAGGATATCCAGCACTGAGCGCGCGGCGCGGCGGCGATCGGTGTTGCCATCGCAATAGAGCGCGTCCTTGCGGATATCGAAATAGAACGCCGACAGGTCCAGCGTGGCAAATTCAAATACCGCGCGGAACACACCTTGGAAGTCGTATTTCGCGTAGCCCGTGCGCACGACTTCATCCAACTCGGACAGACGGTGCAGGATCAGGCGTTCCAACTCCGGCATGTCAGCAGGGTCTACGCGATCAGCCTCGCTAAAGTCAGCAAGCGAGCCCAACATATAGCGCATCGTGTTGCGCAAACGGCGGTAGCTGTCAGAGGTCCCTTTCAGGATTTCATCACCGATCCGCTGGTCATTGGTATAGTCGGTCTGGGCCACCCAAAGGCGCAAGATATCCGCGCCATATTGCTGCACGATCTTTTCGGGAACGATGGTGTTGCCGATGGACTTGGACATCTTCATGCCCTTTTCATCCAGCGTAAACCCGTGGGTCAGCACGCCGCGATAGGGCGCGCAGCCCATTGTGCCACAGCCCTGCAACATCGAGCTATGGAACCACCCGCGATGTTGGTCAGTGCCTTCGAGGTAAAGGTCAGCCAGCCCGTCTTCGGACCCGTCTTCGCGGTCGCGCAGAGTAAAGGCGTGGGTTGAACCTGAGTCAAACCACACGTCCAGAATATCCATGACCTGATCGTAATCATCGGGGTTGACGATGCCGTCCAAGAACCGTGCCTTGGCCCCATCCTTATACCACGCATCTGCGCCTTCGACTTCGAATGCGGCAGTCACGCGCGCGTTGACCTCGGCGTTGCGCAGCAGGAAATCATCGTCCGTGGGCTTCGCGCCAACCTTTGTGAAACAGGTCAGCGGCACACCCCAAGCACGTTGCCGCGACAGCACCCAATCAGGGCGGGCTTCGATCATGGAAAAAAGGCGGTTGCGGCCTTTTTCCGGCGTCCACGTCACCAATTCGTCGATGCTGCGCAGCGCGCGTTCGCGGATTGTCGTGCCATAGGTGTCTTGGCCGTCGCCCACGGTTTTGTCGATTGCGGCGAACCACTGCGGCGTGTTGCGATAGATGATCGGGGCCTTGGAGCGCCAGCTATGCGGATAGCTGTGCTTGATCTTGCCGCGCGCCAGGAGCCCGCCAACTTCGGTCAGTTTGGCGATCACGGCGGCGTTCGCATCGCCTTCCCAATCGCCCTTTTTCGCCTTTTCGCGCAGGATACGTTTGCCACCAAAGAACGGCAGGTCTTCGCGGAATGAACCGTCGTCCGTGACGTTATAGGTGATGACCTGCTGGAGCATGCCTAGGTCGCGATAAAGCTCGAATTCCTCCATCCCGTGGGACGGGGCACAATGGACAAAGCCTGTGCCTTCTTCGTCGGTGACGAAATCAGCCGCGCGGAAATCACGCAGGTCGTCCCATTCGCCGTTTGCACCTTCGGCACCGGCAAGCGGGTGCTGCAACGACAGGCCTGACAGTTCATCCGCACTTACATCGCGCACGCGCTTCCACATGCTATCCTCAAGGCGCGCCTTGGCGAACACATCCGCCGCCAGCTTGTCGGCAAGCAAAAACCGCTCGCCCTTTTCGGCCCAGCATTGTTCTGGCGTGTCGGTGACTTCGTAAAGGCCGTAAGCATAATTCGCACCGTAAACGACAGCCTTGTTGGACGGGATTGTCCAAGGCGTTGTGGTCCAGATAACGACTTTGGCGCCCTGCAATTCATTCATGGAGTTCGAAAGGCCAGCAAACTGCTTAGGGTCTAGCTTTTTCATTACCTCGTCAGGAAGGCACTGCGCGGCTTGCTTATCATTTTCCGGTGATTCAACCTCAAACTTCACCCAAACCGTAAAGCTTTCCTTGTCGTGGTATTCCACCTCGGCCTCGGCCAGTGCTGTTTCCTCGATAGGTGACCACATCACGGGTTTAGACCCCTGATACAAAGTCCCGTTCATCAGGAACTTCTGGAATTCCTCGGCGATCACGCGCTCGGCGTGGAAATTCATCGTGAGGTACGGATTGTCCCAATTGCCTGTGACGCCCAGCCGTTTGAATTCCTCGCGCTGGATATCGACCCAGCCGTTGGCAAAGTCGCGACATTCCTGACGGAATTCGACGACATCAACCGCGTCTTTATCCAGACCCTTTTCGCGGTATTTTTCTTCTATCTTCCATTCAATTGGCAGGCCGTGGCAATCCCAACCGGGGATATAGCGCGCGTCGCGGCCCATCATTTGCTGGCTGCGCACGACCATGTCTTTGAGGATCTTGTTCAGTGCGTGGCCGATGTGCAAATGCCCGTTGGCATAGGGTGGGCCATCGTGCAGCGTGAAGGGCTGGCGCGTTTCCGATTTCGCTTTGTCGCGCAGCTTTCCGTAGACGTCCATCTGCGCCCAACGTTCCAGCCACTCAGGCTCGCGCTTGGGCAGGCCAGCGCGCATCGGGAAATCTGTCTTGGGCAGATGCAGGGTATGTTTGTATTCTGGGGTGTCGGCGCACATTTCAGGCGTCCTTTGTCTTGATCTTGGGAAAATACGGATGGGGGCGGTGCGAGGTCTCAAACACCTTAGCCCGGCTACTCATGTCAGAGTGCCGGGGAGATAATTCGCTGGATGATGGCGTAACCATATCGCATGGCGGGCTTATAGGCCTGCAAAGGCGCAGGGTAAAGGCTGTCTGGCCGCCCCCTATGCCGATTATCAAAACATCCCGAACAGTCCTGTGCGGCAAATGCGGCTGGTCAATATGCAGGACGCTCCACATAGTAAAAGGCGTTCACAGAGTTAGGATTTCATGATGTCTGCCAAGTATTTCGCCCCCACAGGCGGTCACCCGCCGCAAACCCAGCTTTTGACAGATCGGGCGATTTTTACCGAGGCTTATGCCGTGATCCCTAAGGGCACGATGCGTGATATCGTCACCAGCTTTCTGCCGTTCTGGGACAAAACCCGCCTTTGGGTGATCGCGCGGCCGCTAAGTGGCTTTGCCGAGACGTTTTCGCAATACATCATGGAAGTCGCCCCCGGTGGCGGATCAGATCAGCCCGAAGCCGACGCCAAGGCCGAAGGCGT
This sequence comes from uncultured Octadecabacter sp., assembly GCA_937891785.1. Lineage (GTDB taxonomy): Bacteria > Pseudomonadota > Alphaproteobacteria > Rhodobacterales > Rhodobacteraceae > SW4. The sequence continues at coordinate 12,861 of CALAGN010000129.1, forward strand.
GTTGTTTGTCGTCCAAGGTGCTGCGACCCTGACGGTGAACGGAGAAACGCATACCCTTGCCGAGGGGGGCTATGCCTTCCTGCCCCCGTCAACAGACTGGACCCTGCACAACGCCACCGACGACATGCTGCGCTTTCACTGGATCCGTAAATCCTACGAGGCCGTGCCGGGCCTGCCCGCACCCGAGGTGATCATCGCCAATGAAAACGACATCGCCCCCAACGTGATGCCCGACACCGATGGCGCATGGGCGACGACCCGCTTCGTTGACCCGACCGATTTGCGCCACGATATGCATGTGACCATCGTAACCCTGCAACCAGGCGCGGTGATCCCGTTTCTGGAAACGCATGTGATGGAACACGGGCTGTATGTGCTGGAAGGCAAAGCGGCCTATCGGTTGAATGCGGACTGGGTCGAGGTCGAAGCGGGCGATTACATGTGGCTACGCGCGTTCTGCCCGCAGGCTTGTTATGCAGGCGGCCCCGGCCCGTTCCGATATCTGCTTTATAAGGACGTGAACCGCCACATGGCGCTGCCGCCGCGCGGTTAGGTCACTTCGCCGCCAATCGCCAGCGTCAAACGTTGCGCCGCAGCGATCACATGCGCGCCAAGGGCTGCAACACCATCGGGGCCGACACGGCTGATCGGCCCTGACACGGAAATGCCGGCCACCGCTTCTTGGTTCATGTCGAACACAGGCGCGGCGATGCAGCGCATCCCAAGGTTTTTTTCCTCACCGTCAATCGCAAAGCCCCGCGCACGGGTCGCTGCCAGATCGGCGCGCAACGCGTCAGGATCCGTAATTGTATGGGGCGTGAATTGTTCCATTTTCGCAGTCAATGCGCGCGCCAATCGACCGCCCTCCATATCCGCCAACAGCGCTTTGCCGATGCCGGATGCATGCATCGGTGACAACGTCCCTGGCGGAAAAAACGCGCGGATGGTTTCGTGGGTTTCGACCTGACTGAGGAACAGCACCATGTCGCCTTGGGCCACGCCGATGTTGGCCGTCTCGCCCGTGATCTCCATCAATTCGCGCAGGATCGGGCGGGCGCGTTCGACGAGACTGGTGCGGCGCAGAAACCGTGCGCCGATAACAAAGGCACGCGCACCGATGTGCCAGACCTGTGTGCTGGGATCGAATTCCACCAAACCACGCCCTTCAAGCGTCACCAGAATCCGGTAAACCGTGGCTGGCGACTGGCCCATTTCATCGGCCAAGGTGCTGAGAGCCTTACCTTGGCCCTCGCTCAGATATTCAAACACTTCCATCGCACGATCCAACGATTTGATCGTATTCTGAGCGGTCTTGTCGTCCCAGTCGCGCGGACGACCACGGGCGCGCCGCGGTCCCGATTTTGGATTGTCTTCTGATGCCATGACCTACCCTTTTTGAGAATTGAAAATTGAATTCGCATTATGAAAAAATCAACCTACTGACATTGCTACACTTTTTATAAATTTACGAAAGTGAAAAACAATTTCAAAAAAGTTTCCCTAATCACCCCCTTCCTCTAGTGTCACCTCAGCCGCAGTCAAGGAGACCGTCATGAGCTTTCAGAACCCAGTGTTTATTCCCGGGCCCACCAACATGCCCGAGGCGATCCGTCAGGCCTGCTATATGCCGACGATCGACCACCGTTCGCCGCTTTTTGGCAAAATCCTGCACCCCGTTCTGGATGGTGTGCGCAAGGTTTTGAAATCCAAGGACGCGCATACCTTTGTCTTTCCATCGACCGGAACTGGCGGTTGGGAAACAGCGCTGTCCAACTGCCTAAACGCTGGCGACAAGGTTCTGGCCGCACGCAACGGCATGTTCTCGCACCGCTGGATCGACATGTGCCAGCGCCACGGATTGGACGTGCAGGTTGTTGAAACCACTTGGGGTCACGGGTTGCCCGCCGCTGAATACGAAACGATCCTGAAAGCTGACAAGAACCACGACATCAAGGTCGTGTTGGCGACACACAACGAAACCGCGACTGGTGTGAAATCCGATATTGCCGCCGTTCGCCGCGCTTTGGGCGCCGCTAACCACCCTGCCATGCTGTTTGTTGACGGTGTGTCGTCGATCGGTTCGATGGATTTCCGCATGGACGAATGGGGCGTGGACGTTGCCGTTACGGGGTCGCAAAAAGGGTTCATGTTGCCCGCAGGGCTGGCCATCGTCGGCTTTTCCGACAAAGCCATGGCCGCGACCGAAACCGCGACCCTGCCGCGCACGTTCTTTGACGTGAAAGACATGCAAAAGGGATACGACAATAATGCGTTTCCCTACACGCCCCCCGTTGGCCTGATGAACGGGTTGAAACTGGCGCTGGAAATGATCGAGGATGAGGGTCTTGAGAACGTCTTTGCCCGTCATACCCGCATCGCCACCGGCGTGCGTCACGCGGTTAATGCTTGGGGCCTTGAGCTGTGCGCGGCCTCACCTGACGTGTACTCCGATACCGTGTCGGCGATCAAAACTCCCGACGGGTTCAACGCCACTGATATCGTGACTGTCGCCGCTGAAAAGTATGGCATGGCGTTTGGTGTCGGCCTTGGCGAAGTGGCAGGCAAAGTATTCCGCATCGGCCACCTTGGTAGCCTAACAGACGCGATGATGTTGTCGGGTCTGGGCGTTGCTGAAATGGTCATGGTCGACCTTGGATTGGACGTGAAATTAGGATCTGGTGTCGCAGCGGCACAAGAATTCTATCGTCACGGTTCCTAGGCCCGAAGGACTAAAGCAAATGTATATCCCCACCTATCAGGACATGCTTGAGGCACACGACCGCATCAAGCCATATATCCACCGCACGCCGGTCATGACCTCGGCCTACTTGAACGAGCTGACGGGCGCAGAGTTGTTTTTCAAGTGCGAGAACTTTCAGACACCGGGCGCTTTCAAAGTGCGAGGGGCCAGCAATGCGGTGTTCGGCCTAAGTGATGAAAAGGCCAAACTGGGTGTGGCAACGCATTCGTCCGGCAACCACGCGTCGTGCCTAAGCTATGCAGCCAGCCGCCGTGGTATTCCGTGCAACGTCGTCATGCCACGCACGGCCCCGCAGGCCAAGAAAGACACAGTTGCGCGCTATGGCGGGGTAGTCACCGAATGCGAGCCGTCGACCACATCGCGCGAGGAAACATTTGCCAAAGTGCAGGCTGCAACAGGCGGCGATTTTGTACATCCCTACAACGATCCGCGCGTAATTGCGGGTCAGGGCACCTGCGCGCGCGAATTTATGGAACAGACCGACGGGCTAGATATCGTCGTAGCGCCAATCGGTGGTGGCGGGATGATTTCGGGCACCTGCCTGACGCTGTCAAATCAAGCGCCCGAGGTGCAGATCATTGCCGCCGAACCAGAACAGGCCGACGATGCATATCGCAGCTTCAAGGCGGGATATATCATCGCCGATGACGCCCCCAAGACCATTGCTGATGGGTTGTTGGTGCCGCTCAAAGATCTGACTTGGCATTTCGTGTCCAACCACGTGACGGACATCCTCACGGCCTCGGAAGTCGAGATCATCGACGCGATGAAATTGACGTGGAAGCATCTGAGGATCGTCATGGAAGCCAGCAGCGCAGTGCCGCTCGCGACCATTCTCAAGAATAAAGAACGGTTCGCTGGCAAGCGGGTCGGAATCATCATCACTGGCGGGAATGTCGATCTTGACCTTCTGCCTTGGCTCAAGTGAAGGAAAACCAAGACATGAACACGCACCCAAATTTTGAAGACTTCGAAGTCGGCTATGACATCCCCGCCAAGCCCGGCATGGACGAGGCCGATATCCAAACGCCTTGCCTGATCCTTGATCTGGACGCGCTTGAGCGCAACATCAAGAAGATGGGCGATTACGCAAAATCCCATGGGATGCGTCACCGCGTTCACGGCAAGATGCACAAATCTGTTGACGTTGCCCTGCTGCAGGAAACCCTTGGCGGGTCGTGCGGCGTTTGCTGTCAAAAGGTATCGGAAGCCGAAGTGTTCGCACGTGGCGGCATCAAGGACGTGATGGTATCCAACCAAGTCACCGTACCAGCCAAGATCGACCGCTTGGCCCGCATACCCAAGCTGGGCGCACGCGTGTTGTGCTGCGTGGATGATCCCGCCAACGTCGCCGACCTGTCGGCAGCTGCCACAAAGCACGGCACACAGATCGAATGTCTGGTCGAGATCGATTGTGGTGCGGGTCGTTGCGGCGTTACCACCACACAGGACGTCATAAACCTCGCCAAGCTGATCGACGCGGCAGAAGGCCTCAAGTTTGCGGGCATCCAAGCCTATCAGGGCGCGATGCAGCACCTTGACAGCTACGCTGACCGCGAAGGCAAAACAGCCATCGCAATCGGCATGGTCGAAGACGCAATTACTGGTCTGAAATCTGTTGGTCTTGAGTGTGATATCGTTGGCGGTGGCGGCACAGGGTCGTATTACTTCGAAAGCAACTCCGGCGCCTTCAACGAACTCCAGTGCGGGTCATATGCCTTCATGGATGCCGACTACGGCCGTATCCTCGACAAAGACGGCAAGCGCATCGACCAGGGAGAATGGGAGAACGCGTTGTTCATCCTGACCACGGTCATGTCACACGCCAAAGCCGACAAGGCGATCGTTGATGCGGGCCTCAAGGCGCAGTCAGTCGATAGTGGTTTGCCAACTGTTTATGGCCGCGACGATGTCGAATACGTCAAATGTTCCGACGAACATGGCGTTGTCGCCGACCCGAACGGCGTGCTGAAAGTGAACGACACGCTCAAACTGGTTCCCGGTCACTGCGACCCAACCTGCAACGTGCACGACTGGTATGTGGGCGTGCGTAACGGCAAGGTTGAAACCGTTTGGCCTGTGTCGGCCCGCGGCAAGGCTTACTAAGGTTCAAGGGCGTTTGGCAGGGAGGCCAGACGAAGACGTTCGCGTGCGGTGGCCATCCCTTTGGTATGCACGTGAACGCACGAAATTTGACAGGAGAACACTATGCTGATCGTCCCCGAACGCGAAATCGCCGACCTGCTGACCCGCGACGCATCCTTTGATGCTGTCGAAAAGGTCTTTGCCGCAATGGCCGCAGGTGACGCCTATAATTTCCCCGTGATCCGCGAGGCGATTGGCCACGAGGACGCGCTTTATGGCTTCAAAGGCGGGTTTGACGGCAAGGGCATGACGCTTGGTCTTAAGGCGGGCGGTTACTGGCCCAACAATCTGGAAAAGCGCGGATTGATCAATCACCAGTCCACGGTTTTCCTGTTCGATCCTGATACGGGCAAGGTCACGGCCATGGTCGGCGGCAACTTCCTGACTGCCCTGCGCACCGCTGCTGCATCTTCTGTGTCGATTAAACATCTGGCCCGCAAGGACGCCAAGGTGATGGGCATGATCGGCGCGGGCCATCAGGCGACGTTCCAGTTGCGTGCGGCATTAGAACAGCGGGACTTCGACAAGGTGATCGGCTGGAACTACCACCCCGAGATGCTGCCAAATATCGAAAAGATCGCCAACGAGGCCGGCGTGCCGTTCGAGGCGGTTCCGCTGGAAGGCATGATCGAGGCCGATGTCGTGATCTCGATCACGTCGACGTTTGCGCCCACTGTGATGTCGCACCACATTTCCGCAGGCACGCATATCGCCTGCATGGGCACCGACACCAAAGGCAAGCAAGAGATCGAGGCATCGTTGCTGACCCGCGCGACCGTTTTCACCGACGAGGTCGCCCAGTCGATCAGCATCGGCGAAGCCCAGCACGCCATCGCCCAAGGCTTGATCAAAGAAAGCGACGTTCACCAGATCGGCGCAGTCATCAATGGCACCCACGCGGGGCGCACGTCGGACGATGAAATCACGCTGTTTGACGGCACCGGCGTTGGGTTGCAGGATTTGGCCGTGGCCGCGTCAGTTGTTAAACTCGCCATCGCCCAAGGCATCGCGATCGAGGTTGATTTTTAAGAACCTGCACCAAAAGACCACTCATCTGCTGCACGAGGGCTGTCCACATCGGGCAGCCCTTTTGACGACATCCTCTTAAACGTAAGGGCTGCAGATAATGGTCTTGCCACACTCACCGCAGGCGCCCTCACTGCGTGGTGCCCTGCATTGCCGTTGCTGCACAGGGTTGCGTTTTAGCGATAGCATCACGGACGTTGCAGCAGCTGGTGCGTTTATATCCGAAGACAGCCTGAATCCAGATACCCCATTCGTACAGTCAGTTGAGGGTAACGCTGCCGGACCCACATCCTTCGATCGTGAACCGCAAGTATTGCCCAGAGGTTCCCCGATGATCCTCGTCCGAGGCGTTGATATCATATTGGCATGTGGGGTCGGACTCGACTGAGAGGGTAATCGTTTCGCCAGGAAAGAGTCGCTGGCCAGCCAGACGATCCCTTGTGTATCCCACTTGTGCACCATCGAGAACCAGTTGGACGAATATATCTGCTGTGTTGTTGGTCACAGCGATCGAGATACTGTCTTCAACAGCCCCAGATGCGAGAAGCGCCGTGATGCAGCCACTGGCAGACGCGCGAAGGGTATTAGAAATCATATTTGATTTTTCGGTTATCGTGACGACCATCAAAGGCACTATCTGGAAAATTACATTAAGACTTCAAAATTAAACTGACGGACATCTCAGCGACCTGCACCGAGGATGGGTTGCTGAGCGTCCGACGAAACATCTTCTCAAGGGCTATATGTAGTCGATCAAACAAGGTCTGAATAGGCGTTTTCCTATAGACCGACATTCCCCAAGTTGCCTACCGCGTGACGTCAATCACGCCCGATTTTGCCGACAGATCAAGTGGGTTGGGCTCCAAGCCTCAACTGCAACCGTCAGAGCGCGCACATTTGGGAAGATCGGACCGCGAATTCGCTTCACTTTGGCATGACAGCGAAATCCGCGCGCCACTTGGGAAATGCGGCATAAAGGCGTTTCAAGACCAACACTTAGGCGCAACCAAAAGGTGCTATCTTTCGTTCGCGTACGCGTGTAGCTTCGAAAAATTGGGCGGTTTATTGCCGGCTTTTGCGCAGTTTCGTCTTGGAGAACTAATCACATTGGAACATTCATCAAATTCACGGCTTAGGTCCGTGCTCAGCATTTTAGCAGTCGTCGTTTTATCTCTTGGTGCATTTGCCGGTTCTCCTGCTCAAGCTGACAACTCCTGCCAATGGGCGTTCGACGGTATGTGCGACGTTCCCCTTAATTGTAACGTTGGAACAGATGATTCAGATTGCGGTATCGTGAACGTACCTTCCGGACCAAACGCCTGCGCATGGGCATTCGACGGTCAATGCGACGAACCGGGCATCGGCACTGGCCTGTGTCCTAGTGGGTCTGATACATCAGATTGTACTATCGCGAGCACACCTTCGGGACCAAACTCCTGCGCATATGCATTCGACAATGAATGCGACGAACCGGGCATCGGCACCGGCGCGTGTAATAGCGGAACAGATACATCAGATTGTACTTTCACCAGCACACCTACTGGACCAAACTCCTGCGCATATGCATTCGACGGTGAGTGTGATGAGCCGGGTATCGGCACCGGCGTGTGTAACAGCGGGACTGATAGATCTGATTGTACTTTCACGAGCACACCTACACGACCGACTGCTCCCCGCCCGACACCGACACCACGTCGCTCGGGAATTCAGTCGACCCAACAAGGTGTCGACACTCAGAATGCTCTGAATTACTTTGGCTTCAATGCGGGTCGTGTTGATGGTCAGATTGGTGCAGGCTCTCGCGCCGCTATCGAGCGTTTCCAGGCGGCGTCGAGCTATCCAATTAACGGCCGGAATTTCCCACCTGACCAGTTTAGCTTTCTTACGGGGGCCTATAGCTGGGCCACAGGCCCAATTGGCCTCGCACAGGGTCCGGCAGACGGGCCAACAAAGCTTCGCAATTATCGCCTCTTCCTACAGGCGGGCTCCGTTGTACCAGCACCCGTTGCACCAGCACCCGTTGCACCGGCACCTGTCGCGCCGGTTGTTCAGGCACCTGTGACGCCTCCTCCACCACCGTTGGATCCTGTATGGTTTATCACGGCTGGCGGCCAGACATCCGGTCCATTCAGCCGCGGTATTATGGGCCAAAAAGTTGCTGAAGGCACATTGACCAGAGAGACCATGGTTTGGACTGCTGGTCAGGGCGCATGGATGCAGGCAAATAGTGTTCCGGCTCTAACGCAACTCTTTACGTTTGTGCCACCACCGCCACCACCATCTGCGAATTAATCGGAGCACCTTTGACATGTCGCGGGTTAATCCCGACATGTCAAAGTGCACGATGAAGAAACAAGAAAGCGGGCAGAGGCGCTAGCGGGTCTCTGCCCACTTTTATTGCACGTAAGGCTTTGATCCCAACGCCGCTTGATCGCTCCAAGTCAACGTTTTGAAAGGGCGTCAATCGCCCACTCGGCATTTGCCGTAGTGACAGACCCGAAATGCTCCGGTCCTTGCCGCATTTCCTGCGGCTAACATCGCGTCACGAACCTGACCATTCTAAAGGAAACGCCTACGCGTCGGGCTTGGCCTGTTTGCGTTTCACGCGTTCTTTCAGCGCCTCGAACCCAATGATCACGTCGAGCAACTCGGTGGTAATCTCGCTTTGACGCACGAGGCGCATTTCGCCTGTGAGGTCTTCCAGTTGCTCATCAACCGACCGCTCGGCCTGTTGCATCCGCGCCAGACGGGCAGCGTTTTCTGTTACCATCGCTTCGGCTGCGGCGCGGTATAGACCAGCGAACAGGTAGCTGCGGATCAGCGCCGCCAACAGCCGATCAGGCGGCAAGCGGAACTGCGGCAGACTGCGCGATTTCCAAGGTTTTTGCGCGAACCCTTTTGAAATCGTCGGGTCCAACGGCAAGACGCGCTGGGTCGTCGCGTGCTGTTGGGCATGATCCGCCCGCTGCGTGAACACCGATGACACGCCAATCGCGCCGCTGCTGGCGTCGCTGCGCATCCCGTCCAGTACCGCGATCAAGCGGCCCGCAAGCCGCGCCAGTCCGTCGACAGACGCAGGTGGCAACAACGTGGTTTCCGCTCTGATCCGTTGCCCGATTAACGCATCTTCCAACTGCGCGCCGACACAGACAACATATCTTAGGTTATTGGCGGCTAAAGCCAACCATGCGCAGGACATAAAACGCCTTTTGAAAGTCGGGAAAGTTGTCAAACACTCCAACGGCCTCTGGTACCTCAATGACGATTGTCGGTCTGGCGTTTTTTGCAGCTTCGTCAGTCACGATAATCTCCGCCGACAAAATCTGTATTCACGGTGTGATTGTACAGGCCAGCCCGTTCGCACGCGTTGATCTATGTTAAAGGGATTCCCCGCGGGCAGCGACAATCGCCTGTTTGACATCATCGGGTTGCGCATCGACGGCTTCGGCCAGCCTGCGCAATTCACGGCGCAGCCCATGCACCTGATCCAATAGCGACAGCACGACCGGGACCGCGTCGTCGGACAGGGACATTTCGTTGCGAAGATCACACACGAGCCGAATGCGTGACACATCCAGATCGTCAAATACCGGGCCACCCTCTGTGTTAGCTGGTCGTATCCAGCCTTCTTGCACCCAAAGTCGCAACTCTTGCAGTTGGACGCGGCGCACCGTGGCCACAACATCACGTTCACTCAGCATCACAATGCCCTCCAAAGCGCGGCACGGGGGTCTTCGGTTGTATGGTCCCGCCAGCGCTGTGCGATTTCTTCCATTTCAGCGTCGGGTTTGGCGGGCGCAACGATCTTGAGCCGCACGAACTGATCGCCCGGCGTACCGTTAGCGGGCGCGATCCCCTTGCCCTTTAACCGCAACCGCTGACCGGACGACGCGCCCTTGGGGACGCCCATCGACACCTTGCCCGACAATGTTGGCACCTCGATCTTGGCGCCCAGGATTGCCTCGTCAAAACCGATCGGAACCTCGACTTCGATATCGTTTCCGTCCCGTGTAAAGATGGGATGCGCCTGCACGCCGATCTCGACATAGGCGTCGCCCGTGGGCCCACCGCCCATCCCAGGCTGGCCCTTGCCGCGCAGCCGAAGCGTCTGGCCATCGCGCACGCCTGCGGGAATATTGAGGTCAATTGCGCTGCCATCAGGCAGCGGCACCGCGCGTTTGCCACCCTTGGCTGCATCCATGAACGACACATCCAGATGATAGCGCACATCCGCACCACGCGCGGCGTAGCCCTGCGCCCGTGCGTTCGGGCCAAACATGCCCGAGAACACGCCCGACAGATCGTCAAAGTCTTCGTATCCGGCGCGCGACTCATAGCGCCCCTGCGGATCCGCACGGGTCTGTTGGCGATAGTACTGTCGCTCGGGGCGCTCCTGCCCGCTTGCATCTATTTCGCCCGCGTCAAAGCGCTTGCGTTTGTCGGCATCGCCAATAATGTCATAGGCCGCCGCGACCGCCTGAAACTCGGCCTCTTTGGTTTTATCACCAGGGTGCAAGTCAGGGTGAAGCGTCTTCGCCAATTTGCGATACGCCTTTTTAATGTCGGCTTGCGGGGTCCCCTTAGTGGCGCCCAGAACCTTATACGGATCATTACTCATTTATCACGACCTTTACTTTGGACGTCATGACCCTGCGCAAATCAAAAAAAAACAGCGCGGCCTCGTCCAACCTTCGGCCCCCAGCAATGTTGAAGTGGCCTTTTCTAGCATATTTGGATTGGCGGTCGGGATTTCTAGTGCCTGCGCTGAAACATCGCGCCCCGTCGCCACATTCTATGGTATCGTCATTGATGCCATTCGCAGGTGATTTCACAGACCTAAGCTGCAACATGCCAAGCGTTCATGAGAAATATCAGGTTACCTTCCCAAAATGCCGGGCAAATTCAGCCCATGTTCGCGTGCGCAGTCCAATGCGTCGTCATATCCCGCATCTGCGTGACGCATCACGCCCGTCGCCGGATCATTCCACAAAACGTTCTTTAAGCGGCGGTCGGCATCTTCGGAGCCGTCGCAACAAATGACCATGCCAGAGTGCTGGGAAAAGCCCATGCCAACACCGCCGCCGTGATGCAGTGACACCCATGTGGCCCCACCCGCAACGTTCAGCATCGCGTTCAGCAGCGGCCAATCTGACACCGCGTCCGAGCCGTCCTTCATCGCTTCGGTTTCGCGGTTGGGCGATGCGACAGACCCGCTATCCAAATGGTCACGGCCAATCACGACTGGTGCAGACAGTTCACCCGTCCGCACCATTTCGTTGAACGCAAGGCCCAGTTTGTCACGCAGGCCAAGACCGACCCAGCAAATACGCGCGGGCAGTCCTTGGAACGAAATCCGCTCGCGCGCCATATCCAGCCAGTTGTGCAGATGCGGATCGTCGATCAATTCCTTCACCTTAGCGTCAGTTTTGTAGATATCTTCGGGGTCACCAGACAACGCGCACCAGCGGAACGGGCCTATGCCACGACAAAACAGCGGGCGGATATAGGCGGGCACAAATCCGGGGAAAACAAAAGCGTTTTCCAACCCTTCATCCAAGGCCACTTGGCGGATGTTGTTGCCGTAATCAAACGTCGGCACGCCCTGTTTCCAGAAATCAGCCATCGCTGCCACTTGGATTTTCATCGAAGCACGCGCGGCTTTTTCGACCTCCTTGGGCGCACTTTCCTGTTTCTCGCGCCACTGCGCGACACCCCAACCTTGCGGCAGATAACCGTGGATCGGATCGTGTGCGGACGTTTGATCCGTCACCATGTCGGGCCGCACACCGCGTTTGACCAGTTCGGGGAACACATCAGCAGCGTTGCCGATCAACGCGACGGACTTTGCCTCGCCTGCCACGGTCCAGCGCTCAATCATCGCCAACGCCTCATCTAGTGAATGGGTCTTTTCATCCACGTAACGTGTCCGCAGGCGAAAATCAGCGCGGGTTTCGTCACATTCGACAGCCAAACAACAGGCCCCGGCCATGACGGCGGCCAAAGGCTGTGCGCCACCCATGCCACCCAGACCACCCGTCAGAATCCAGCGACCCGTAAGGTTACCCGCGTAGTGCTGACGTCCGGCCTCCATGAAGGTCTCGTAGGTGCCTTGCACGATGCCTTGGGTGCCGATGTAGATCCACGATCCGGCGGTCATCTGGCCATACATCGCCAGACCCTTCTTATCGAGTTCGTTAAAGTGATCCCATGTCGCCCAATGCGGCACGAGGTTCGAATTGGCAATCAGCACGCGTGGCGCGTCTTTGTGGGTGCTGAACACGCCCACGGGTTTGCCAGATTGAACGAGCAAGGTTTCCGTTTCCTCAAGGTCCTTCAACGCTGCGACGATGGCATCAAAATCTTCCCAAGTCCGCGCAGCGCGGCCAATGCCGCCATACACAACCAACTCGTGTGGATTTTCAGCGACGTCTGGGTGTAGGTTGTTCATTAACATCCGCATCGGCGCTTCGGTCAGCCAGCTTTTGCAGGTGATTTCCGTGCCGGTTGGCGGGAAAACATCGCGGGTGTTGTGGCGGGAGTTGGTCATGATTTGCCTCCAAAGGGTGGGGCCATGTCGGCCAGTGTCGTCAGGATTTCTGCCAAGTGAGGGCGCAGGCGTGCGGCCTTGGTTTCGTCGTATGTCCAAGGCGCGGCTTCGTCGTTTAGGTAAGTGAATTGGGCGAGTTCCATCTGGATGGACTGCACGCCCGCATCGGGTCTTCCGTAATGGCGCGTGGTCCAGCCGCCGCGAAAACGACCATTCATGACAGACGAATACCCGTTCGCAGCAGCGCAGATTGCGTGTGTTGCTGCCGCGACTTCGGGTGTGCAAGTCTTGCCGTTGTCTGTGCCGATGTTGAAATCGGGCAGGGTGCCGTCAAACAGAAACGGGATGTTTGATCGGATCGAGTGGCAATCATACAGGATCGCAACGCCGTGCAGATCGCGCACGCGGCTTAGCTCGGCTGCAAGCGCGGCGTGATAGGGCGCATGAAATGCCGCACAAAGCGCCGCGATATCAGACGGGGGCGTATTCCAGATATCCACCCCATCAAAATCGGTCAGCGGCACCAGCGTCGTGGTGGTCTGTCCGGGATAAAGGCTTGCTCCCGTAGGGTCGCGGTTGGCGTCGATAACGTAGCGATGGAAATTGGCCCTGACAGTGGTGAGTTCAGGGAGCAATCCGTCATAAAGGCGATCAATATGCCAGTCGGTGTCGGCCAGTTTGCGTCCATTTTCGTTCAACTTTACCATCACATCGTTGGGTACAAACGTTCCCGTGTGCGGCAACCCCAAAACAATCGGGCTGGACCCGCGTTTGACAGTTACAGGGATCACTGCGCGTGGCCTTTCACGAACGCAGGCAAGTCAACGGCGCGGGTCAGCGCACCGCTGGCGACCAGCTCTGCCGCGGCTTGGATCGACGGGGCCATATAGCGGTCTTCGGCCAATGTGGGGACGTGGGCGCGCAAAGCCGCCATCGCCGCCCGCAAGGCGGGGCTGGTTTGCAAGGGCGCGCGAAATTCGATGCCCTGCACGCCGCACATGGCCTCGACGCCCAATATCACATTCAGGTTCGCGTTCATTCGCAGCAAGCGCCGTGCAGCGTGGGCTGCCATGCTGACGTGGTCTTCTTGGTTGGCAGATGTCGGTGTGCTGTCCGTTACGCAGGGGTTCGCCAGGTGTTTATTTTCGCTCATCAGCGCCGCAGTGGTGACTTCCGCGATCATCAAACCGGAGTTCAATCCGGGATTGGGTGTCAGGAATGGCGGCAGGTCAAAGCTGAGCGTCGGGTCCACCATCAACGCCACACGACGCTGCGCAATCGCCCCGATCTCGGACACGGCGACCGCGATTTGGTCAGCGGCGAACCCTACGGGTTCAGCGTGGAAATTACCGCCCGACACAATTAAATTATCATCCACCAAGACCAGCGGGTTGTCGGTGACAGCATTCGCCTCGATCTCCAAGGTGCGGGCGGCGAAATTCAGCACGTCCATGGCAGCCCCCGTGACCTGTGGCTGACAGCGGATGCAATATGGGTCTTGCACACGGGTATCGCCGTCAACGTGGCTTTCGCGAATTTGCGACCCCGCCATCAAGGCACGTTGCGCGCGCGCCACAGCGATCTGCCCCGCATGGCCGCGCAGGGTGTGGATGGCATCTTGCAATGGCGCCGTGGAGCCCATGATTGCATCGGTGGACAGCGCGCAGGTCAAAACAGACGTCGCCGCATTCTGCCATGCGCCCCAAAGGCCGACCAAGGCGCAGGCGGTTGAGAACTGTGTTCCGTTGATCAGGGCTAGGCCCTCTTTGGCACCAAGGATAATCGGCTTTAACCCTGCCTTGGCCAAGGCCTTGGCTGAGGGCATCCGCACGCCGTCAAGCATCGCTTCGCCTTCGCCAATCATTGCCGCCGCCATATGCGCCAGCGGGGCCAGATCACCGGATGCACCAACTGATCCCTGGCTTGGGATCACGGGGGTAACGCCTTTGGCCAGCATTGCTTCGAGACTGTCTACTGTAGTCATGACGACCCCAGACGCTCCGCGCCCAAGCGAGAGAAGTTTCAGCACCATCATCAGGCGGGTTGTGGCAGCATCCAACGGCTCGCCGACGCCGCAACAGTGGGATAGGATCAGATTGCGTTGCAGGGTAGCCACGTCTTTGGGTGCGATCTTGACGCTTGCCAGTTTGCCAAACCCGGTGTTGATTCCGTAAACGGCAGCGTCGCCCGCAACGGCTAGCGCGACCAGTGCAGCAGCAGCGTTGATGCCAGCGTACGATGACGGGTCAAGCGTGACAGGTTTTTGGCCAGACCAAATGTCGTGCAACTGCGCCAAAGTTGCCGCGCCGGGCGTAAGGATAACAGTCATAGCGACCCCTTGAAGATGCGAGAATGAAGCGGGTTGAACCCGATACGATAGGAGAGTTCCGCCGGATGGCTGGCGTCCCAGACGTTAAGATCCGCGCGCGCGCCCGCAACAATGCGGCCGCGATCCTGTGCACCCAAAGCCTGCGCGGCATGGGCGGTCATGCCCAAAAGCGCCTCAAGCGGGGTCATGCGAAACAAGGTGCAAGCCATGTTCATGGTCAGCAGAGGTGACGTCAGCGGCGACGAACCGGGGTTGCAATCTGTGGCAAGTGCCATCGGCACGCCATGGTCGCGGAACGCTTGGATGGGCGGGCTTTGGGTCTCGCGCAATGTGTAGAACGCGCCGGGCAGAATGACGGCAACCGTGCCCGACGCCGCCAGTGCGCTCGCATCCGCGTCCGTGGCATATTCCACATGGTCGGCACTCAGTGCGCCAAATTTGGCGGCCAATTGCGTGCCGCCAATATTGGACAGTTGCTCTGCATGGAGTTTGACGGGCAATCCCAATTTGATCGCCGCAGCAAACACCCGCGCGATCTGGGCGGTATCAAAGGCGATCCCTTCGCAGAACCCATCCACCGCATCGACCAGCCCTTCGGCATTCGCAGCACGCAGAGTGGGGATACATACATCGTCGATATAGGCGTCCGCGTCGGCACACCCCGCAGGCACGGCATGGGCCCCAAGGAAGCTGGTGCGCACGTTAATCGGACGCACTTTCGCGATCTGGCGGGCCACCCGCAGCATCTTCAACTCGGTCTCGCGGTCCAAGCCGTAGCCGGACTTCACTTCGATCAGCGTGACACCTTCGGAGATCATTGCGTCGACTCGCGTCAGGGCATCGGCAAGCAGGGCATCCTCGGATGCAGCGCGGGTTGCGGAAACAGTTGACACGATACCACCCCCCGCCTTCGCGACTTGTTCATAGCTGGCGCCGTTCAGGCGCAGTTCGAATTCGGCCGCGCGGTTGCCGCCGAAAACGACGTGGGTATGACAGTCAATCAATGCTGGTGTTACAAGCCGACCACCAAGGTCGTGTATTTCAAGGCCGCGGTATGCATCAGGCAAGTCCGACGCCCCTCCGGCCCATGCGATCTTTGCGCCTTCGAGCGCAACCACCCCGTCGCCAATCAGCCCAAAACTGTCGTCGTTTTGTAACGTTACAAGTTGTGCGTTGGTCAAAAGCATCGGTATCGGCTCACTTGCTAATAATCTCGATTGATGTTTTATGTGCATACATATTATTTTTGTCAAGCGAGAGCACGATGCAGACTGTTTGGGCCAAATCCGCATTATTGCCGACAGGCTGGGCGTTAGATGTGCGTGTCGATATTGATGACACAGGTCGGATCAGTGCCGTTCAAACCGATACTGCGATGGCAGGTGACAGGCGCGATCTTTTATTGCCCGCCCCCGTGAATGTGCATAGCCATGCATTTCAGCGGGCCATGGCTGGTCTGACCGAACGGCGCGGGCCGAATCCAAGCGACAGTTTCTGGACGTGGCGGCAGCTGATGTTCCGGTTCCTTGACCGGCTGAGCCCTGATCACGTGGAGGCGATTACCGCCTTTGTGCAGATGGAAATGCTTGAAGCCGGATACGCGACCAACGCTGAATTCCACTATCTACACCATCAACCAAGCGGCGCGCTTTATGACAGCATTGCCGAGATGTCAGAGAGGATCGCCGCGGCTGCAGCGCAAACTGGAATCGGGCTGTGTCTGCTACCTGTCCACTATCAGTTTGGCGGATGTGACGGGCGGGATTTGACCGCAGGGCAGATCAGGTTCGGCAATGATCTGGACAGGTTTCAGATGTTGCATGAGGGGGCCGTCGCAGCGCTCTCGCTGCTACCTGACGACACAGGGCATGGGGCTGCACCGCATTCTTTGCGGGCCGTCAACGTCGAAAACCTCAAATCGTACGGTGCACATTTCCCAACTGGTCCGATCCATATGCATTTGGCCGAACAGGCGCCTGAAGTTGACGAAGTGTGCGCCCATTTGGGCGCGCGCCCTGTTGAATGGGCCCTGGATAACATGGGACTGGATGCACGCTGGTGCCTGATTCATTGCACGCAAATGGCTCCGCGAGAAACTGTCCGGTTGGCGCAGTCGGGGGCCGTCGCCGGGCTTTGCCCAATTACCGAAAGCAGCCTTGGCGATGGAATTTTCGATGCTGTTCGTTGGACAGACGCAGGGGGCGCAATTGCTGTTGGGTCTGACAGCAACATCCGCATCTCGCTGAGCGAGGAGTTGCGCACGCTGGATTATTCGCAACGCCTACGCGACGGCACGCGGGCCGCTTTGGCGTCGTCTGATCACTCGACAGGCCGACGGATGCTAGAGGGTATTTTACAGGGTGGCGCGCAAGCTGCGCAGCGCAAAACCGGACGGCTCGAAGTTGGGTATTGGGCTGATATGCTAACGCTTGATACGGACAATGAACACATGTGGGGTCGGGCCCAAGATACCGCTCTTGACGCTTGGATTTTTGCAGGCGACGACAGGCTAGTGCGCGATGTTTGGTCTGCGGGTCGTCACATGGTAAAAGGCGGGCAACACATCGCGCGCGCCGACATTATCGCGACCTACAAGCGCACCATTGACGCATTGAAAGACGCCATATGAACACGCACACTTTTCGAAATTGGCAAAGCGTGCAGACCGAAGTGCTGCGCCGCATCCATGCCCGCGAATGGAAGCCTGGCGACCTGATCCCGAACGAGGCAGACTTAGCGCTCGAATTTGGCTGCGCGCGCACCACTGTGAACCGCGCGTTGCGCGCAGTGGCTGAGGCCGGCGCGCTGGACCGCCGCCGCAAGGCCGGAACCCGGGTCGCAACACAACCTGTTGCCAAAGCCACACTCAACATTGCCGTTATTCGCACCGAGATCGAAGATCGGGGCCAAACCTACAGTTATCGGCTGATCACGCGGCACGACGCCGTGCCGCCGTTGGCGATCAGCAGTGCAATGGAAACGTCTGCAGGCCGGCCCTTGCTTCATGTTGGTGCGCTGCATTCGGCGGACGGCACACCCTACGCATTCGAGGATCGGTGGATTGATCCTAACGTGGTTCCTGCCGCTTCGCGCGAGGGTTTTGAAACTGTAAGCGCCAACGAGTGGCTCCTCAAGCACGCCCCTTATACGCATGGCGAAATATCTTTCGCCGCAACTTCGGCTACCCAAGAAGACGCCGTTCTTCTTCAGTGCCCGGAAGGCAGTGCTTTGTTTACGATCAATCGCGTCACATGGGATGGCGGGGCGGCAGTGACCAAGGTGCGTTTGCTGTTTCGTCTTGGCCACAGCATGCGCGCGGTCTTGTGATGGGCCGTGCCTGACTGAATTGAAAAATCGGGCTTACCCCAGCACGCGCCTAAACAGGCTAATTAGCCGTTTTGCGCGGCCCGTGTAGGGCGGAAAGATCAGCGACAGGACAGAGAAATGATTGGTCAGAACGGGGCGCTGGTGGCTAAAGGCGCGAAAGCCGAAATATCCGTGTGCGGCCCCCATCCCCGAGCCATTCACCCCGCCGAACGGAATGCGATGGTGAACGAACTGCGCCGACGTCAAGTTGACACCCACGCCACCTGAACTTGTGGCAGCGATGACGTCATCAGTCCGCCCGCGGTGCTTGTCGAAGATATACAGCGCCAGCGGCTTGGGCCGCGCGTTAATCTGGCGAATGACGTCTGCGATATCATCATAGATCACGACGGGCAGGATCGGGCCAAAGATTTCTTCGTGGTCGATTTGCATCTCAGGCGTGATGGCTTCTATCAGTGTAGGAGCCATGCTGCGGCCCTGTGCGTCGCCACCTAAAATCACCTGCGCCCCTTTGCTGACAGCATCATCCAATAGACCCACAAGTCGTTCAGCGTGTTTATAACTCACGATATGCGCAAGATGGGCGCTGTTTTTGCCATCGCCATAGGACCGCGCAATGCGCTCGCTCAGCGCGGCTAAGAAATCGTCTTTGACCGAGCGGTGGACGAACACGTGATCAGGCGCGATGCAGGTCTGTCCCGCGTTGGAAAACTTACCAAACGCGATCCACTTTGCAGCCGACTTTAGGTCGGCATCAGGCCCGATAATAGTCGGCGATTTCCCACCCAATTCTAACGTAACAGAAGCGAGCGTTTTTGCGGCCGCTGCCATCACAATTTTTCCGACCGCGGGGCTGCCCGTAAAGAAGATATGATCAAAGGGTAATGCCAGCAATGCTTGCGACGCGTCGACGCCGCCCTCGATCACAGTCACGAGGTCGGGCGAGAACGTCTCCTTTACCAGCCGTGCAATCAATGCCGAGGTGGCCGGCGTCATTTCCGACGGTTTGATGATCGCGCTATTGCCTGCCGCCAATGCGGAAACCAGCGGGCCAATAGCGAGGAGAAAGGGGTAATTCCAGGGCGCAATGATAAGGCAAACACCCCGGGCCTCGGCCCGCACACGCGCCGATGTACCGAAAGTGACCAGTGTTGGTGCGGCACGGCGTGGTCGCATCCAGCGGCGCAAGTGGCGCGACGCATGGCGAATTTCTTGCATGGCCGGAATGAATTCGCTCAGGATCACCTCGGCTTTGGGTTTACCAAAATCTGCGGCCATAGCTGCGACAAGTGCTGCCTCGTTTTGCTTTATAGCGGTGGCAAGATCGTCAAGGGCGACGCGGCGCTCCCTGAGGCCAAAGGTGTGCCTGCGCGCCACCATACCGGCCCGCTGATGCGCAAATGCTGCGCCAATATGATCCTCATCCATTTGGGCCATCTTACTCATCTTATAGCCCAGCCTGTTCAAGTCGTGTCACCTGTTTCAGAATCCAGCTTGAAACCTGATCGGGCGCGGTAACAACAATCATATGCCCCCCGTCGATCAATGTCAGCGTCGCGTCCGCCACCGCATCGCGCAACAGATTGCCATGTTGATCGGGTTCAAGCACTTGATCAGACCGGCCAAACAGGATGCCAACTGGCATATTTAAAGTTGCATAGCGCGCCGCCAAGTCGGGTAAAGCCTCAGCAATTGCAATCATGTCGCCACCGGCCGTGAAATAACTTTGCGGTCGGATCGACAGAAGGCCGCCGCCCACTGTGCCAAAATCCGAGGGCATGACCTCGGGTGCGAAAACTTCTTTGGCAGAACTGTCAAAAATCATCAGACCTAAAGGCGTCGCGAAGGTAAGTGACACGAATCGGCGCAGGCCACCCGAGCGAATGCCCAACGCGGCGAATGCGGTCGATGTGCTGGCGCGCGGCTGACTTGCGGGTGCGATCACGGCCAGCCCGCCAATCTGGTCAGGATGGTTCAGCGCAAGGTTCAGCGCGACCGCACCACCAAGCGAATGCCCGACGATCAATGGCGCCTTAAGGTCAAGGGCGGCGATCAGCCCTGCCACCACATCAGCCTGGCCATCAATTGGGTTCTCCCCACGCGCGAGGGGCGCTGAATAGCCCGATCCAGGACGATCGAGAAGTATGACGCGGTGATCCACTGCAAGCCTGTCCACAAGAGCGGGCGCAAAATTGCGCATCTGCCCCGACAGCCCATGAATCAAAACGATGGACTGGCCCGTGCCGCGATCCAGATAATGAACATCCGCGCCATTGATGGTGAGTATTTCGCCGTTCTGCGGAATGCGGCTCTCAAGCCATAGCGTTGCCCCCTGTGTGATCAGTGCAAGGGTCACAAGAGTGGCCAGCGAACCGGCAAGCAGTTTGGTAAGCAACGAGCGCATTAAGCGGCCCTGCCGGCAGCAGGTTTTAGGTGTCTGAACAGGATCATGTTTGGGTGCCTCCTAATGCAAACTGCTTTTCACATAGAATAACACGGCCCACCCCGACGAGAGGAACGCCGCGTCAAGCGAATGCCAAGGCGGAACAAAGACAGCACCGTTTCGTTTAAGCGTTCGCCAAAATCTCGAATACGCGCTCGCGGTCTGACAGGACGAGCAAAAGGGCCAAGTCGCCCGGCTGCAATTGGTCAAATATCTGCTTTGCGCCGATCGATGGGGAACTGACATGCGAGATGTGTTCGGGTTTGATGCCTGCCGAAATCGCCGAGGTCTGTATAAGGGCTGGCGTTTCATCCAATGCCCGACCGCGCAAGTAGTCCTCGATTTCTGCGATAACGATCAGGTCGGGCTTAAACTGCAGCGCCGCGATAGTCGCGTCAGCAGTGCTTTGGTCTGATCTGTCGCCGGGTTGGCTTAGCATCATGAAACGACGTTTGGACGGAAACAGCGCCATCGCATCACACACCGCTGAAATAGAGTGGGGGTTGTGAGCAAAATCAACGAAAATTCGCGCGCCATTGTGGTGAAATTCATTAAAGCGGCCGGGGTTGTTTCGGGCGTCAGAAACAAAACTTGAAAGCCCAAGCCGGATCGCGTCGCATGGTAGGCCAAGCGCGCTACTGGCGCATATCGCTGCAAGCGCGTTGTGGATGTTGTATTTCGCAGCGCCCGCCAAGGTGATCGGCACATCCGTTACCGCGAGGGTCAATGCCGTGGTGGTGCCATCGAAAAAGATCATCTGACCTTGGTCAAGATAAGCACAGGGCTGGCCCAGCTTTTGTGCCTGCAATATCTGAGGTGCGGCCGCATCAAGCGAAAACCACCAAATCGGCGCGGAGACGCTTGCCGCGCCCTCCACCACGAGCGGATCATCAGCGTTGAGCGCCAACACGCCATCCGGCGCCAAGCCCCGCGCAACCGCAAACTTGGCCCGCGCCAGTTCGGTTAGTGTGTTCACGCCATATTCACCCAAGTGGTCCTTGGCGACGTTTGTGACGACCGCCACACACGCACGCCGGCATGCAAGTCCACGGCGCAGAATTCCACCACGCGCCACCTCGAGGCAGGCAATCTGAACCCGCGGATCGCGCAGGACCATCCGAGCGCCCCCTGGGCCAGAATAGTCACCACGATCAAGGACATCGTCATCGACCTTCACATGATCGGTTGACGTCATACCTGTGACCTTGCCCGCAGCGCGGGCAATAGCAGCGCACAGTCGGGTTGTTGTTGTCTTGCCGTTTGTTCCAGTGATCAGCGCGAACGGCACATCATGCAGGATCGGCCATGGCACCTGATCCGGTTTTGGCAAACCCGCTATGGGCCACGTCCGAGAGCCGCCCCCGTGGCCAAGCGAAACCTCGTCATCATCGCACAGGATATCCACATCGTGTGCCGCCGCCGCAGCGATCAACGCGATCAAATCCGGATTTGCCTCTTGCGCCATGACCGTTTTCAAATCGTTGATTATTTGCTCGAACGGCATATACGCGGCGTCCAAAAGCTCGGCAGCGCAATAGTGCCATGCTGTCTGAGCCACAAAGATCGCCGTATAAAGCTGGTCCATCGGCGCGGAGATCGCCAGATTAACGCCCCCTTGAAAGCGACGATGCACGAGGCGTTCATCCGTCCAGCCAAGTGCGTCCAGTACATGGCGCGCGTGCTTTTCCCACAAAGACGTCAGCGTGCCGGCATCGATATCTTCGAAAAAGACATCAACCACTGCGCCGGGTAGATCCCAAATAAGGCCCGGTCCGGTCAATCGGCGAACCGGATCAATACGGATATTGTTGGCCTGCGCCCAGTTGATATCAAGCGCGGTTTCAAGCTGTTCGATACGATCCATGTTACTGCCCTGATCAATCGCCGTCTTCGACATCGCCACGGGCCAGTCGCACACCGCGTGCGTCGCGTATCATATTTGAATCGCCGTCGACCATATCTTCAAATGGAACAGGCGCCTGATTGCCAATCGAAGCCGCAGCAATGTGGCCAGCCTGTTCAGGCACGTTGAAATAGATGATCTGTTTCCAGCAGCGCGGGCTATTGTCTCCAAAAATGATCACAAGATCACCCTGCTTTGCCATATCAAGGCTTGCTGCCACAGCGTCTTCCTCGTTTGGAATGACCGAGATTTGATCCTCGGAAATTCCGTTCTTGAGGAACTCAGCCTTGAACATTTGCGGGATTTCGTCGTCGCCGCGCTTGCGCCGATCATCGTCTGCTTTGCAGATATAATGGTCAAAGTGTCCCGACAGAATGCGCGCGGCATCAGCGACATCGCGGTCGCGGCGGTCGCCAGGTATTGATAGCACAGCGATGCGCTGTCCCTTGACATCAAGTCGATCGACAAGCCCTGCCATTGCGCCCAAGGCCGCTGGATTATGGCCGTAATCAAGGATCACTTTGAAGGGGTGTTCATCAAACACATTCATCCGGCCCGGAGCCTGAAAGTAGCTGGTGTCGAAGGTTCGCAGGCCGATGCGGATATTGTCCAGATCAACGTCGAAACTGTATGCCATTGCCGCCGCAAACATGGCGTTCTGAACGTTGTGCATTGCCTTGCCTTCAAGGGTCGCAGGGATCAGATGTGACCACAAAACGGGCATATGCAAGCCGTTGTCATAGATCGTTAGCATGTCACCACTCATGCCCTGTTCCAGCACGATTGCCTTGCCACCTGCTTTGATATGTTCCTTGACCAGCGTGTGACTGGGATTGACCGTCACGTAAAAGATTGAATCCACTTCGGCGTAGTCGGCCATTTTCAAGCATTCAATATCATCGGCATTCAACACAGCGGTTTGCGTCGCGCTTTCGATGACAACACGTTTGACGACGGCAAGTTGTTCAACCGTTTCAATGCCCCCCAAACCCAGATGGTCGGCAGATACGTTCAAGCAGGCCGCAACGTCCGAATGCTGAAAGCCAAGTCCGCTACGCACCAAACCGCCACGCGCGGTTTCCATAACGGCGAAATCGATTGTGGGGTCACGCAGCACCATTTGCGCGGACTTCGGGCCAGTCATGTCGCCTTTGACGCTAAGCTTGCCATCGACATAAACGCCGTCGGTCGAGGTCATGCCAACGATCTTGCCGCTGGTCTTCATGATGTGGCCCAGCATCCGCGAGGTCGTTGTTTTACCATTCGTGCCGGTGATCGCCGCAATCGGAATCCGACTTTGCTGTCCATGCGGAAATAGCATGTCGATGACATTTCCGGCGACATCACGCGATTGACCTTCCGAGGGGGCAACATGCATCCGAAAGCCGGGGGCCGCGTTCACTTCGACAATCGCGCCGCCAATGTCCTTGTAGGACTTGGTGATATCGTCGATCAGGAAATCGACACCGCCAACATCCAATCCTACAGCCATGATCGCGCGTTCTGCCATGTCGCGGTTATCGGGGTGAACGACGTCCGTGAGGTCGACCGCCGTGCCGCCAGTTGACAGGTTGGCCGTCGCACGCAGATAGAACACCACCCCCGCATCTAGGACAGTATCGGTGGTGTGACCCGCGTCGGCGATCAGACGTTTCGCCTGATTGTCGATCTCAAGCATGGTCAGGACTTTTTGATGTCCAATTCCGCGGCGCGGATCCTCGTTGGTGATATCCACAAGGTCTGAAATGCTATGCTTGCCATCGCCGATGACATGGCCCGGCACGCGTTTGGCAACCGCGACCAACTTGTTATTCACGACCAGCATCCGGTGATCAAAGCCAGTAATAAAGCTTTCGACCAGAATGGCCGCACTTTTTGAATGAACCTCGGCCTCGGCAAATCCGGCTTTGACCGCTTCATCCTTTAGCAGATTTATGGAAACGCCGCGACCGTGGTTGGCATCCAAAGGCTTGACCACAACAGGAAAGCCAATTTTGTGGGCTGCCTGAACTGCCTCTTCGGGGGTGTAGACGATACGCTGCTGCGGGACGGGCAGGCCAAGATCGTTCAGCAGATTATGCGTGTCTTCCTTGTCGCAGGAAATCTCCACTGCGATATGGCGGGTTTCGGATGTGATGGTGGCCTGAATACGCCGCTGATATTTGCCATGCCCGAATTGCACGAGCGATCCTTCGTTCAGCCTTATCCAAGGGATATCGCGGTCTTGGGCGGCAGCCACCAAAGCGCCCGTTGACGGGCCGAATTCCTTGCGCTGGGCATGCAGGACAAAACTGCGCAATTCGGCCTGCCAATCGAAGGCAGGGTCGAAGTCATATTCGGCCTGACCTTGCAGCGACTTTGGCAAAAGATGCATCAGCAACCGCAGCGCCAGTTCGCCTGCCGCCAATCCCACATCGCGCTGCCGATAGGCGTAAACCATATTGTATTGCCCATGAACGCCAGTGCCGCGTGTCCGCCCAAAGGTCACATCGGACCCGGCGACATTTTGCACCTCAATTGCGCAGTGCTCAAGAATGTGGCCCATCCAAGTGCCTTCATCTTCGCGCAACCGCCGCAAGAATCCGCCTGTTTCGCGATAAGAGCACCCGTGGTCCGATAGTCCGGGCAAGGCGGCAATCAGTGCTTCAA
Organism: uncultured Octadecabacter sp.; assembly: GCA_937891785.1. GTDB lineage: Bacteria > Pseudomonadota > Alphaproteobacteria > Rhodobacterales > Rhodobacteraceae > SW4. The sequence continues at coordinate 37,991 of CALAGN010000129.1, forward strand.
CGAAATCAGATCCGATTTTTGCAGAGGGCCAGTCTTCCAATACCCCCAGATCAATGACGTGCCGAATTACAGGAAAACCCGCCCAGACGTTTGGGCCGACAAAAACATTGGATGAGACTATTTTCAAATGGTGACCTCGTTGATTGTGAGTGTTCCGCGACGATGCGGTGGTCTAGACGCTTGTGACTGGCAAAGCGCAAAGCGCCAAATGCGCGTCCGGCGGATAAGCAACGCGTGCCTTAAGATCATATCGACAGCCTTCGCCCAAGACGTCAAGTCGCAAGCCCAAAAGGCTGAGCGCCTCGCCCGGCTTGGCGTCCCACATTGACGAGTGGGTCACCTTGCTGGCGTCGACAACAGTAACCGTGCCGCTCCCGACCACTTCCAACACGTCGTTGGGATCAATGAAGGCGGCGGTGTCTTCGTCAATACCAAGGCCGATCAGAAACGGATTGAAGGATGATGCAGTTAGCAGGCGACCCAACCGATTTCGCTGGGTGAAGTGTTGATCAATAATGACGGCGTTCGTCAGCCCGATACCCGGTGACAGCGTAACTGCACCTTCGGCCGGGGATTCGTTGCCTTGGCCACCAGCGACCATGTGTTCTGACATGATGGACGCCCCCGCAGAGGTGCCCGCGACGGGAACACCGGCAGCGTTTTGCCGCCTGATCTTGGTCACTAGCAGTGTCCCGCCCAAAATGGCCGACAGACGCAGCTGATTTCCACCCGTGATGAAGATACCGGTGGCACTATCCAGCATCTGCGCAAATTCGGGGTTCTCGCAATCCGAGCGGCGCGTAATGGGAAGGAAATCAACCTTGCCGGCACCCAGACTAGAGAAGATGCGATTGTAGTCTTCGCCAGTTTCATCAAGCATCGAGGCTGTCGGGATTACAACGATATAGGCATCCGCGCCACCCGAAAGCTCGACGAACTTGCGGTGAATTTTCATTTCCTTAACACGGTCCTCGCCACCGCCGATCGGTATAATAAATCCGCGATCGTTTCCTTTGGCCGGTGATGCTGGGCACATATTGTTTTGAAGTCCTTTGACTGCCTTAGCGCGGGCCAAGATTGGCGACCCATCCAGTTGATTTTATGGCGTCCAAGCGCCAGACATACCACGCCAAATGCGAGATAACATCTAAAGTCGAGAATTTTCGTCTAGAAAGATCGTATCTGCATCGCGCGGACGATCCAAGCTGCCAACGTTGGCAAACGGGTGTCCAATTTTCAGCTTATCACGCTCAACCAATGCGGATCAGCAGGGTAAGCACATCCGAGCGGTGCACCAGCCCGATGACTTTCGCCCCATCAAGGACCGGAAAGACACGGTGGGGGCACGATAGAAACTTTTCGGCAACGCTCACAACGTCGTCATTCTTGTCGACGCAGATCACGTTGCGTGACATCTGATCGGCAACACTGCCCATCCACTCTTGATAGTAACTCGCCTTAAGAGCGTGCTGAAAACAGTCCTTTTGGGTTAAGAGACCAACAAGACCGCCATCGTCGCCGATAACAATAGCAGCGGCGGCGCGCGCTTGGACCAGCTCTGTGACTGCGCGCCGGATTGGCATTTCGGGTGTCAGAGTCGGGACGTCGTCGCGAACGATTTCGGCAACTCGGTATTGCGTCATTGCCCTGCCTCCTCGACTGGCCGTGTTTTGCGACGTAATGGGCAGTCAGAACAGCGCCCTTCGGGTAGCCCCGCAGACGCGCCACAACTTGTCCGTGCCGGTCCACGCCCGAACGCGAGCCCAAGGCCAAGCCCGGCGGCGGCAAGGCCAAAGATAACGACGGCGAACAGGATTTC
>CALAGN010000130.1 GCA_937891785.1 uncultured Octadecabacter sp.
CAAATCGGATCAAATATGTCTTGCTATGCAAGAGCCATCCACACAGGACCTTCGCCGGTTGTTAATGCGCGGTTTGTTGGCAGCGGCAGGTGGCACGGCGGTGTTGGCGGCACTGTTGTGGGTTGGTGCGCAGGTCACTCCGAACAATCTGATCTACGCGTCACCATCCCTGCCTTGGTTTTTGGTGATCATGGTTGCTGCCTCGGCAATGATCCAGCTTTTGGCCAACGGCTACCGCGCCACGAACGATCTGGTCACGGCGGTCCTTTCAACATCGCTCTTCCGCGTGGGCGTGCCGCTGATACTGACGGCGGGGTTCACACTTTGGGTGCAACTGGACGCCGCCGTGGCGGCTGCAGGGTTTGCGATTGGAACAGCAAGTGTCGCGATTATCATGGCGGTGGCACTGGCGCGTCGCATTGCGCGCGGCCCCAACGTGGAGCGTGGTCAAAATACTGGTGCATTGAGTGGGCCTGAGACCGTGCCAGTCATGCAAGGCAGCGAGCGTCGGACTATTGGGTGGCTTTGGGTTGTCGGATTGGCCCGCATTCTGTCGCAAAATGCCGACGCACTCTTGATAGGCTCGCTGCTCGGCGCGGCTGAAGCGGGGCTTTATCTGGCCGCAAAACGGGTCGCGGCAATGATCGAACTGGTCGCGGATGCGGTGCGCTTGACTGCTGGCCCTCGCTTTGCGGTACTATTCGCGCATGATCCATCCGGTGTCGATTTTCGCCGAGCTGTCGCCAAGGCCAACCTGCTGTTCCTCATTCTGGTAGGCACTGCCTGCATGTGTTTGGCGATCATCGGCTGGCCGGTTCTGGCGCTTTTCGGGCCTGATTTCACTGCGGCCTATCCGGTCCTGCTGATCCTTATCGCCAGTGTCGCCAGTTTTGCTATTTTTGGCCCAGTCGGTTTGTTGATGAACATGTCCCGCCTGGAGCGCCCCCGCGCTATCGTCACAATCGGCGGGGGAATTTTGTCCTGTACCGGGGTGCTGTTGCTGGTGCCGCTGGACGGGCCATTTGGCGGAATGAACGGGGCCGCAATTACAATTACGACGGCAAGCTATGTCACGAACGCCCTATCGTCGCTGATCATTTACCGCGAGCTGGGCCTGCCGCCTGCAATCATCGACAGGGACGCCTACCGGCTTTTGCGCCGTGGTGGGATCAAAGGATTGCGCGCGGCCATGACGCGCAAACGCGCTTCCAAGGACGATCCAAAAGACTAGTCTTGGAACCCGTAGCCGTAGGTATCCAAATCCCATGCAAAGCGGTCAGCAACCAATGCACGGGTGGCGGTGTTGTAATAGCTACGCCAATCGCTGGACACCCGCCGGTTCTTATGGACAAGCGTTTCGGGAACCGGCACATCCAAGAGTTTCAAAACTGCTGGCAGGTCGCCAGACAGGTGTTCCAACTTCAGAACCTTATCGACAATAGGGCGTCCCTCGTGCCCCGAAATCCAGTTCTGCGTCGACCACGTACCGAATTTTCGCCATCGATCATGGTTGCGTCCACCACCTCCAGCACCGCCAGGTTGCGTGCCCGCCAGCCATTTTCCAAAGGGTTTGGCAGGCAGCCCGATCCCACGCCACAACCTTTGTGAACGGTCCACGGCCATCACCATTTCGTAAATAGAGACCATGCGCGGATAGGGATTTCGCGTTACCGTAAACGTGAAATAATCGCCGAGGTTCAACCCGCGCGCGGCAAATGCTGTCTTGGCCTCGGCGGGGGACATGTGGGAATACCAAGGCGATGCCACGGTTGCCTTACTGTAGGACGTGACCGTTTCCTCGTTGAGGTCCGACAACATATCGCGCAGGGATTCCGAGCCCGTCTTGGGGAACGAAAAGAAGACGAACTTGCGACTGTGGCAGATGATCATCAGGTCTACCCCTTTGCCCCCTGACCGCGCGCATAGACGTCTTCGTAGCGGATAATGTCATCCTCGCCCAGATAGCTGCCGGTCTGCACTTCGATCAGAACCATTGGCACCTTGCCGGGGTTCTCCAACCGATGGACTGCCCCAAGCGGAATATAGACCGACTGGTTCTCCGAGATCAGCCTTACGTCTTCGTCAACCGTGACTTTTGCCGTACCCTCGACGACGATCCAGTGTTCGGATCTATGATGATGGCTTTGCAGTGACAGGGCCGCACCGGGGTTAACGTGGATGCGTTTAACCTGAAACCGGCCACCGATCACAAGGCTTTCGAACCAGCCCCAAGGCCGGTGATCAAGCGGAAATGTCGTCGCTTGCGAGGCACCCTTTTTCTTCAGCGCTGCAACCGCAAGCTTAACGTCCTGACTGCGCGATTTTGGCGCGACAAGAACCGCGTCATTCATGGCCACAACGATCATGTCCTTGAGGCCAAGCCCGACCACTTCGAGCGATGGGCTATCCGAACGCAGCAAAGTCCCTTCACAATCAATTGCCGTGGCCGCACCAGACGTCACGACACCTGCGGCGTCGGGGCCAGCCTCGCGCCAGACCGAATCCCAGCCGCCCAAGTCTGACCAGCCCGCCCCGAATGGCACGACGCTTAGGTTACGGGCGCGTTCCATGACGGCATAATCAATCGAGATATCGTCGGCCCGGCCCCAAGGGTCGGGCGCAAGCCGCAAGAACCCCAGATCGACTTCGGCACCATCGTAGGCCGCTTTGACGGGGGCCATAAGATCGGGGGCAAATTCCGTGAATGCAGCGATGATCGCACGGGCCGAAAACAGGAATATCCCTGCGTTCCACAGATACGATCCAGCGTTCAGCATCTGAACCGCCGCGTCCATATCGGGTTTTTCCACAAATCGGGACAAATCGAATGGCCCCTGCCCCACCGGCGGCTTGGCAAGTTCAAGATAGCCGTAGCCGGTTTCGGGGCGATCCGGGGTAATCCCAAAGGTAACAATGCGACCGTCACGCGCAGCGGGAACACCGACCGCTACTGCGTCGCGGAACGCTTTCGCGTCTGGCACAACATGGTCGGATGGCGCGACCAGCAGCAGGCCATCAGGATCGTTTGCGGCCACATGAAGGGCTGCGGCCAGAACGGCGGGGGCAGTATTGCGGCCTTCGGGCTCGATCAGGATCGCGCCAGGATCCACACCGATCGCCTGCAATTGCTCGGTGACGATAAACCTGAAATCCGACGCGGTGATGACAACCGGATCAGCAAACCCTTTGCCGATCAGACGATTGGCCGAGGCCTGAAACAAGCTTTCATCGCCAATTAGCGGAACGAACTGTTTGGGGTAGGATTTGCGCGACAGTGGCCAAAGGCGGGTTCCCGCACCGCCACACAACAAAACCGGCGTAATCATAGTAAGACCCTTCGATTGAATAGTTCGTTCTGCCCGCATGCTGCATGCCCACAAATCATGAATGAATCCGGGCGAATGGCACAACTCCAATACCAAAAGACGGACCAAAATTCAACCGGACCGCGTGTGAACTGACGTATTGAAATCAGTTTAGGACCGCGCGGGCCATTTGTGAACGCTTAACCACTCTGGACAAGTATGCGAGGCCAATATCGTCCATTTTCAGGTGCACAAAATGTCTCAATCCTCATTCTTTCTCGACCTTCCCTACATCCAACCCGCGCAGGCCCAAAAGCATGTCACCCACAACGAGGGGATGCGCAAACTTGATACAGTCGTTCAGCTGATGGTGCTGGATAGCGACAGAACGGTGCCGCCGAGCGGTGCGGTCGACGGGGATCGCCATATCGTGGCCGAAAATGCAACTGGCGACTGGCTTGGTCATGACATGGCGATCGCCTTGTTCGATGGCGGAGCATGGCATTTCGAAGCGCCATGGACTGGCTGGCGGGCTTGGGTCACTGGTCGCACAACTTTGGCTGTGTTCGATGGCAGCGCATGGATTGAGCCGTTTAAGTCCCTCGCTGGGATTGACCAGTTTGGCCTGAACGCCACGCCAAGTGCAGCCGTGCCTTTCGTCGTGCGTGCCCCTGCCGCCTTGTGGGATGCAGTCGATGTCGCGTCTGGCGGAACCGATGGTGTGATCCAGTCGATAAACAGGGTTGTGGATACGGCCGACGCGGGCCTCGCACTTCAGACAGGCTATGTGACCAATGCCTTGTTCGGGTTTTTTGGTGGCACGGACCTGCGGCTATCCGTATCGGCCGATGGCAGTTCGTTTCTCGACAGCATTCTTATCGACCCTGCGTCGGGAATCGCGCAACAACCGCAACGCCCCCGTTTCAAGGGGTATACAAACTACGATAATGCCATGGCGGTGAATGCGTGGGTCAAGATCGCTATCAATCAGGCCGAAGCCAACGACCAAGCCGCATTTGATACATCGACGAACTTATTCACCGCGCCGGTTGATGGCACATATCTGTTTGGTGGCAGCATTGTCTTTCGCAAGGACGCATCAAACGACGTACGTATCCAGATCAGACTGGTTCGCAACGGCGTGGACGAAATCAACGGAAGCTTTCTGGAAACTGATGCGTCACCTTCCGACGACCGCAGCGGTGTGCAGACGCAAACGATGGCTGCGCTGATGGCGGGCGATACCGTGGAGTTGCAGGGCCTTTATCGCAAGAACGCCGGATTTGCCCTTGCTGATAAAACATCCTTCTGGGGTGTTTTGATGGCCTGACGCGCGACGGCCCGGCTGGAAAAATCAATGGAAACGAAACAACAAGGGCAGCGCCGCATGGCACTGCCCTTGGCTCAATTCAAGCGTCGCGGACGGGCCTAGACGACCCGATCGACCATCATTTTCTTGATATTCGCGATTGCCTTGGCGGGGTTCAAACCCTTGGGACAGGTCTTGGCGCAGTTCATGATCGTGTGGCATCGGTACAATTTGAATGGATCTTCAAGATCATCCAAACGCTCGCCCGTCGCTTCGTCGCGGCTGTCAGTGATCCAGCGGTTTGCAGTCAAAAGCGCTGCGGGACCAAGGAAACGGTCGCCATTCCACCAGTAGCTCGGGCACGCAGTCGAGCAACACGCGCACATCACACATTCATAAAGACCATCGAGCTTCGAGCGATCCTCGATGGATTGCTTCCACTCCTTGGCCGGCTTGTTGGTCTTGGTCTCCAACCAGGGCTTAACCGACGCATGTTGCGCGTAAAAATGTGTCAGGTCAGGGATCAAATCCTTGACCACGGGCATATGCGGCAGCGGGTAGATCTTCACATCGCCCTTCACGTCGTCCATGCCGTAAATGCAGGCCAGCGTGTTGATCCCGTCGATGTTCATCGCGCAAGACCCGCAAATGCCCTCGCGGCACGACCGCCGGAACGTCAGGGTCGGATCGATCTCGTTTTTGATCTTGATCAGCGCGTCCAGAACCATCGGGCCGCAATCGTCCATATCAACGAAATATGTATCCAGACGCGGGTTTTGCCCATCGTCAGGGTTCCACCGATAGATTTGCACCTTGCGCAGGTTCTTTGCACCGTTCGGCTTGGGCCATGTTTTCCCGCTCGTCATGCGTGAGTTTTTGGGAAGCGTAAATTCAACCATTCGGGTCAGGCTCCTGTTTTCGGTTCGGGTATGGCCTTGCGGCCTGTCATTTCAATTATCCGGCAAGTGCCGATGTTGCGCAGGCCACGGTTTGGGGACGTTGCAAGATGCTGGACACTAAGGCGATTGTGTTCGTCTCAACACCCGTGAGGGCGGCACCGGCAAGATTTGCCAATTCGGCGCCGGTCGCGTTGTCGATGATGCAATCGGACAGAACCACGCCGGCCGGACCGGGCACAGTTTCGGCAACGATCGGGCGAACGACCGTTTCAGCGGCTTCGCGGGCCGGATCTGCGCTAAGGGCCACGTCACAGGCGGACAATGCAAAAAATGCAAGGATGGCGGTGATAAATATTTTGGTCATGTTTTTCTCCGATCTATCGCAGGTTTGGCGGGCGGACAGGTGCCGCGCCGGTGCGTTGGTAAACACAGGACGAATAGACCTCGAGCGGATCACGCCCTGACAAAAAATCGCCGCTCAGCCCAATTTCGACATCGGTGCTTGGTCCTGTGTTTGAGTTTACGCCAACCGTGACACGACCAGTAGGCCCTTGTGCCGCGCGGGCGCGCTCTTCGCAGAATTCCGCCGCTTGAAGCGGGTCCATAGGCGGCGGCGGGCCGCAGGCGGCGAGCAGAGCAAGCGTTGCCATGATAGCGGTGGTGCGCATTAGAACGTCCGTTCTTTCGGGGCGATCCGCTTGATGCTGATGCCACCCTGCTTTTCGGTGGTCAGCGGTTTGGTGATGACGGGGCGATGGCTTAGTTCGACCGATGAACCATCAATCCGGCTGATCGTGTGGACGCGCCAGTTTTTGTCGTCGCGTGTTGGATAATCCTCGTGGGCGTGTGCCCCGCGGCTTTCCTTGCGCGCCTCGGCGCCTACGATTGTGGCCAACGCACTTGGCATCAGGTTGGTCAGTTCAAGGGTTTCCATCAGGTCGCTGTTCCAGATCAACGAGCGGTCCGTGACCTTGAGATCACCCATCTTGTCCGCAATCGCGGTCATCTTTTTGACGCCTTCTTTCAGCGTCTTGTCGGTGCGAAACACAGCCGCATCGGCCTGCATCGCTTTTTGCATCTCAAGACGCAAGTCGGCGGTCGGCGTGCTCCCATCCGCATAACGCAGCCCGTCGAAACGATCGAACGCTGCATCAACGCTGGCTTGGTTTAGGGTCGGGTTCGGCCCATCAGCATCGACAGTTGTGCCAGCGCGGATCGCGGCAGCACGGCCAAACACCACAAGGTCGATCAAGCTATTGGACCCAAGACGGTTCGCGCCATGCACGGATGCGCAGCCCGCTTCACCTACAGCCATCAGGCCGGGCACAACGGCGTTGGGGTCTTTCGCCGTCGGGTTCAAAACCTCGCCGTGATAGTTCGTCGGGATACCGCCCATATTGTAATGCACAGTCGGCAGCACAGGGATTGGTTCCTTGGTCACATCGACGCCCGCGAAAATCTTGGCGGACTCGGAAATGCCGGGAAGACGCAGGTTGAGCGCCTCGGGTGGCAGGTGGTTCAGGTTGAGGTGAATGTGATCACCACCTGCCCCCACGCCGCGCCCCTCGCGGATTTCCATTGTCATACAGCGCGACACATAATCGCGCGGGGCAAGGTCTTTGTAGTTGGGGGCATAGCGTTCCATGAACCGCTCGCCTTCGGAGTTGGTAAGGTATCCACCTTCGCCGCGCGCTCCTTCGGTAATCAAGCAACCCGCGCCGTAAATGCCGGTCGGGTGAAACTGCACGAACTCCATATCCTGCAACGGCAGACCCGCACGCGCGACCATACCGCCGCCGTCACCTGTGCATGTGTGGGCCGATGTGGCGCTGAAATAGGCGCGGCCGTAGCCACCCGTCGCCAGCACAACCATCTTGGCGTTAAAGACGTGCATCGTGCCATCGTCGAGCTTCCAGCAGACGACACCCTGACACTGGCCATCATCGGACATGATCAGATCAATGGCAAAGTATTCGATAAAGAATTCAGCCTTCTCCTTCAGCGACTGACCATAAAGCGTGTGCAAAATGGCGTGGCCGGTGCGGTCGGCGGCGGCGCAGGTACGCTGCACGGCAGGGCCTTCGCCAAATTCGGTGGTGTGGCCACCAAACGGGCGCTGGTAAATCTTGCCTTCTTCAGTGCGAGAGAACGGCACGCCGTAATGCTCCAGCTCGTAAACCGCCTTGGGGGCTTCGCGCGCCAAATATTCCATCGCATCCGTGTCGCCCAGCCAATCAGACCCCTTGACGGTGTCATACATGTGCCACTGCCAGTGATCCGGACCCATGTTGGACAGGGACGCCGCAATGCCGCCCTGTGCCGCAACGGTGTGCGAGCGGGTCGGGAAAACCTTAGTCACGCAGGCGGTGCGCAAACCCTGTTCGGCCATGCCAAGGGTCGCGCGCAAGCCAGCACCGCCAGCGCCGACAACCACAACGTCATATTCATGGGTCTCGTATTCATATTCAGCCATTTTCAAACGCTCCGGCGGATTAAAGTGCGATGCGCACGATGGCGAAAACGCCAACGGCAGCAGCAGAGTAGGACAGGCAGATCATCCATATGATGAGGGCTTTGCGTGCGAAACCGTGGACGTAGTCCTCGATCATGGTCTGAAACCCGCCGCAAAAATGCATGAAGCCGACAAGCAGCGTCAGGATGCCGATAATTGCAGGGAATGGACGCTGATAATAAGCGACAACTTCGGCGTAGGGCGCACCCAGAATATGGCCAAAGGTGAACACGAACAACGGGATCAACCCAAGCAGCGCGACCGAAGAAACCGTCATGTGCCAATGGTGTTGTGTGCCGGTTTTCGCGGACCCAAGACCAGTTGCACGTTTGCGATCAGTTAGAAAACTCATGTGATGCCCCCTACAGTACGATGACGGTAAATACGGTCAACAGGATCGACACGATGATAATGATCAGGCCAAGCCGTTCGGCCTTCTCGATCTCAAGCATCCGGCCACTGTCCCAGATCAGGTGCCGAATACCCGCCAGCGTGTGATACCAGATCGCAAAGACCGAGCCGAGCATGACAAGATCACCGAACCAGCTTGTGATCACAGCATTGGCGCGGTTGAACGCGACTTCGCCCGTGGCGGCGGCGATGAACCACCAGACAACCAGCAATGCGCCCACGATCAATGCATTACCTGTGATCCGCGTGAGGATCGAGGTCATCGAGGTGAGTTGCGGGCGATAGATGGATAGGTGCGGTGAGAGCGGGCGATTGCCACGGTTCACATCGGCCATGTCAGGCTCCTTTATTAGGTGACCCCACAGCAACCGGGGCCCGTTGCGCCTGTTTTGGCAAATTTTTTCGCAAGAGTCACGCAAGGGAATGGCGCATATGTGCGGAATCTTGACGCGGCAGTGCAGAAAAATGGGGGTTGTGATCACACGGTTGTTTTCTGTGATCACAAAACTGACGCTTTGCGCTTTGGCGCCGCGCGCATGCCGGTGGGCCGTGTTTACCCACCGACGAATGCCTTAGTGCTGGAGTGGCAGGCCGTCTTTGTCGCCAAGCGAGCCGACAACCAGGCGCACGAAGTGAATTAGAACATCACCGCAGTCAGCGCGGGATCAACGCCCAGTAATCAAGATCCAACAGCACATCAGGGTGATACTTCCCATCGTCCCCCCGCAAGACGCCAGCGGCTCCCGTGGTCGCGACAAGCCGCAATCGGATCGCGCCAACACCCGGCGCATCGGTTTCGGCGTGGTCCAGCACTTCACTCCACGCCCGCACTGTATCGCCCGCAAAACAGGGGTTCGCATGTGCCCCGCTATTAAGAGCAACGATCATCTGCGCGTTGGCAAGCCCGTTGAACGACAGCGCGCGAGCCAAGGAAATCACATGCCCGCCATAGATCAGCCGCTTGCCATCGGGCCGGTTTGTCGCGTCAAAATGCACCTTCGCAGTATTCTGCCACAGCCGAGTGGCCAGCATATGCTCGGCTTCTTCGATCGTGACGCCATCAACGTGGTCGATCACCTCGCCCACGGCATAATCGCCCCAGCGGTGCGGCTCCCCTGCCAGCGCAAAATCGTAATTCGTGAAATCCAGCCCCTTTGGGATCACCAGCATCACGGGATCGACGACTGTCGCCAATTCCGGCACGACAGTTTCCGGAGCCGGCGCATCCACGTCCCGCTTTCGCACCATCACCCAGCGCACGTAGTCCATGACCAAGTCGTCATGCTGGTTCAGCCCGCGCGTGCGCACCCAAACCACACCCGTCTTACCGTTCGAGTTCTGCTTGACCCCGATCACTTGGCTTTCAGATCGCAGCGTATCACCGAGCCAAACGGGCAAATGCCAGCGCCCCTCGCCGTAGCCCAGATTGGCGACAGCGTTCAAGGACACATCCGGCACGGTTTTTCCGAAAATCACATGAAACGCAGCCAGATCATCCAGCGGGCTGAATGGCAGCCCACAGCCTTGCGCAAACTGGTCTGACGAATAAAGCGCGTGGCGTGCGGGATAAAGCGCGTGATACAGCGCGCGTTCACCCTGCCCAACGGTGCGCGGCACGCCGTGGGTTATCACATCACTAACGGCGTAATCCTCGAAAAAGCGGCCTGCATTTGTCTTGGTCATTGCTGGCCTAGCTTCATATCGGCGGAATAGGGTGCGTCGATGTCTTTCACCACAGCCTGCCCGCAGCGCAGCACGCCATTGGCCTGATCGAACGAGTATTGCGGATCGCCATAAAGCACCCAACCTTTGGACAGGGCGTCAGACACCTTGTGGCAAAACGCCGACGTGTCGTCTTCGGTCAGGAATCGATAGATTTGCATGTCTTATCCAAACGGGTTGTAGCCAAGCCAGATGTGAATAGCTGCCGTGATGGCGAACACAACTACGGTCGCAACAACGGCAATCACTTCGGACTTGATGGGTGGGGCGTGATAATCGCCGCGCGGCCCATGCGCGCGATTGATAACGATCATTTCGACAACGGCCCAAATGGCTAACCCACCAAACAATAAGAACGACGGCGTGTCACCGTTAACCAGCAGGTGCCCAACCGACCAGACAATCACCGCCGTCAGTTGCGGATGACGGATCGCGCGCGTGATCCGCGTGCCCTTGCCAGATGCCGCGAACAGATAGAACGACAGCAACATCAACAGGTTGTTGATACCCGTCATCGCAGGCGAGCGGCCCCAATAAACGGTTCCGTCCCACGCCCGAAAGCCGATGACCATCAACACGATACTCGCGACCAGCGCCAGCGCGATCGGGCCTTTGTCCTTGTCGCCGAGCGCGGCGCGGCGCTCCGGTGCTATACGTTTGAACAGGTGAACGCCCGACCAAAGTGCCAGTCCTAAAAGTAGCCAAATCATGATACATCCATCTCTGTAATTGCTTTTGCTTTAGCCAAGGTCGCGCGGGCAGTGACGATATGCAAGTTCTCAACGATTTTGCCATCGACCACGGCCACGCCCTGACCTGCGGCCTCTGCTGCCTCGAACGCCGCGATCTGGCGGTTGGCAAGGTCAATTTCTGCGTCCGTCGGGGCAAAAGCGGCGTTGGCAATCGCCAATTGCGCCGGATGGATCAGCGTCTTGCCGTCAAAGCCCATGTCGCGGCCCTGTTCGCATTCGGCGCGCAATCCGTCGTCATCCTTGAACGCATTATAAACGCCATCAAGCGCAATCACACCGTGGGCGCGGGCCGCGAGCAGGCACATCTGGAGCGACATCAGAAGCGGTTCACGATTGGCCACGGTGCGGGTGTTTAAATCTTTTGCTAGATCATTAGTACCCAGAACAAACCCCTGCACACGGTGGTGCGCTGCAATCGCGGCGGCGTTCAGAACCCCCAAGGGTGACTCCATCATCGCCCAGATTGGCAGATTCGGGACAATCGCCGCAAGTGCGTCAATATCGGCTGCACAATCTACCTTGGGCAGCAGCACCGCATCACAATCCATCTGCGCCACGGCCTCGGCATCGTCGACGCCCCAAGGTGTATCCAATGCGTTGATCCGCACGATCCGCATGCGCGCACCGTAACCGCCTTTGGCCAATTGGGCGGCCAGTGTGGCGCGAGCCTTGGCCTTTTCATCGACAGCAACCGCATCTTCTAAATCGAAAAGGATCACGTCACACTCCAGCCCGCGGGCCTTGTCCAAGGCGCGTTCCTTTGATCCCGGAATATACAGTGCAGAACGTGTCGGGCGCTGGGTCATTGATTCTTCCTCGCAATAATCTTGCGCGGAAAAGGCCAGAAACTTGTGGATTATTCAACCCGAAACGCGCCGCAGCGCAGCAAATAGCCCACGCAACACCCATCGTTAAGGTCTATTAACCAATTTGAAGGGTCTGGGCGGCAGTGTTTTGGCAAGACGAAAAACCGCTCCGGAAGGGCCCCCCATGAACCGCACATTCCTGATGATGACGCTTACTGCCGTTGCTTTGGCCTTGTTGACCACGCAATCGAACGCTCAAAGTAGCAACTGCGCGCGCCACGATATCGTCGTTGAACGGCTCGCAGTTGGCTATGGTGAAAGTCGCCAATCCATCGGCATCGGGGCCAACAATACAGTCGTCGAGGTGTTTGCCGCGCTCGACACGGGAAGCTGGACGATTACCGTAACGGCCCCGGGCGGGCCAACCTGCATGGTCGCATCGGGTCAGGCATTTCAAGCGCTGGCCGACGGGCTGCCCAACACAGATAGCCCCGCCTAGACTTCAGATCAGGGCGGCAATGCCGTCCCAGATCAGCTTGATCGACACAGCTAACAACATCCAGATGACCACCGTATAAAACACCCGCGTTGGCAGAACACGGATCAACGCGTAGCCGACGAAAACGGCGATAAATGCCGGAATAAACAGGATCATCGTGACCTGCAGGTTTTCAGCCTGAAGTTGGCCCAAAGTATAATATGGCCAGATTTTCAACACGTTCATGATTGCGAAAGCAAAGGTCGCCGTGCCAGCAAATACCATCTTGGGCAGCTTTTGCGGCATCATCCACACCTGCAAGGGCGGCGCGCCTGCGTGACTGACAAAGCTGGTGAACCCTGCAACTGTCGTCCAGAAAACACCGCTGGCAAAACTTGGCTGCTGCGCTGGTCCATCCGCGGTCGCGCGCATGATGAAATTCAGTGAAAACACCAGCCCGATCAAACCGATCATGACGCGCACAAGGTCTTCGGGAACGATGTGCGCAGTGGCCCAGCCAATGCCGGTCCCAATAAACATCCCGACGGTCGCGACCTTGAGTAGGCCAAAATCAAAGTATTTGCGATAGGCCCAAAGGCCAAAAATATCCGAGAAGATGAACACCGGTAGCAACAGCCCCACGGCTGTGACCGGCGAAATCACCAGTGACAGAATCGGCACCGCCAACGACCCAAATGCGGGTGCCCCGCCCTTGGAGAGACCCACACAAAAAGCCGCGATCACGGCAAGCGTCCAAAACGCCATTCCTTCCACTATGCGGCCTTTCTGTGGGTCGGGAATCACAGATGCTTGGGCAGCAGCCACCCCTCCTATGGTCCGTTTTCCGTTCTTCTTTAAGCAAACGATTCCTTACAAACAATGGGCTGCCTCGCGCCGCAGCGCAGCACACTTGCGCGATGTCGCGCAAAGGAATAGTCAATGTCGCGATCTCAATCCCATACGAAGGACCCATTTCACATGGCCAGAGCCAAGATCGCGCTTATCGGCGCAGGTAACATCGGCGGCACACTTGCCCACCTCGCAGCAGCCAAAGAACTTGGTGACGTAGTCTTGTTCGACATCGCCGATGGCCTTCCCCAAGGCAAAGCCCTTGATATCGCCGAATCCGGCCCCTCCGAAGGGTTCGACGCCGCAATGTCGGGCACATCCAGCTACGCCGATATCGCTGGCGCAGACGTTTGCATCGTCACAGCAGGCGTTGCCCGCAAGCCGGGCATGTCGCGCGACGATCTGTTGGGGATCAACCTCAAGGTTATGAAATCGGTCGGCGAAGGCATCGCGGCGCATGCTCCTAATGCATTCGTAATCTGCATCACCAACCCGCTTGATGCGATGGTCTGGGCGCTGCGCGAATTTTCCGGCCTGCCCCACCACATGGTTTGCGGCATGGCGGGTGTTCTTGACTCTGCCCGTTTCCGTCACTTCCTCGCGGAAGAATTCAACGTGTCCATGCGCGACGTGACGGCCTTTGTTCTGGGTGGCCACGGCGACACCATGGTTCCTCTGACACGCTATTCCACGGTTGGCGGCATTCCCTTGCCCGATCTGGTCAATATGGGCTGGACCACCAAGGACAAGCTGGACGCGATCGTGCAGCGCACCCGTGATGGCGGCGCTGAAATCGTTGGCCTGCTGAAAACCGGATCGGCGTTCTATGCGCCCGCCACGTCAGCAATCGAAATGGCCGAAGCTTTCCTGAAAGACCAAAAGCGCCTACTGCCTTGCGCGGCCCATGTTGACGGTGCCTATGGTCTGAACGGGTTCTACGTTGGTGTGCCCACGATCATTGGTGCCGGTGGCATCGAGCGCGTCGTCGAAATCAAGATGAACAAAGACGAACAGGCGATGTTCGACAAATCGGTCGAGGCCGTCAAAGGTCTGGTCGCAGCTTGCATCGGCATCGACGACAGCCTTGCCTAGGCCGATCTGCTGATCTGAATGACAGGGGCGTCCCATGCGGGCGCCCCTTTTTTATTGAATACCCCCAATGCCAGACCCGACCGAATCACTCTGATTTGCGACATGCACGACATTTGTGATCACACTTTTTACAGGTGTGATCACAAATGTCGGATTTTTGACCCTCTTGCCAAAAAAGCATATTTTACCGCTGCGCAGTGTGATTGAACGGTTCAAAGCCAATGGCAAACGAGGGACAACAATGAACATCCACGAATATCAAGCCAAGGCGCTACTGCGCTCTTACGGCGCTCCGGTCAGCGAAGGCCGCGTTGTTATGCGCGCCGAAGACGCAAAAACTGCGGCGGGCGAATTGGACGGGCCGCTTTGGGTAGTCAAGGCGCAGATCCACGCAGGTGGCCGCGGCAAGGGCACATTCAAGGAGGCCGGCGCCGGTGAAGCAGGTGGCGTGCGTCTGACCAAATCGGTCGAAGAAGCCGCACAGGAAGCCAAGAAGATGTTGGGCCGTACATTGGTCACGCACCAGACCGGCCCCGCAGGCAAGGTCGTCAACCGTATCTACATCGAAGACGGCGCAGGCATTGAAACCGAACTTTACCTTGCCCTGCTCGTGGATCGCCAGACCAGCCGCATCGGTTTTGTCTGCTCGACCGAGGGCGGCATGGACATCGAAGAAGTCGCTGCCTCTACGCCCGAAAAAATCGTCAACTTTACCGTTGATCCGGCGACTGGCTACCAGCCGTTCCACGGCCGCCGCGTTGCCTTCGCGCTTGGCCTTAAGGGTGGTCAGATCAAACAGTGCGTTACGCTGATGGGCCAGCTTTACAAAGCTTTCACCGAAAAAGACATGGAGATGCTCGAGATCAACCCGTTGATCGTCACTGACAAAGGTGACCTCAAGGTGCTGGATGCCAAGGTATCATTCGACGGCAACGCGATCTACCGCCACGCCGATATCGCCGCCCTACGCGACGAAACCGAAGAAGACCCCAAAGAACTGGCCGCGTCGAAGTTCGATCTGAACTATATCGCGCTGGACGGCGAGATTGGCTGCATGGTCAATGGCGCGGGTCTTGCTATGGCGACGATGGACATCATCAAATTGTATGGCGCCGAACCCGCCAACTTCCTTGATGTTGGCGGCGGCGCGACCAAGGAAAAAGTGACCGAAGCCTTCAAGATCATCACATCCGATCCGCAGGTCAAAGGTATCCTTGTGAACATCTTTGGCGGCATCATGCGTTGCGACGTCATCGCCGAGGGCGTGATTGCTGCGGTGAAAGAAGTCGGCCTGAAAGTGCCACTGGTTGTGCGCCTTGAGGGCACCAGAGTGGCAGAAGGCAAAGCCATCATCAATAATTCGGACGTGGACGTGATTGCCGCTGACGACCTCAAAGACGGTGCCCAGAAAATCGTCAAAGCGGTGAAGGGCTAGTAGTGTTCGCATTTATCTTCATGATTGCAATTTTCTCAACCGGTGTTCTTTTTTATCAGATCGGGTCTCAGCTCATTGCAAAAGCACCACGGCAAGAAAGTTGGTCAGCATGGAGATTTGGCGCAGCTGGATTGGTGGCAATAGCTTCTATCGCTGTACTTCCTCAGGTTTCGCAATTCTATGAAGACGGCAGTGCCGCACCGTCGCTCAGCATGTCCACTGTAGTGACTACTTTTGGAGGGCTTGCCATCGTGGCATTGCTATATGGTTACGGTTTCATCCGTCTCCTTGTTTTGCTCTTTCATGGACGAGAGGCAGCTTACGCTGACCGGCATGACCAGCAGCGCAAGCCATTAGACTATATCGAACAACAGTTCGGACCCGAAGCTGAGGCTTATCGCATGAGGCGTTTGGCCAAATTCGAAAAACACATCTCTTCAGATCAGAAGAACCACGAATAGTAGATCAAGGAGCCTAATCATATGGCCATTCTCATCGACGAAAACACCAAAGTCATCTGTCAGGGCCTTACCGGCTCGCAGGGGACGTTCCACACTGAACAGGCGATTGCTTATGGCACCAAAATGGTTGGTGGCGTGACACCGGGCAAAGGCGGGATGACCCATCTTGACCTACCAGTGTTCAATTCCTGCCACGAAGCAGTTGCCATGACCGGCGCAAATGCGACCGTGATCTATGTGCCGCCGCCCTTTGCGGCCGACAGTATCCTCGAAGCGCTGGATGCGGAAATTCCGCTCATCTGCTGCATCACCGAAGGTATTCCGGTTCTCGACATGATGCGCGTCAAGCGCGCATTGGAAGGGTCAAAATCCCGCCTGATCGGGCCAAACTGCCCCGGCGTGATCACGCCTGACGCTTGCAAGATCGGCATCATGCCCGGTTCCATTCACATGCGCGGATCGGTCGGGGTTGTGTCCCGTTCCGGCACGCTGACCTATGAGGCCGTGAAGCAGACCACCGACATTGGCCTTGGCCAGTCCACTGCTGTGGGCATCGGCGGCGACCCGATCAAAGGCACCGAACATATCGACATCCTAGAGATGTTCCTCGCCGATCCCGAGACCACCTCGATCATTATGATCGGTGAAATTGGTGGCTCTGCCGAAGAAGAAGCCGCGCAGTTCCTCGCGGACGAACGCCGTGCTGGCCGCTGGAAGCCCACCGCCGGTTTCATCGCCGGTCGCACCGCCCCTCCCGGCCGTCGCATGGGCCACGCAGGCGCGATTGTCGCTGGCGGCAAAGGCGACGCGGAAAGCAAGATCGAAGCGATGAAGGCGGCTGGGATTATCGTGGCCGATAGCCCTGCCACACTGGGCGAGGCTGTGCTGAAGGCGATTGGGTAAAGCATGACGATGGGTCGGACATATGCCCCAAGGGCAGCGCCCGACCCTGGGTGGGTGCAAAGCGCCCTCCCGTGGGCAGGGTCGGGCGCTGCCCGGCCTATCGTCCGGGCGGGAGTCTGCTGATGGGTCCGACCAACGCAATCAAAACCTGTATTGATAAATTCATCGCGTTCTCAGGACGTGCTTCACGACCTGAATTCTGGTGGTTCGCGGCGTTGTTCATTGCGATCAACGTCTTTTTGAACCTGTTTGATATTGGCGGGCTAGGAACGCTTATCTGGCTCGCATTTCTTGTTCCGTTTCTTGCTGTCATTTGGCGCAGGATGCACGATGCAGGAAATACCGGCGCTCTGATATTGTTGCCAATGCTCATAATGATTGCGTCCATCTATGTCGCACTGTTTCAAATTTCCGGACCCGTAATGGCACAATTGGCGCAGCTTGAAATTAACCCCGACATGTCGCTCCGAGAACTGCAAGCGCAGCAGCAAGACATAATTACGGCCGCTGGCATTGACCAGCGCAAACCGTTTACCCCGCCAAGCCTTTTCGTGTTGGCTATCGGAGCAATCTGGATGATTTACCTCCTCGCCCGCCCCAGCCAGCCCCACGAAAACATCTACGGCCCTAACCCCAATGAGGTCCCCTCATGACTGACCAATCCACCAACGACGCTCTCCACGCCTCTAGCTTTATGCAGGGGCACAACGCTGAATATATCGAGCAGCTATATGCCCGTTATGCCAGTGACCCGAATGCCGTGGACGAAAGTTGGCGCGACTTCTTCAAGTCGTTGGGCGACGCCCCTGGCGATGCACGGGCCGAGGCCGCAGGCCCGTCTTGGGCGCGCAATGATTGGCCTCCTATCCCCAATGATGATCTGACCGCAGCGCTGGATGGGCAATGGCCCGCCGAGCCCAAAGCCGCCGCCGACAAGATTAAGGCCAAGGCTGTCGACAAGGGCGTCGAAGTCACCGAAGCGCAGTTGCGCAACGCTGTGCTTGATAGCATCCGCGCGCTGATGATCATCCGCGCCTACCGCATCCGTGGGCATCTGGTCGCTGATCTTGACCCGCTGGATATGCGTGAAAAGACCACGCATCCCGAACTTGATCCTGCATCGTATGGGTTTACCGCCGCCGACATGGATCGTCCGATCTTTATCGACAACGTACTGGGCCTCGAGATTGCGTCGATGCAGCAGATCATGGACATCGTGCAACGCACCTATTGCGGCACGTTTGCGCTGCAATACATGCACATATCCAACCCCGAAGAAGCAGGTTGGCTCAAGGAACGGATCGAAGGGTACGGCAAGGAAATCGCCTTTACCAAGAATGGCCGCAAGGCGATCCTGAACAAGCTGGTCGAGGCCGAAGGCTTCGAGAAATTCCTGCACGTCAAATACATGGGCACCAAACGGTTCGGCCTTGATGGCGGCGAAAGCCTGATCCCTGCGATGGAACAGATCATCAAACGCGGTGGCGCGCTTGGTGTGCGCGATATCGTCATCGGCATGCCACACCGTGGCCGCCTTTCGGTGCTGGCCAACGTGATGTCCAAACCCTACCGCGCGATTTTCAACGAATTTCAGGGCGGATCGTACAAGCCCGAGGACGTTGATGGGTCGGGCGATGTAAAATACCACCTTGGTGCGTCTTCCGATCGCGAATTTGACGGCAATACCGTCCACCTGTCGCTGACGGCAAACCCGTCGCACCTTGAAGCGGTGAACCCAGTTGTGCTGGGCAAGGTCCGCGCAAAGCAGGATCAACTCAACGATGCCGACCGCTCTGCTGTCATGCCGATCCTGTTGCATGGTGATGCAGCGTTTGCGGGTCAAGGCGTTGTCGCCGAATGTTTTGCGCTGTCGGGCCTACGTGGCCACCGTTGTGGCGGCACGATGCATATCGTCGTGAATAACCAGATCGGTTTCACCACTGCGCCGCATTTCTCGCGATCGTCTCCTTACCCCACAGACAACGCTTTGGTCGTTGAATCGCCGATCTTCCACGTCAACGGTGACGATCCCGAAGCCGTGGTGCATGCCGCCAAAGTGGCCACTGAATTTCGCCAGAAGTTCCACAAGGATGTGGTGCTCGACATCATCTGCTACCGCCGCTTTGGACATAACGAGGGCGACGAGCCGATGTTCACCAATCCGGTGATGTACAAGAAGATCAAAACCCAAAAAACCACGCTGACGCTTTATACCGAACGCCTTGTGCGTGACGGTCTTATCCCCGAGGGCGAGATCGAGGATATGAAAGCAGCATTTCAGGCCCATCTGAACGAAGAGTTTGAAGTGGGCAAGAACTACAAGCCCAACAAGGCCGATTGGCTGGACGGGAAGTGGTCGCATCTCGATCGCCGGAACGAGAATAAATACCAGCGTGGCAAAACCGCGATCAGCCCCAAAACCATGACCGAAATTGGCCGAGCGCTAACGATTGCGCCCGACAATTTCCCGCTGCATAAAACCGTGCTGCGCCTGTTGGACACCAAGGCGGCGATGTTTGAAGACGGCGTCGGGTTCGATTGGGCCACCGCCGAGGCCCTCGCCTTTGGCAGCCTGACAACCGAAGGGTTTCCTGTGCGTTTGTCAGGGCAAGACTCGGCACGCGGCACGTTCAGCCAACGCCATTCAGCCCTGATCAATCAGGACAACGAAGACCGCTACTACCCGCTAAACAACATCCGCGAGGGGCAGGCGCGTTACGAAGTTATTGATTCGTTGCTATCGGAGTACGCGGTTCTGGGCTTTGAATATGGCTACAGCCTCGCCGAACCAAACGCGTTAACCCTTTGGGAAGCCCAGTTTGGCGATTTCGCCAACGGTGCGCAGATCATGTTCGATCAGTTCATCAGTTCTGGCGAAAGCAAATGGCTGCGTATGTCGGGCCTCGTTTGTTTGTTGCCACACGGCTATGAGGGGCAAGGGCCGGAACATTCCAGCGCACGTCTGGAACGGTTCCTGACCATGTGTGGCGGTGATAACTGGATCGTTGCCAACTGCACGACACCAGCCAACTATTTCCACATCCTGCGCCGCCAGTTGCACCGCAGCTATCGTAAACCGCTGATCCTGATGACGCCGAAATCGCTGCTACGTCACAAGATGGCGATCAGCAAGGCCGAGGAATTCCAGACAGGCAGCAGTTTCCACCGCGTCTTGTGGGACGATGCCCAGCACGGAAATTCCGACACTAAACTGGCGGATGATAGCAAGATCAAGCGCGTGGTGATGTGTTCGGGTAAGGTCTATTTTGACCTGCTCGAAGAACGCGATGCGCGCGGGATCACGGACGTTTACCTGCTGCGTTTCGAGCAGTTCTATCCCTTCCCCGCGCAATCCGCCCTCAAAGAACTTGGCCGTTTCAAGAATGCAGAAATGGTCTGGTGTCAGGAAGAGCCAAAAAACCAAGGTGCGTGGTCGTTCATGGAGCCCAATATCGAATGGGTTCTGACCCGCGCCAAATCGAAACACCTGCGTGCCGTTTACGCGGGCCGCGCCGCCGCTGCATCGCCCGCTACGGGTCTTGCCAGCCAGCACAAAGCACAACAAGCCGCGCTCGTTGATGACGCGCTGACCATCAAAGGATCGAAATAATGACTGAAGTTCGCGTCCCCACGCTTGGCGAAAGCGTCACCGAAGCCACCGTCGCCACATGGTTCAAGAAACCCGGCGATGCCGTCGCGCTAGACGAAATGCTGTGCGAGTTGGAAACCGACAAAGTGACTGTCGAGGTGTCCAGCCCTATCGCTGGCACCCTGTCCGAAATCGTGGCCGCCGAGGGTGAAACCGTTGGTGTTGACGCGCTTTTGGCGCAGATCAGTGCAGGCGGCGTGGCGAGCGCGCCTACACCCGCCCCCAAGGCCGAAGCACCCGCGCCAGCCCCAACTGCGGCCCCTGCGTCCGATGCTGCCAGCCTCGACATCATGGTCCCCACCTTGGGCGAAAGCGTGACCGAGGCGACCGTATCAACCTGGTTCAAGAAAGTGGGCGACACCGTTGTTGCTGACGAAATGCTCTGTGAACTTGAGACCGACAAAGTCAGCGTCGAAGTGCCCGCACCCGCCGCTGGTGTGATCACAGAAATCCTCGCCGCTGATGGCGACACCGTGCAGGCAGGCGGCAAGCTTGCTGTGATGTCATCAGGTGAAGGTGCGGTTGCAGCCGCCCCCGCTGCAGCCCCTGCTGCCGCGCCAGCGAGCACGGGCAAAGACACCGAAGACGCGCCCAGCGCCAAGAAACTCATGGCGGAAAACAACCTGTCCGCGGATCAAGTCACCGGATCAGGCAAGGATGGCCGCATCATGAAAGAAGACGTCTTGAAAACCCTCGCCACGCCGTCCGCACCCGCAGTTTCGGCCCCCGTCGGCGCGCCTGCTGCGCCCAAATCCAGCGGCCCCCGCGAAGAGCGTGTCAAGATGACCCGCCTGCGCCAGACCATCGCGCGCCGCCTGAAAGAAAGCCAGAACACAGCGGCCATGCTCACCACCTATAACGAGGTCGACATGACCGAGGTGATGGCCCTGCGCAACGAATACAAAGACCTGTTTCTTAAGAAACATGGCGTCAAACTCGGCTTCATGTCGTTCTTTACCAAGGCCTGCGTGCACGCCCTGAATGAAGTGCCCGAAGTGAACGCCGAAATTGACGGCACTGATGTAGTCTACAAGAAATACGTCAACATGGGCATCGCCGCCGGCACGCCGACAGGTCTGGTAGTTCCGGTGATCAATGACGCCGACCAGATGTCGTTCGCTGGCATCGAAAAGGCGATTGCCACCATGGGTGCCAAGGCCCGCGACGGCAAGCTGTCGATGGACGAAATGCAAGGCGGCACATTCACCATTTCAAACGGCGGCGTCTATGGTTCCTTGATGTCGTCGCCCATTTTGAACCCGCCACAGAGTGGTATTTTGGGTATGCACAAAATCCAGGACCGTCCAATGGCGATCAACGGCGAGGTCGTCATCCGCCCGATGATGTATCTGGCGCTGTCCTATGACCACCGGATCGTCGACGGCAAAGGTGCTGTGACCTTCCTCGTGCGGGTGAAAGAGGCACTGGAAGATCCACGTCGGTTGCTGATGGACCTCTAATCATGCACGCAACACAGGGCAGCGTTCGGACCTCGGGGTGGGTGCAAAGCGCCCTCCCCATGGGGGAGGTCCGGGCGCTGCCCGTGCAAGCACGAGGCTAACTAATAGGAGATTATCAGTTGGATGATTTACAAAAAAGCGAACTAGTAATTTCCAAGATACTCTCATTGGTGATTAGTTGGGGAATCCAGAGTTCTGATCTCAAATTTGAAGAGCTGGAACTGGACCAAAGCTACAAAACATTTTTTATTCCATGTGTAAGGTGGCTATGTGACGAAGGTGTTTTGCGAGCTCTCAAAATTCATACATTAGCAAGTGGAGGCGGGATAATAACCAACCCAGTTCTCACTTCATACGGTATGAATCTGATGGGGGAGACGATTCAACTTGGAAACGAAGCCGAAAAAATGGCGACGGCAGTTGGCAAGGTTAGCTCCGGCGAACGCTCTTATTCGCAAACTGGTGACTTTTTAGGCGGTTTGTTGGGTGGTTTTACGAAATCTCTAGGCACCTAAAATGACCCCAGAACTCCTCACCCTCACCCTCGTCGCCCTTCTTCAAATCGGCCAGTTCTGCGCCTATTCACTGACCTCGATCCAGCAGGTCGGCGTCAAAAAGGCCGCTTCGCCGCGCGACAACCCCATCAACCTCACCGGCACGGCGGGCCGCCTACAGCGGGCGATGAACAACCACTTCGAAGGGCTGATCCTGTTCACCATCGCCGTGCTGGTCGTCACCCTCTCGACCCAATCCACCCCCTTCACCGCCGCCTGCGCCTACACCTATCTGATCGCCCGCATCGCCTATATCCCCGCCTATGTTTTTGGCTGGGCCCCGTGGCGCAGCGTGATCTGGGCGGTGGGCCTGATTGCCACCTTGCTGATGCTTGTGGCATCCCTATTCTAACCATACGGTTTCCATATCGTTTCCATACGCTTTCCATACGACCCAAATCTAAGGAAATACCCCATGTCCGCATATGACGTCATCATCATCGGTTCCGGCCCCGGCGGCTATGTCTCTGCCATCCGCTGCGCCCAACTGGGCTTGAAAACCGCCTGTGTCGAAGGGCGCGAAACGCTGGGCGGCACCTGCCTAAACGTGGGCTGTATTCCATCCAAGGCCCTGCTGCACGCCAGCCACATGCTACACGAAGCCGAACACAATTTCGCGGCGATGGGGTTGAAGGGCAAAAGCCCTTCGGTCGATTGGAAGCAGATGCTGTCGTATAAGGATGACGTGATTGCCCAGAACACCAAGGGTATCGAATTTCTGTTCAAAAAGAATAAGATAGACTGGATAAAGGGCTGGGCGACCATCCCCGAGGCGGGCAAAGTCAAGGTCGGTGACACCACCTATGAGGCCAAGAATATCGTCGTCGCAACCGGCTCAGAGGTCAGCACCCTGCCCGGTGTCAAGGTCGACGAAAAGATGGTCGTGTCGTCAACCGGCGCGCTGGAATTGAACAAAATCCCCAAGAAACTGGTCGTGATCGGCGCAGGTGTGATCGGACTGGAACTGGGCAGCGTTTACAAGCGGCTTGGCTCCGAGGTGACGGTCATTGAATACCTTAACGCGATCACCCCCGGCATGGACGGCGAGATTCAGAAAGTGTTCCAAAGAACGCTGAAGAAACAAGGGCTTGAGTTTATCATGGGCGCCGCCGTGCAGGGCGTCACAACAAAGGGCAACAAGGCCACCGTCACCTATAAACTGCGCAAGAACGACAGCGAACATACGATGGATGCAGACACTGTTCTGCTCGCCACAGGTCGGCGTCCGTTCACCGACGGGTTGGGGCTTGAGGCATTGGGCGTCGAAATCTCGCCGCGCGGCCAGATCAAGACCGACGGACATTATGCCACCAATATCAAAGGCATCTACGCCATCGGTGACGCAATCGACGGCCCGATGCTGGCCCACAAGGCCGAAGACGAAGGCATGGCCTGCGCCGAAGGCCTCGCGGGGCAGAAACCACATGTTAACTATGGCGTGATACCCGGTGTGATCTATACTCACCCCGAAGTGTCGACCGTCGGCAAAACCGAAGAACAGCTTAAGGAAGAAGGCCGCGATTATAAGGTAGGCAAGTTCTCATTCATGGGCAACGGCCGCGCCAAGGCGAATTTCGCCGGTGACGGGTTCGTTAAACTGCTGGTCGACGCCAGCACCGATCGAATTTTGGGCGCGCATATCATCGGCCCGATGGCTGGCGATTTGATCCACGAGGTTTGCGTGGCGATGGAATTTGGGGCCGCCGCCGAGGATTTGGCGCGCACTTGTCACGCCCACCCGACCTATTCAGAGGCCGTGCGAGAAGCTGCATTGGCCTGTGGTGATGGCGCAATCCACGCTTAAGACCTTATTAACCAATTGCCCAAATGTGGCGTGGCTGTTTTCATGGCCGCGCTACATTTGCTTGGCAAACATGCCGTCATACCAATTGAACGGCAAAAATAAATGAAATCCCTATTCAGCATCCTTACTCTTGCGCTTGGCCTGGCAGTCGCCAGCGCATCCCCTGCCGCCGCGCGCGGATCAGTCCCATATGGCACCCAACACAGTCTGGTTTTCATGGCCGATCTGGGTGGCGTGGGCCGCCAACAGCAAGACGTTGCACTGTGTCATCATACGGCGTGCAGTCATGTTGTATTCCTGGGGTATTGGGTCTGCAGCCAAGGCTATGTGAAGTCGTTGACCGCCTGTGAAGGCAACAGTTATCTGCGCTTTTAGGGCCGCGAATTTGCCGCCCTAAAAGCCGCATGAATCATCCCCGTCGACCTACCGATGACCGCGCGCATGTCCGCACAAACGATCATGGTTGGCTTTGGCTGGTCGACCCTGCTGGGCATCGGCGTCTTTTTCGAGGTTCTGCTATTCCTGCAGCATGGGCGCAAACGTGGTTTACCGCGCTGTGCTGTGGCCACGAAAAGGCGATCCGCTTTGCTTATGATGAAATCATCGGCAAGCGCCTGACGTATATGAAAGTTCGCGCCGCGCTAGCCAAGGCTCCGCAGGTGACGGACGCCTGACAGTTGGAAACCTTGGGCGCCTGGATGCGCGCGGCTGATCGCCAGATTATTATGCGCGGCGCGCTGTTATCGGCGTGTTCCGATGCGCAAATCCAAAAGGCCGAGTGCCGGGTGATCAGCCATTTGGCCCATGCGCTTGTTATTCCCGCCCAGCAAATCATGCCGATGGTGCGCGGCTTTGCTGGCCTTCTTAGGACGCCAGTAGCCGCAGCCCCTGCGTAACATCTGTGCGCACGGCTAACCGCAAGCCCGGCTCATCGCCAGCCTTGAGCGCCGCAAGGATCAACTTGTGATGATAGGGCGGTTCGGTGCGCCGCAAGCGCCCGTAAAGTGACCGCATCGTCGGGCCAACCTGAAGCCACACGGTTTCGGCCATGGCCAGCATCGCGGGGGCCTGCGCGCGCAAATAGAGCGTGCGATGAAATTCAAGGTTCATACGAATATAGCCAGGCGCATCTTGGCGCGCGACCATCTGGCTGACACCTGCGTTAATGGTTTCCAAACGGTCGATCAATGCAAGATGGGCGCGCGGCAGGGCGCGGCTAGCAAGTTCCGGTTCCAAGAGCGCGCGCAGGGCCGCGAGTTCTTCGAGCCGTTCGTTGGAATGCTCTGGCGTGGACACGCGTCCTGACGACGACATGGAAAGCGCGCCCTCAGCGACCAGACGGCGCATGGATTCGCGCGCGGGGGTCATGGAGACGCCAAATTCTTTGCCGATGCCACGCAGGGTCAACGGCTGGCCGGGCAGAATTTCACCATGCATAATACGGGTGCGCAACGTGCGGTACACACGGTCATGGGCAGATCCGACAGGATCACTTGAGCGGGGCTGGGTCAACATGCGTTATTTGTGATCACGACTGCCCCCGCGGTCAACCGCGAAAGCGCACGCGATGCAGCCTGTCGCCATTTTCGCGCAACCATTTACGGCAGCGTTTGTGATCAGGAAAGATATCCGCGACCACCGCCCAAAACGCATCCGAGTGGTTCATTTCAACCAAATGCGCGACCTCGTGGGCCGCGACGTAATCAAGCACCTCAGCCGGGGCCATGATCAGGCGCCACGAATACATCAGATCGCCTGCCGACGAACACGACCCCCAGCGCGACCGCGTGTCGCGCAGGGTCAACCGCCCGTAGCTGCGCCCAAGTGCGGCGGCATAGCGATCCGATGCGTCTGCAAGCCGGTCACGTGCATGAATTTTCATATAGGCCTCGACCCGCGCGGGCACACGGGCAGGCTCGTCGGGCACGATCAAGACCCCGTCACCCATACGGGTCCGCTTGACAGGTCCGGCCATAATCGCCAAATCCTCGCCGCCAAATGGCACAGTCCCGCCGATCTCGGGTCGCAACTCGGCGCTGATGCCAGACAGGTGGCCGCGCAGCCACTCTTCGCGCTCACTGACAAAGGCCAACCCCTCGCGCTCGCTCACCCGATGCGGCATTGTCAGCGTCACCCGCCCGTCAAGCCGCGACACGCGCAACGACAAGCGTCGCGCGCGCGCTGAACGTCGCAAAGTGACTTCGATCGGGGGGTTGCCCCCAATGACATGACGGCCCATATGAAGTCCCAGTTAGAATGCCGCGCCAAAGGCTTTGACACGCCTGACTGCTTATGGCAGTTGGCGTCATTGCGCTGCAAGTAGACGATGTGATTTGAAGGAAAGCATGATGCCCAAAGAAGAATGGGGAACAAAACGCCTTTGCCCAACCACAGGCAAGCGTTTTTACGACCTGAACGCCGATCCGATCGTAAGCCCCTACACGGGTGAAACGGTTACGGTGAATACGGGCAAGACCCGCACAATGGTTGCCGATGCCGCCGATGCGCAGACCAAGAAGATGGAAGCCGAATCTGAAGACGACGATTTGGTTCTCGATGATGATGATGATGATGATGACGTCGATCTTGGTGATGACGTTCTGGAAGATGATGACGATGATGACGTCTCGCTTGACGAAATCGCCGATGTCGCCGCCCCTGTCGACGACAGCTAATTGAACATCGGATAATTACTGCTGGGCGGGGTTTTTCTCTTGATCTCGCCCGCAACGCTGCATAGACAGCACCTCGCTGACACATCTTCCCACGTCAGCATTCGGGGCCTTAGCTCAGCTGGGAGAGCGCCTGCATGGCATGCAGGAGGTCAGCGGTTCGATCCCGCTAGGCTCCACCA